>DASRFZ010000197.1:0-4592 GCA_035651275.1 Mycobacterium sp. | reverse complement strand
ACGATGTCGCGCACCGTCCACGCCTCACACCACGTCCCAGCGTCGGGCCGTCGGGCCTGAACGGCCGCCGCGAAGGCTTCCCACTCCGGAAAGCGGTCTGTGTCAACGCTTTTGCGGGCGGATCCAGTCATCCGTCAAGTCTGCACCCGTAACGCTTCGACGGGCGTCGAACTGTTACCCGGCGTTGGCGCAACCGACGCCGTTGATGCAGATGCCCGCTCCGCCAGGCCCCGCGTTGGCACCGGCGCCCGGCACGCTGGCGCTGGCGCCGCCCGGGCCTGCGTTGGCGCCGGCACCCGGGACGCTCGCGCTCGCACCACCTTGTCCGGCGTTCGCGTTGGAGCCGGGCAGGTCGGCATTGACACCGCCCGGTCCGGCACTCGCGTCAGCACCCGGGACGCTGGCGCTCGCCCCGCCCGGTCCGGCATTGGCGTTGGCCGGTCCCCCGGCGCACGGATTGCCGTTCGCGTCCACGCACGGAGGCGGGTCGGCAAGAAAGGTCGCCGTGTTGGTGCTGGCCGTTGCGGCCCAGAAGCCAGCAGCCATCGGGATCGCGGCCGCGCCTACGACTAACTTCGTCATCAACTCCTTGTTCACCATCATGTGGTTCGAGTTACCCGACGGCAGAGTGTTGAAACCGCAAAAACTGAAGTCTTGACTGATTCCAGAAAAGGGGCAATATTGTCTTCGTGTCCCCGTCGGATTACGTCGAGCAGCTTCGTTCGGCCGATCTGCGCGTCACCCGCCCGCGGCTCGCGGTGCTGGAAGCGGTGCACGCCCACCCGCACGCCGATACCGACACCATCTTCGGTGCCGTCCGCGCCGGCCTGCCCGATGTGTCCCGGCAGGCTGTCTACGACGTCCTCGCGGCTCTGACCTCCGCGGGCCTGGTGCGCAAAATCCAGCCGTCAGGGTCCGTCGCCCGGTACGAGTCGCGGGTCGGCGACAACCACCATCATGTGGTCTGCCGATCCTGCGGGGTGATCGCCGACATCGACTGTGCCGTCGGCGACACACCGTGCTTGACGCCGTCCGATGACGACGGCGTGCTCGACGGTTTCGTCCTCGACGAAGCCGAGGTCATTTATTGGGGCCTCTGCCCCGACTGCTCCGCAACGCAAGTCCCTCGATCGCATCCGTGATCGGCAACCAACCCGGAAGGAATGCAGTGACATCCGATAGCCGTCCGCCCTACCCAGAGAGCGAGACACACAGCAAGAGCGAGAGCGAAAACCCGGCGATCCCGTCTCCGACGCCGAAGGCGCACGCTCCGATGACCAATCAGGACTGGTGGCCGAACCAAGTCAATTTGTCTGTGCTGCATGCCCATTCGTCGAAAGCCAACCCGCTCGGTCCCGGCTTCAACTACGCCGAAGAGTTCAACAAACTCGATGTCGAGGCGCTCAAGCGCGACCTCGTCGAGGTCATGACGACCTCGCAGGACTGGTGGCCTGCCGACTACGGCCACTACGGCGGCCTGTTCATCCGGATGAGCTGGCACGCCGCCGGCACGTACCGCATCCACGACGGCCGCGGCGGCGGCGGCCAGGGCGCGCAGCGCTTCGCCCCGCTCAACAGCTGGCCCGATAACGCCAGCCTGGACAAAGCGCGTCGTCTGCTGTGGCCGGTCAAGCAGAAGTACGGCAACAAGATCTCGTGGGCCGACCTGATCATCTTCGCCGGCAATGTCGCGCTGGAGTCCATGGGGTTCAAGACGTTCGGCTTCGGCTTCGGCCGTGAGGACATCTGGGAGCCAGAGGAAATCCTCTGGGGTGAAGAGGGGGAATGGCTCGGCACCGACAAGCGCTACTCGGGCGAGCGCCAGCTGGCCGAGCCGTACGGTGCGACGACGATGGGGCTGATCTACGTCAACCCCGAAGGCCCTGAGGGCCAACCGGATCCAGTGGCTGCCGGCAAGGACATCCGCGAGACGTTCGGCCGGATGGCGATGAACGACGAGGAGACTGCCGCGCTGATCGTCGGCGGGCACACCTTCGGCAAGACACACGGTGCCGGTGACGCCGACCTTGTCGGGCCCGAGCCCGAAGCCGCTCCGATCGAGGAGCAGGGTCTGGGCTGGAAGAGCTCCTTCGGCACGGGCAAGGGCAAGGATGCCATCACCAGCGGCCTGGAGGTGGTGTGGACGCCGACCCCGACGAAGTGGGACAACACCTTCCTCGAGACTCTGTACGGCCACGAATGGGAGCTGACGAAGAGCCCGGCCGGCGCCTGGCAGTACGTCGCTAAAGACGCCGACGAGATCATTCCCGACCCCTTCGACGAGTCGAAGAAGCGCAAGCCCACCATGCTGGTGACCGACATCTCGATGCGGGAGAGCCCGATCTACGCCGACATCACCCGGCGTTGGCTGGAGCATCCGGAGGAGTTGGCCGACGCGTTCGCCAAGGCGTGGTACAAGCTGCTGCACCGCGACATGGGGCCGATATCGCGCTACCTCGGTCCGTGGGTTGCCGAGCCGCAGCTGTGGCAGGACCCGGTGCCCGACGTCGACCACCAGCTGATCGACGAACAGGACGCCGCCGCACTCAAGGCCAAGATCCTCGAGTCGGGGCTGTCCGTCGCGCAGTTGGTCAACACCGCATGGGCGTCGGCGGCGAGCTTCCGCAGCACCGACAAGCGCGGCGGTGCCAACGGTGCGCGGATTCGCCTTGAGCCGCAAAAGAGTTGGGAGGTCAACGAGCCCGCCGAATTGTCGAAGGTGCTGCCTGTGTTGGAGAAGATCCAGCAGGACTTCAACAGCTCGGCTTCCGGCGGCAAGAAGGTCTCGCTTGCCGACGTGATCGTGCTCGCGGGGTCCGCTGCCGTCGAGAAGGCGGCCAAGGACGCGGGCCACGACGTCACCGTGCCGTTCGCGCCAGGACGCACCGACGCGTCGCAGGAGCAGACGGACGTGGAGTCGTTCTCGGTGCTCGAGCCACGGGCCGACGGGTTCCGCAACTACATCCGGTCCGGCGAAAAGGGCCAAGTGGAGCGCCTTCTCGTCGATCGCGCGTACATGCTGGACCTGACGGCGCCGGAGATGACGGTGCTCGTCGGCGGACTGCGCGCGTTGGGTGCCAACCACGGCCAGAGCAAGCACGGCGTGTTCACCGACCGGCCGGGCACGTTGACCAACGACTTCTTCGTCAACCTGTGCGACATGTCGTACGAGTGGAAGGTGTCGGAGTCAACGGAGAACGTGTACGAGGTTCGGGATCGCGCCACCGGCAACGTCAAGTGGACCGCCACCGCGAACGATTTGGTGTTCGGCTCGAACTCGCAGTTGCGGGCGTTGGCCGAGGTCTACGCGCAAGACGACGCGAAGGACAAGTTCGTCAACGACTTCGTCGCCGCGTGGGTCAAGGTGATGAACAACGACAGGTTCGATCTCGCTCGATAGCGGGCCCGATCTCCCCTGCTGCGGCACCCCGTGGGCTGATAATGCCTGCGGGGTGCCGTGCATTTTCAGGAGTCGCCATGTCAGGACCGCCGCTGGACTCGCAGCGCTACCTGTTTCTCGGCACCCTCCTTCAGTTCGCGTTGCGAATTCTGTTGATTGCCTTCATCGCAACCACATTGCTGTTCGAGCCGCCGAACGCGAGCAACTGGATCTGCGTGGCGGTTCTGGTGGGATACGTCGTGGTGGTTGCCGGCTGGTCGGTGTGGGCGCTCCGGCCGGCTGTCCTGGTGCGATCCCGACGGCTGGTCACACTGTTGGTCCTGACCGCCGACGTGACCGTCGTCTCGGTTCTTTCGGTGCTCACCGGTATCACCTCACCGGACAACTGGACGTCGGACGTGTTGCGCAACGGCCTGTTCTTGATCCCATTGATCGCGGCCGCGCAGTTGGACCCGTACATCAGCGGGGCGATGGCCGTTCCCACTCTGTCCGCCTTCGTCACCGTGGGCTGGATCAACAAAGGTCCTAACGAAGAGCCTTGGGCGTCAATCGTTTTGAGCGCGGCGGTGTTGGCCGGCCTCGCCATTGGATCGGTGGCGCTGTCTCGCATCCAGCAGTCCAAAGTGGAGACGATCGGGCAGTTGGCGCAGCAGCGAACCCAACTGCTCGAGGAAGTGCTCGCCTTGGAGAAGCGCGAGCGGCAAGCGCTGTCCGAGCGGTTGCACGACGGCGCTCTCCAATACGTGTTGGTCGCACGCCAGGATTTGGACGAGGCGCGGTCCGGATCCGACGTCGCGATGGACCGGGTGGACTCGTCGCTCGTCGAGGTGTCCCAACTGCTGCGCAACGTGGTCCGCGAGCTCCACCCTGAAGTGCTCGCCAGGACCGGGCTGAAGTCGGCGGTGGGCGCTCTCGCGGACAACGTCGCCTCCCGTGCGGACCTCACGGTCGACCTTGACACCCGCGCGTGGCCAGAGAACCTCCGCACCGACGCCGACCACCTCCTCTATTCGGCGGTACGGGAGATCGCCACCAACGCCATCAAGCACGCGCAGGCCGACCGCATCCGGATCGCACTGGGCCACGAGGCGGGAACGGCCCTGCTCCGCATCACTGACGACGGGGTGGGCATCTCCCCGACCGCGCTCGTCGACAGCGTCGAAAACGGGCATATCGGGCTCGCGTCGATCCG
>DASRFZ010000196.1:0-18345 GCA_035651275.1 Mycobacterium sp. | reverse complement strand
GTGGTCAACGGGCTGATCGACCGGGTGGTGGACGCCGGACGCTGCGACGTCGTGACAGACATCGCCCGTCCTTACCCCACCCCGATCATGTGCGCGCTGCTCGGTGCGCCTCGCGAGGATTGGCAGTTGTTCGCTGACTGGACTGAGGAGGTCTTCAAAGCCCTCAACTTTCAGCCAGATGCCAACTTCGATCAGTCCGCGATCATGCGCGCGTGGAGCGAACTCGACGCCTACGTCGACGGCATGGTCGCCGCCCGCCGAGACAATCTGACCGATGATCTGCTGTCGGAGCTCATTCGCGCTGAAAGTGACGGCGACCGGCTCAATCTCGACGAACTGCGCATGCTGGTGGCCGGTTTCTTGATGGCGGGAACGGATACGACGCGAAACCAATTGGCGGCGTCGGTTCAGGTGCTCTGCGAGCATCCGGACCAATGGGCGAAGCTGCGCGACCATCCGGAACTTGCGATGCAGGCGGTCGAGGAGAGCATGCGCCACTCACCCGCGGCCTGTATCGTGCCGCGAGTCGCGGTTGAGGATGTCGAGTTCGGTGGCTATCTGTTCCCGGCAGGAACGTTCGTACTCGCGAACACCTTTGCAGCCAACCGAGATCCAGCGATCTATGACGATGCTGACCGCTTCGACATCGCGCGCACGGATGTTCCCGCAATTCTGACGTTCGGCGGTGGCGCGCACTACTGCCTTGGCGCGAACCTCGCACGCCGGGAACTGGCGGAAGCGCTCACTGTCCTCACCCGCCGCCTCCCCGCCACCCATCGCGTCGGTCCGGCCCCGTGGAAATCCCTGCTGGGAATGACCGGTCCGACAACTCTGTCGATCGAATTCACCAGCGAAAGGCTTGTGACGACGGATGCGTAGTCGTGGCTGGGCGGGTTCGACGCCCTCATCGGACGAGGAAGCTATTTCACGCATTCTGAGTGCGGTAGACGAGGAGATTGCCGAGCACGGCGCGGCGATACGCCTAGCCGACGTCGCCCGCAGGCTCGGAGTCACTCGCCAGACGGTGTACCGCTATTTTCCCAATGCTGACGCGCTGCTCATTGCTAGCGCAATGCGCGCCGTCAACGGATTCATCGACCAAGTTGCAGACCACGTCAGTGGCCTCAACGATCCTGTCACTGCAGTGGTCGAAAGCGTTGCCTTCGGAGTCGAGAACCTCTCCGGTGATCCGCAGCTGGAAAGCGTACTGACCCGGCGAGATGAGGGCGAAGCCGTCACCTCGCTGACCTCTGATACGGCAATCGCGTTCTGCCTGTCCGTTTTTCACCGCCTCGACGTCGATTGGAAGCTTCACGGCTTCGACACCGCCGCCCTCCGTGAACTTGCCGAGATGACTTTGCGCACGGTGCAGTCCCTGCTGACCGATCCTGGGCAGGTGCCTCGCCAGGGACTCGCATTACGCCGCTTCGTTGCTAGATGGTTGGGCCCAGCAATCCTCTATCCACGATTGGCGTCGCTGTCGGTCCACGGACAAGAAGCAACATTCGACAGGGGTGGTGGGTACGCCGCTCGGCTTCCCTCCTGACCGCATGTCTTCCTGCGCACTACCTTCCCGAAGCCGCGCGTGCGGGTTCCTGCTCTTCCGCGATTGATGCCAGTCGCCAAAGACATTCCCGATTGCGGGGCCACATGCCGATCAGGGCAGCGCGGTCGGGGATGACGCTCACCAATCCTTCGGCCGGGACCTCGGTCATCTCGACGTGGCACCCGCCCGGAATATCGCTGAGCCGCAAGGTAATCCTCGCCGCGCCGAATGGCCGCAGCTTGGCCAGCAACACGAGCTCCTCCAGAGGCGTACAGCTCTCGACGACGGTTTCGTCACTGATGACCAGCGGCCATACTCCGATGGAGTGGTGGATCGTCGATCCCGGGGCGGGCCAGTTCGGATCGACAGCCCTCATCCGGGTATTACCCACCACCCACTGCGCATACGTCCAGCCGTCGGCAAGGACATCCCAGACGCGCTGGCGCGGTGCAGCGACATCGCGAGTTGCGGTCATGACGCATGAACCCTTACAGGTGACTCGCCGCGAAGTTGGCGCCCTGATTGACCGCCCCGTTCGCGGCGTACAGAGTGTGCTCGAGACTGGGACCGCCACCGGCGGTGCCGTCGCAGATCGTGTCGCCCGGGTTGCACAGCTTCAGGGTTTTGGACTCATAACGCGGGCCGATCGTGATCGGCGGCGCGCCATAGGCACTTAGCCACGCGTTCGACGGCGTACCGAAAAGCACCACCGCGGCGACGTGGTCGGCAACAGAAGCGGGCATCGGTGTGGGCACGCCCGACTCGAATGCCGCAGACACTTCTTTGGGTACGGCTGCCGAGGTGACATAGCCGGCCAGCGCCGCGCCTTGGGAGTAGCCGCCGAGCACCATCTTTGTGCTCGGACACGCATTCGCCGTCGACTCGATGTGGTTGGCCGCGTCCCTGATTCCGTCGACCACGGATTCGGCTAACGCCGTGCGGTCGCCGAAATTGTTGCTGGCGGCGTAGTTGACCGGATAGACGTCGACGGACTTGGCCCCGACTTGCGACCGCAGCGCGTCTACGAACGCCTGCCCGAGGCCACCCACTCCAGGCGGCGCCCCGGTCTCGCGGGCGAAGACCACCTGAACGTCGGGGCATGGCTCAGCTGATGCGGGCGGCGCGGCGACTCCGCCCAGCAGCCCCCCGGCCACCACGACCCCGGCACCCAGGACTCGAGTCACGAAGCGAGCATTCATATGCAACTCCTATTACAACAGGACGGCTGGGATGGAGTCGCATACCCGCCGGTTCGCCTGCCTAACCGCTGAACCCGCGGTGCCGCTCTGGCGGGTTACCGTAGGCCCATGAGCAGCCAGCGCGTGCCAGGCGGGGTAGTGCACAAGCTGCCGGTCGATTTGCGCAAGGCCCTGATCGGGAATGCCACGGCACTTGCCGCTTGGAAGGACATCACTCCGCTGGCGCGCAACGAGTTCATCTGCTGGGTGGAGGACGCCAAGCAGGAAAAGACTCGGGAGCGCCGCATCCGTCGGACTCAGGAGGAACTGGAGGAGGGCATGCGCCGACCCTGCTGCTGGCCCGGGTGCAAGCACCGCGAGCGCACGGGCAGGTAACACCGACCCTGTTTTGATTCCTGCCAGTTAACTGAGAACTTCCGAGTACGATCCCGCACATGCCGCTGGGGGTTGGCGAGACGTTTGCCGGCTACACCGTGGTGCGCCGGCTTGGCAGCGGGGGGATGGCCGAGGTCTACCTCGCGCAGCATCCTCGACTGCCGCGTTACGATGCCCTGAAGTTGTTGGGCGGCAACATATCTGCCGACCCTAGCTTCCGTGAGCGGTTCCTTCGGGAAGCCGACCTCGCCTCGAGGCTCTGGCATCCCCACATCGTCGGGGTGCACGACCGTGGTGAACACAACGGCCAGTTGTGGATCTCGATGGACTTCGTCGACGGCGCCGACGCCGCAAGCCTGTTGGCCCAGCGATACCCCGCCGGCATGCCCCCGAGTTTGGTCGCCGCGATCGTCACCGCGGTCGCCTCAGCTTTGGACTATGCCAACCGGCAAGGTCTGCTGCACCGCGACGTCAAACCCGCCAACATCCTGCTCACCGATGTCGACGACGAAGCGGAGCGACGAATCCTGTTGACCGACTTCGGGATCGCTCGAACCGTCGACGACGTCAGCGGACTCACCGCCACGAACATGACCGTCGGCACCGTCGCCTACACGGCGCCGGAGCAACTGATGGGCGAGGACATCGACGGCCGCGCGGACCAATACTCCCTCGCCGCCACCGCCTACCACCTCCTCACCGGACGTCCGCCGTTTCGCAACTCCAATCCCGTCGTCGTGATCGGCCACCACCTCAACTCCACACCCGAGCCCCTGGCCGAGACCCGACCCGAACTCGGCGCCTTCGACCGCGTGATGGCTATCGCATTGGCAAAAGACCCCGACGATCGATTCGCGACCTGTAGTGTCTTCGCCCGCGCTTTTGCCGCGCAGGCCTACGAAAGTCCCACTGCGCCAACGCCGCCGGGCTGGTATCAAGATCCGCGCGGTACGTCCGGGATGCTGTACTGGGACGGCCGAACATGGCACGCTCCGCCGCCCGTAACCGCCGTGTCGACCGCCGGCGCGTCGACACCACGCGGAGGTCTTCCGACATGGTTGCTCGCGGCTCTGGGCGTCGCGGTGGTGTTCGCGATCATCGCCGCGCTGCTGTTCTTCTGGAGCGATCACGACAAGACAACGACCTCGTCAGCGTTGACGTCTGAAATCACCATGGAGACAACAGAACCGACAACGCCACTTCCCGAATCCACGGTTTCGGAACAACCTTCGCCAACATTCACCGAAACTGCGACACCACGATTCCCCCCGCCGCCATTGCAATCAGTACACGGAACCATGGTCGGCACATGCGACGAAGGCGGCACCTGCGGCGTGAAGCAACGCAACGGTCCATATGTCGGCGCCCCATCGCTGTACCCGGATCTGCTGGGCGACGGGACGAAGGTGACCCCGGTCTGCCAGACCACCGGCGACGTCCGGACGAACGCTGGCTACGGTTCCTCCGATGTGTGGTACCGGCTCGACAACGGCTCCTACGTGAACTCGGTCTACATGGTCCTCGACGGACCGGCGTCCAGCATCCCGCCATGCTGATGCCAGCGCGGGCGGCGGTCGCCCTCTGTGTCGCAGCCATCCTCGCTGTTTCCGGTTGCGACTCTCCGACATCGGGCAAGGCGATCGCATCACCCCAGGCGCCGACGACCACCACATCGCAGCCGATAACCGGCAGCGACGAATGGGTGGCGGTGGGCACGTCGGTACAGGGGAAACCGATCCGCGCGCGGACCCTGGGGAACGGGCCGCGCAAGGTGCTGTTCATCGGCGGCATCCATGGCGACGAAAGCGAGGGCGCGTATTCGACCGACCAGCTCCCGGCGGCATTCACCGACGCCGGACTCGCGGACGCCGTCACGCTCACCATCATCGAGGACGCGAACCCTGACGGGCGTGCCGCGGGCACTCGCGACAATGCCAACGGCGTCGACGTGAACCGCAACTTCCCGGCATCGAACTTCGACTCCGCCAGTCCAGCGAACGGCGGAAAACCGTTGAGCCAGCCGGAGTCTCGCGCCGTCTACGACACCGTGAACCGGATCGGTCCCGCGCTGATCGTCGTCGCACATTCCTGGGTCGGCAGCCAATTCATCAACTTCGACGGACCAGCTCGCGAGATCGCCGAGCAGTTCTCGCAATCCAGCGGACTGCCGGTGCAAACGTCGAGCTCGTTCGCGCCGACGCCCGGGTCACTGGGCTCCTACTTCGGGCGAGACCGTGGCATCGCCGTCCTCACGATCGAGCTGCTGAAGGGCTCGGACGGAAAGGCCGACTGGGAGCAGATCCATGACGCGCTGATGAAGGCGATCCGCGGCTGATTGCCGAGGTCGTGAAGACCTGTGCGACGATGCCTCGATGACCGAGCGTCGTGCCCATTTCACCCAGACCGACGACGAATGCTTCGAGCCGACGGGGTTCGCGCAAAGCCATTGGGGTGAGGACCATCTCAACGGGCCGGCCGTCGTCGGGCTCGCCGCGCGCTCACTCGAGGTCAAATTCGGTCTGCCGGAGTTCATGCCGGCGCGGCTGACGGTCGAGCTGTTCAAAGCCGCTCGCGGTGTTCCGACGAGCGTCAAACTGTCGTTGGTGCGCGACGGCCGTCGGGTGCGCAACTCGGAGTGCGAGCTCGTGCAAAACGGCATGACGGTCGCCCGCGCGATCCTTGTCCAGTACCGTCGCGATGCCGCGCCGCGTGGCGAGGAGTGGGTGCCGACGAGAAGCTTCTCGCTTCCCGGCGACATCGAAGACTCGTGGATGCATATGGAGAGCGGCGGTGTCGGCTGGAGCCACACGATGGCCGATCACCAGAACACCACACGCAAGCGCGTCGTCAACCGCTCGATCGATGTGGTTGACGGCCACGCGAATTCGCCGTTCGTGCGAGCCGTGATGGTCGCGGAGGCGACCAGCTTGGTCACCAACCTCGGTACTGCCGGAATCGGCTACATCAACGGAGATCTCACCGTGGCGCTGGCGCGGTTACCCCAAGACGACTGGATCGGTGTGCACGCCGACTCCCATTGGGCGGCCGACGGCGTGTCCGTCGGAACCGCAACGCTTTTCGACCATGTAGGCCCGTTCGGCTCCGGCCTCGTGACTGCGGTGAGCAATCCCGCCGCGCAGATCGACTTCTCCAACGACCCGTTCCCGTCGCGCACGCCGTAATGACCGAACGCGAAGACCGGCACTTGCCGGGACCGCAGGGTAGGGGAGCTGACGTGAGCTTCGCGGAGAAGTACGGCCCCTGGGCGGTCGTTGCCGGTGCCTCCGACGGCCTCGGTGCCGCGTTCGCGGAAGGACTCGCCGAGCGCGGCGTCAATGTCGTGCTGGTGGCACGGCGCCAAGGCGTGCTCGACGAGGTGACCGCGGGCATCGCAAAGCGCACCCGCGTCGAAACCCGCACGCTCGTCGTCGATCTCGCGACGTCCGATGCCACGACTAAGATCGCGGATGCGACAAAGGATCTCGACGTCGGGTTCCTGGTGTACTGCGCAGGCGCCGATCCGAATTTTGCGCCGTTCCTGGCGAACCCGATCGAAACCGCAGAAGCGATGGTTCACCGCAACTGCGTCGTGCCGATGCAACTGTGCCACCACTTCGCTCCGGCGATGGTCGAGCGCCGCCGCGGCGGCATCGTCGTCTTCGGCTCGGGTGCGGGATTCGCAGGCGGTCCCAACATGGTGGCCTACGGCGCGACAAAGGCATTCGACATGGTGTTCGCCGAAGCGTTGTGGTCAGAATTGCACGACGACGGCGTCGATGTCCTCGGCCTCATCCTCGGCAAGACTGATACACCCGCGCTGCGGCGGCTTGAATTCGAACGCGGCATGATCGAATCCGAAGACCAATGTCCTCACGATGCCGTGCCCGTCGAGGATGTCATCGCGGAAGCATTCGACAATCTCGCGAACGGACCGACGCACATCGTCGGCGAACTTCTGCGCGCCGGCGCACAGATGCTGGGCTCGATGCCGCGCAACGACGCAGTGCGGCTGATGATCCAAGCCGGCGAGGCGTCGATGGGTACTAGTTGACGGGCACGTCGAGAATCGGGCGTTGCTCGTAGGCGCCCGGTCCGTCGAAATGCCACCACTCGCCCGAATATGGCGCCAGCCCACCGGATTTCATCGCGTCACGCAGCCGTGCGCGATTGGCCTGCTCGTCGGCGCTGACACCCGAGGTTGCGAATGCTCCTGCGCGCGAGGAGAAGTCGTCGAAGTCGGTGCCCATGTCGACGCCGGCGATCGTCACGTCCACCGAGCGTCCCGACTCGTGGCTGCGAGCGTACGGTCCTGGCTTGGCCACCCAGGTGGGATTCGGAACCGCTTGCCACATCCTGACTTGGACGTCGTGCGGGCGGTAGCAGTCCCAGAAGACGAGCCGCTGCGGCCGCAGCGCGCCGGCGGCGGCAGCAAGGCCCGGAGCCATCGATTCATGCACGAGGCAGCGGGCGTCGGGCGGGTACAGGGGTGCGCCGACAAAGTTGTTCGCCGTGGCGTAACGCAGGTCGATGATCGCGTCCGGCACGACGGTCCGCACGTCGACGAACCCCGCCGCGCGCGCCTGCGCGCTGACCGGTGGTACGCCGGGGCCGGGTGGATCGGCCCAGGCAGGCGAGGCCCAGGACGCGAAGACCGCCACCACGACGAGGGCCAACGAGCGTCGCACGATTCGCACCACCGCATTGTCCCCCTCAGCGACTTCTCAGCAACTTCTTCGACCGCGAACGGTTCACCTCAAAGGAATTGACAAGGCGCCGTGACCACGATGACTCTCACCCGCCTTGTCCGAGCCCTTGGAGCGTTCATGTCGACCGAACTGATCGAACGGTACTTGCGCACTCGACGGCGCCGCTACTTCCGCGGCCAGCACGACGGGGAATTCTTCTTCATCTTGACTGTCGGTCACGAGCGGCTGCATGTGCACCTGGAAAGCTCGCGCGGAGACGGCAATATCGTCACCATCCGCGTCACGCCGGGATATTTCTTCCCAGCGAGGGAGCGGGCTCGGCTGCTGGAGTTCGCCGACAGGTGGAATCACAACGACCAGCGCGCGAAAGCACTCGTGCACGAGTCGACCGATCCGAATCGCATTGGGCTCGACGCGGAGAACTCCTGCCCGGGCCACGACATCAAGTTCGAGGACTTCGCAGACTTCGCCGACGAAACGATCCGATCCGCGGTCGACCTGTTCGGCGCGATCAGCCCGGGGCCGTCGAGTCAGCAGTCCTGGCTGCCCGACGCCAGCTGAGTTACGTCGCCCGCCCGTCGCGTAAAGTTCTCGGCACGACACTGCCGCCGGGAGAGACGCGATGGAATTGAATGTTCGACCGGAGCCCATTCCGGATTCGGTCACGCAGTTTTATTGGGACGCAGCCAAATCCGGTGTGCTCGCTATACAGGGATTTCTTGACATCGGGCTGCTGCAGCATCCACCAAGCCCGGTGCCGGAGATACCCGGTGGCGCGGAGGCAGGCCCGCCGACACCCGTCGAGGTGAGTGGCCGCGGCACGTTGTTCGCGTACACGATCCTGCATCAACCGTTCCACCCCGGGTTCGTCGACGCGGTCCCGATGATCATCGGGCTGACCGAACTCGACGACGCTCCGGGTGTGCGGATCATGACGAACATCGTCGAAGCCGATCCGCAAGAACTGCGGTGCGGACTGCCGATGGAGGTGGTCTTCGAGCAGCGCGGCGAGTACGCGCTGCCGCAATTCCGGCCCGTTCGAGAGCCCTAGCAAAATGCGAATCATCGACGCCGACGGGCACGTCGCTGAGGGGCCGTCGCTCGCGGTTGAAGCGATGCAGCGCTGGCCGCAACACATCACACCGCGTGCCGACGGGCGTGCGCTGGTCATCGAAGGCCGCAACTACCCGGAGGACAGTGGGCCCGGCGCCGGCTGTCCGCGCGAGCATGGGCTCAGCACCGCGGCCGGCATCAACCACTCGTCTGCAGACGGCGTGCTGGCCGACGCGGACCGCGACCAGATCGACACCATGGTGCTGTATCCCAGCCTCGGCCTGTGTGTCCCAACCCTTGAAGACCCCGAGTTCGCGGTCGGATTCGCGCGTCTCTACAACGAATGGATCGCTGACTACTGTCGCGCCTCGAACGGTCGGCTTCGCGGTATCGCCGTCACGCCGATCGAGCATGGGCAGGTGGCTGTCGACGTCATGCGTGAGGCCAAGGACCTCGGTCTTGTGGCCACCCACATCCCACCCGCGCTGAAGACGCGCAACCTCGACCATCCCGATCTGGACCCGTTCTACACCGCGGCCGTCGAACTGGGAATGCCGCTGGGTATTCATGGCGCGCCCGGCATGCACTTGCCTCAAATCGGGGTGGACCGGTTCACGAATTACATTCAGGTGCACTGCATTAGCTTTCCGTTCGACCAGATGACGGCGATGACCGCACTCGTTTCCGGCGGAGTGTTCGACAGGCATCCCGGCCTGCGCGTCGCGTTTCTCGAAGCCGGGGTCGGCTGGGTTCCGTTCTTCATCGACCGCCTGCACGAGCACTACGAGAAGCGCGGCGACTGGATCGAAAACGGTTGGCAGCGCGACCCCGAAGAGTATCTGCGGGCGGGCAACATCTGGACGACGTGCGAGCCGGAGGAGCCGATTCTGCCCGGCGTCATCGATGTGCTCGGCGACGACTTCATCATGTTCGCCAGCGACTACCCGCACTGGGATGGTGAATGGCCCGAGAGCACAAAGCATTTGCGCAGCCGGCCGGACATCAGCGAGGAAAGTCGGGAGAAGATCGCGGGCGCCAACGCGCAGAGGTTCTACGGCCTGAACTGACCCGCCGATTGGCCACATATGACACGCAAAACGCGAAAATGCGTGCAATAAGTGGCCATTCGGCGGAAGCGCAGCTCACTCCAGCCCGTAGTCGATGACCCCTCGAATGATCTTCCCGTTCAACAGGTCGGCGTACGCCTCGTTGATGTCGTCGAGCCGATAGCGCTGGGTGATCATCTCGTCGAGTTGCAACTGCCCCGCCTGGTACATGCGGGCGAATCGGGGAACGTCGACCTTAGGATTGCACGACCCGTACACGGTCCCGACGAGGTTCTTGTTCCACAGGATAAAGTTCTGCAACTCGATGCTGATGGAAAACGTTGTCTGCGATGTCATTCCGGTAAGCACGCAGGTGCCGCCCTTACGGGTCAGGCTCAGCGCAGCCTGAACGTCGTCGGCTGAGATCAACGACGGCGCGACGACGACACTGTCGCCCATCACCCCGTGCGTCAACTCCCGAAGCAACTCCGCCGCCTCCGCCATTGACCCGGCGGTGTGCGTCGCGCCGAACTTCAGCGCCGACTTCTGTTTGAACTCAACGGGATCCACCGCGATGATCTGCGTAGCGCCGTTGATTCGCGCGCCCTGGATCGCCGCGGTGCCGATCCCACCGACACCGACGACGACGACCGTGTCCCCGCCACGCACACACGCCCGGTTGGCGGCCGAACCGTACCCGGTCGGAATCGCGCACGACAGCAGCGCGACGGGCACCAGCGGCAGCTGCGGATCCACCTTCACAAGCGAGTTCACCGACGCCACAGTGTGTTTCGCGAACGTGCCGACCTTCGATAGATGGCCCAGCGGCTGGCCGTCCGCGGTGTGATGACGGAAGGTTCCGTCCGTCGGCATGCCCGGCGTCATCACCTGCGCACCCATGTCGCACAGGTACTCCATACCCGACGAGCACCATCGGCACGTCCCGCACACCGCCACGAACGACGTCACCACATGGTCGCCCGGCGCGAATTCCGTGACGCCCTCGCCGACTTCGAGCACGACACCCGAACCTTCATGCCCGCCGATCAACGGAAACATCGTCGGCAGGCCGAGCGAGCGCAACACGTCGTTGGGTGCCGACATGTCGCCCTTGAGGATGTGGTCGTCGGAGTGGCAGAGCCCGGCCGCAGCCATCTGGACCAGCACCTCGCCGGCGCGCGGTGCGTCGAGCTCGAATTCCTCGATCGACCAGGGCCCGCCGACGTCGTGAAGGATGGCGGCGCGGCTCCTCATGCCACTGGGCGGAACGTGACCGGAAGGTTCTTCGGTGAGCGGAACGGAAAGCCGACGATTCGGGTGTCGTCGTCGGGAACCAGCTGCAAGTCGGTCACCCGGTCGAACAGGCTGCACAGCATCGCGCGGGTCTCGACGCGTGCCAGATGCATGCCCAGGCAGCTGTGAATGCCGCCCGCGAACGAGATGTGGGCGCGGCGCGGCCGGTGAATATCGAACGCGTTGGCGTCGGCCCACCGGCTGTCGTCACGATTGGCCGCCCCGATGCACAGGTTGACCTGCGCTCCGGCCGGGATCGGAACGCCGTGCATCTCCACGTCCCTGGTGGTGGTGCGCGGCACGCTGATCAGCGGGGTCTCGTAGCGCAGCGCCTCTTCGATCGCCTGTGGGATCAGCTCGCGGTTTTGTTGCAGCGCCCGCAATTGATCCGGATGCGTCAGCAGCAGGTACAAAAGATTGCTCGACGACCGGTACGTCGTCTCCAGCCCCGCCGGCAGCAGCAGCCGCAAAAACGAGATGATCGCCTCGTCGGTCAGCTTCTCGCCGTCGATCTCGGCCGCAACCAGATCGCCGATGATGTCGTTGGTGGGCGCCCGGCGACGCTGGTCGACCTGGTTCTGGAAGTACTCGCCCAGCTCGACGGACGCCCGCAGCCCGGCCTCGATGTCGACGTAGATCGAGATCAGATCGAACGACAGCCGCCGGAACAGGTCAAGGTCCGATTCCGGCAGTCCCAGCAGTGCCGCCGTGACCCTGGTCGGGAACTCGAGCGTGACCGACGTGATCAGGTCGGCCTCGCCCTTGTCCTTGATCTCGTCGACGAGTTGGTCGCAGATCGGGTCGATGACCGCCGGCTCCCACCGCTCGAGAGCGCTTTGCCGAAAAGCCTTAGACACCAAGCTCCGATGGTCGTGGTGCTGCTTGCCGTGCATGCCGAGAATCGTCGGGCCGAAGACCAGTCCGATCGTCTCGTTGTATTGCTCCGAGCCGAACAGTTCGTCGTCGCGGAAGGCGGCGAAGACGCTGTTGAAGTCGAAGAACGTCCACTCCTCGGTTGGCACCAACTCGGGTGGCGTCATTGAGTGGTCCATGATCGTGCCGCGCCATATCGGCGTCGTCTTTCGCATGTGCTGCAAGTAGGGGTACGGATCCGCCTCGCCCGACGTGTCGAGGCTGATCGGTTGGTCCTGCTGATCGGTACTGATTGTCACGCATGCCTCCCAAGCGGCAGAGCGGCTGTCCTGCGGAGCGCAGGCAGCGTCACCCGAATCCGACGGCGCTATAGGCCTATCTTTACTATTTTAGGTAGTCTAGGTCAAGGAATCGGGCAGTTAGGGACGTATGCGTCGACACCCAGTGTGTTCACTCGAGGATCTGCCGCCGGGAACGATGAAGCTCGTGCCGGTGGGCAAGTTCGGCGTGGGCGTGTACAACATCGGTGGGTCGCTGTACGCGATCGCCAACTACTGCGCGCACGAGGGTGCGCCGCTGTGCGAGGGATTCGTCGGCGGCACCAACGAATTCGCGCCCGAGGAGCCCGATCAGATTCGGCGCGTACGTGAAGGATGCATCGTGAGGTGCCCGTGGCATCAGTGGGAGTTCGACATCACGACGGGCCAGACCGTCGCCGACCCGCGCAAGCGCGTGCGCACCTACGAGGTCGACGTCACCGACGGCGAGGTGTACCTGACCGCATGAGCGAAGCTTGCGAGCGAATCATCAGCACAGAATGGGGCGGCCTCGCCTGCGAGGACGACGCATGAGCTATCCCATAGTGGACGCGAACGTCCAACCCCATTTCCGCCACAACTCGGAGATCCGGCGCTACCTGGCGCCGGCTCACCAGTCGCGGGCCATCCCCGATGTCGAACAACAGTGGTATCAGGCGCCGGGCGGCGACTATCGCGCCGACCTGTACGGCGAGAACTACCCCGGGTCCGACCCAGACACGTTGTGCCGCCACGTGTTTGACGACAGCCGCGCCAGCTTTGCAATCCTGAATCCGCTGACGCGCGGCAACATCGCCGACTATCTGCTGAACAGCAGGATCTGCGCCGCCGTCAACGACTGGCTGCTCGATCGCTGGCTTGACGCCGACCCGCGCCTTCGCGGCACGATTCGGGTCAACCCCGAGGATCCGCGGGGCGCGGTCGCGGAGATCGAGCGGCTGGCGGCACATCCGCGGATGGTGCAGGTCGGTGTTCCGCTGCAGTCCCGAGAGCCATACGGCAAGCCGGTGTTCGAGCCGATCTGGGAAGCGGCTGCCGCTCACGGACTTCCGGTCGCCGTGCACATCAACGGCGGCAACGGCGTCGACTATCCGCCGACGTTCGCCGGGCACGCTCACACCTATCCCGGTTACGCGGCGTTCATGCCGCTGAACTACTTCGTGCACCTGTCGACACTGATCATCGAGGGCGTCTTCGGGCGTCATCCGGACCTGAAGTTCGTGTTCGCCGACGGCGGCTACGACATCCTCACCCCGCTGATCTGGCGACTCGACACGTTCTGGGTCTCGATGCGCGACCAAACCCCTTGGGTCGACCGGTATCCCAGCGAATACCTGCGCGATCACGTGCGGTTCTGCTCGTCGGCGTTCGACGGGCCCCCGAGCGGGAACCACGCGCAGCGATGGCTCGACTTCACCGGCAAGACCGATCTGCTGATGTACGGGTCGAGCTATCCGCACTGGTCGACATCGATGCCCGACGACGTGGTTCGTGGGCTCAGCGCAGAGCAGTGCGAGAAAGTGCTGTGGCGCAATGCAAGTGAGTTGTACGGCCTCGCGGTGGAACTCGAAGGGAGTCCGTCATGACGATCGTAGAACGCCAACAAGAGGACGTCACTGTGCAGGACGTCGAGGTGACGATCGTCGACACGGACGTGCATCCGTTGCCGGTCTCCGTCGAGGTGCTGAAGTCGTACGCTCCGGCCCAGTGGCGAGACACTTTGTGGCCGAAGGGAAATGCCGTCGCGCCGATTCCCCATTTCTACGACACGCCCGATTCGTACAAGACGATGTCACTGCGGGTCGACGCCGCGCCGCCGAACGGCGGTGTCGCGGGCAGTGATCCCGATTTTGCCGCGCAGCAGTTGCTGGTCGACGCCGGTGTCAGCATCGCCACGCTCGAGCCGATGTGCGACGCGCAACTGCCGCAGGCCGAGCACGTGCTGAAGGCCACCTACAACGACTGGCTCGCCGACGTGTGGCTGGACAAGAACAACTGGCACGGACGCTGGCGCGGGTCGCTCTCGGTCAGCGCGCAGGCCCCCGACCTGGCGGCGCGAGAAGTCGAGCGGTGGGCCGGCCACCCGTTCATGGCACAGGTGTTGATGACGCCGCAAACCCGCGGAATCCCGTTCGGCAGCCCGCATTTCGACCCGCTCTACGAAGCGGCATCGCGCAATGGATTTCCGATCGCGACACACTTGATGGGGCAGACGCCATTCGAACTCATCCCCATCTATCCGGTGGGCAATCCCGCGCATTGGCACGACTTCTTCGCGTCGTGGCCGTTGCTGTACGTGGCGCATTTGATGAGCCTGGTGTTCGACGGCGCGTTCGACCGCCACCCCGATCTGCGGGTGGTGTTCATCGAGGGCGGCTTCACCTGGGCCATGCCGGTGATGTGGCGGATGGACCGAATCTGGGAGCAGCGTCGCGCCGACCTTCCCCACGTGCGTCGCCGCCCGTCTGACTATGTCCGCGAGCACGTCCGGTTCACCACGCAGCCGATCGAGGACGTCGACACCGTCGCGTTCCGGGAATACCTGGAAATGATGGACCTGGGCGACAACCTGATGTTCTCGACGGACTATCCGCACTGGAGCTACGACTCGCCCGAGTGGGCGATCAAGCGCTTTCCGAAGGAGCAGCGCGACCGCATCGTGCGGGGAAACGCCATGGCGCTCTACGGATTACCGTCGGCGGTGAAGGCGCTGCCGGGCGAGGGCCAGCAGTAGCGCTCAGAGGATCGCGCCGGATTCCTTTGCCTTGCCGATCTCGTCCCAGTCGAGCCCGAGCTCGAGCAGGATCTCCTCAGTGTGCTGCCCATGCTCGGGCGCGCGCGACGGCGCGGGCGGAGTCTCGTCGAATTGCACTGGGGCGGCGACATTCTTGTACTCGTCGCCGTGGGCGTCGAGGTTGGCGATCACGTAACCGTTGGGCTCGGTCTGTGGGTCGTTCAGCGCTTCGCGAGGCGTCGCCAGCGGTGCCCACACGCCCGGCTCGTCGTCGAGTACGGTCTTCCAGTGCTCGAGGTCGTGCGCGGCGAACGTCTCGGACACGATCGCGCACGCCTCGGCGGCGTTGGCGATCAGGTTGCTCGACGGGACGAACCGCGGGTCGGTGGCCAGCTCGGGCAGACCGATCCGTTGGCAGAAGCCCGCCCAGTACTTGTCGGGCTGCAGGAATACCAGCTGAATCCACCTGCCGTCCTTGGTTTTATACCGGTTCACGAGCGGGTTGATGGCCAATCCCGGTGGTGCTCCAGGGATGCCGTCGATGCCGAAGAAGTCGGCCGCCATCACCGACGGCGCGATCGTCCACATGGCCTGTGCGAGGAGGGACGAGTCGACGACGGTCGGCTCACCCGTTCGCTCGCGGTGGAACAACGCCGCGCACACACCCCCGGCGAGGGTGATGCCACCTTGCAGATCACCGAATCCGGGCCCCTGGACCGCGGGTGTCTCACTGCCGAACGGGGTCAGCGTGTAGGCGACTCCGCCCCGGGAAAGGTAAGTGGCAGCGTCGAATCCACCGCGATTGCGATCCGGCCCGCGCACGCCTAAGCCGGTGCCGCGAGCGATGATGATGTTCGGGTTGAACGCGCGCACGTCTTCCACGGTGAGCCTGGCCCGCTCCAACGCCGCGGGCAGCCAGTTGGTAAGGAACACATCGGCTGTGGCCAGCAGTCGGCCGAAAAGCTCGCGGCCCGTGTCGGATTTGACGTCGATGCCGATGCTGCGCTTGCCGCGGTTACCCAATTCGAGGATGAAGTCGGCATCGACGCGGGCGGCTTCGCGGGTAAAGCCTCCGACGACCAAAGCCCGGCCGGGGTCACCGGACGCCACCCCTTCTACCTTGATGACGTCGGCACCCCAGTCCGACAGCGCTGCTCCCGCCGAGGGCACGTACGTCCACGACGCCAATTCCACCACCCGGATGCCGCTGAGGACCGTTGTCATCTGCAAACCCTCTCGGTGTCAGGCTTCGTTCGCGGACCTCGCCGCGCGCCGCTCTACCTCGATCGGCACCACCGGCTCGCGGGCCCACGGCCCGCGGGTGATCGCGGTCATGATGATCTCGGGCAAGTCGACCGAGGGGTCGACGGTGTCCAGCCACGCCACAGCCTCGGCCACATCCGCGGCCCGTATCGCATACATCTCGAACGGCACGTCTTGCAGCATGTCGGTTTCGACTGGACCCGGTGTGACGATGTGGACGCTGATGCCGTCGCGGTCGACTTCGAGCGCCAATGCCCGTGCGAATGCGTTCATTCCGGCCTTCGACGCGGAGTAGGCGGTCCGGGCGCGCATCGGCTCGTGCGCGGCCGAGGACGACACGAACACGAACCGCGAACCGGCCCGCATCCGCGGCAATGCTGCCGACGTGACCGCGAAGCATGAGTCGAGGTTCGCGGACATCGTCGTGCGCCACTGCTCGAAAGTCTGCTTGCGAGCGTATGTTCCGCCGAGGACACCCGCCGCGTGCACGAGGAGGTCAACGGTGTCCACGGCGCGCACGGCCGACGCAAAGGTGTCCGGGTGCGATGCGTCGGCGACCACGTACCGGGCGCCCATCTCCTCGGCGGCTGCGCGGAGCGGTGCCTCGCGACGGGCCGTCAGCACCACGTCGTAGCCGAGTTCGACGAGCTTGCGCCCGCAGGCCTTCCCGATTCCGCCGCTGCCGCCGGTGATCAATGCCGTTCGCACGCAGTGCCTTTCAGCGATGGCGGCGAGCCAGGGCTTGCGGCGACAGCGCCACAATCCGCTGTTCGGGGTCGCCGGCCATGAAGTACGTCTGAGTGTCGGCGAGGTGCCGCGTGGCCAGTCGGCGCGCGCGCTCGGCGTCACCGGCGTCGATCGCATCGGTCATCTTGTTGTGGACGTTGAGCGCGATGCGGCGTTTGCTCATCGACGGGTACTCGCCCTTGGCGGCCGTTTCATTGGCCCACTGTTGTAGGTGGCTGGTCCACAGCGTTTCCAGGCTGCCGACCACCGCGATCATCGTGTGGTTGCCGCAGCCGCGCACGACCTCGTCGTGAAACTGGTTGCCGATCTCGGTGAAGCGGGCGCCGTCCTCGATGTTCTCGGCCATCGAGTCGTTGAGCTCCTTGAGTTTCGGGACGAGCTCGTCGCCGCGATCGACTCGACGCGCCGCGAGCGCGGTGCACATCGGCTCGAGCTCCTGCAGCGCGGTACCGAGGTCGGCCAGCGGCACGTAGTCGCTTTGCAGCAGCAGGCCCAGCATGTACGCCGCGCTGGCTTTCGCCGGCGCGTGCACGACTGCGCCGCCGCGGTTGCCCCGGCGCACCGACAGCAGGCCTTCGGTTTCCAGGATCCGCAATGCTTCCCGCAACGACACCAGGCTGACGTTGAACTGCTCGACGAGCACTTCCTGGCGTGGCAAAAGGTCGCCGTCGGACAATTCACCGTCGATGATTTGCCGGCGCAGCTCGTCGGCGATGATCTCCGCGGTCCTGCGCGCCGAGAGCCGACGGCGGACTTCTAAACCAATTCCCTGCGTTGTCATCCGGTCTCAGCAGCGAGTGCCGATGAGCGCGCGGTGCTGCGGCCGCGTCACTCTTGTTGTCTTAGCGATATTAACAGTGTTCAGCGGCCCTGGCGGGGTCTCGGGGCAGCTATCCGTCAAAACTAACTAAGATAGCCCGATAAAAGGAGGCGATGTGGGCGACGGAAGCCGTACCCCGCTGCGGGATGTGCGCGTCGTCGAGATCAGCGACCGGATCGCCGGGGAGTACTGCGGCAAATTGCTTGTCGACGCCGGCGCCGACGTGGTGACGGTCGAGCCCGGGGGCGGGAACCCATCACGGCGGCGCACCGCAACCGCGACCGCGTCCCCGGACGGCGCCGACTCACCCCTGTTCAGCTATCTCAACGCTGGAAAACGAAGCGTTACAACGCTTTCCGACGATCTTCTGGCC
>DASRFZ010000195.1:0-2162 GCA_035651275.1 Mycobacterium sp. | reverse complement strand
TGCTTCCTCCGCGGCGATCAAGCCTGAGATGAGGTCGTCGCCCGGGCGTCCGCGCCGCCGGTCGACCAAGTCCGCCAGATATTCATGCAGCCAAATCGCCGCGTCCATCCGTTCGTCGAAGTTCTCCGGCAGATCGCCGGTGAACGTGATGAACGGGTCCAGCGACTGCGCCAACAGCGCCGACGCCCGGCTGAACTCCGGCTCGTCCTCGATCGGTACGCCCAGCAGCCGGCAAATCACCGCCACCGGCAGCGGGTACGCCAGATCCGCAATCACATCCAAGCGCCCGTCCTCGGCAACCTGGTCCAGTAGGGAACCGACCAGCGTCTTGATGAACGGCTCGAGACCCTTCACCACTTTCGGCGCGAACGCCTTGCTGACGAGTTTGCGCAGCCGCGTGTGATCCGGCGGGTCGAGGAACAGAAACGACGGCTTGCCGAACGGTCGCTCCTCTGCACCCGCGGCGATTTCCCGTTGCGCGACAGTAGATTTCAGCCGGTCACTTGCCGCCGACGGATGACGCAGCACCTCGTCGCAGTCGCGAAATGAGCTGAACACCGTCAGGTTGAACTCCGGCAGCTGCAGCGCGCCTCGTTCCCGGAACTCCTGATAGACCGGGTACGGGTTGGCCCGGATTGACGGCTCAAGCAGTTGCAGCAGCAGCGCCTGGGATTCCGCCAGCGTCGTCATGTCCTCATTGTGCACGCGTCGAGTAGTACCGACCGAGGACGTGTTCGCGGAGATCGTCGAACCTGCCGTCGTAGATCGACTCCCGCATCTGGTCGACCAGCCGAATCACGAACCGCTGGTTGTGAATTGTGCTGAGCATCTGCGCGAGAATCTCTTTGCTCTTGAACAGGTGGTGGAGGTACGCGCGTGTGTAATGCGCGCAGGTGTAGCAGTCGCATTCGGCGTCGATCGGGGTGAAGTCTCGGCGGTACCGCGAACCGGTGACGTTGAACCGACCCGTTGTCGAGTAGAGCGCAGCGTTGCGCGCCACCCGCGACGGTGACACGCAGTCGAACGTGTCGGCACCCGCGGCGACGGCCGCGAACAGATCGTCGGGCTCGCTGATGCCGAGCAGATGGCGGGGTTTGTCTACGGGCAGCTCCGACGTCACCCAGCCGATGATCGTCGCCAAGTTCTGTTTCTCCAGCGCACCTCCGATGCCGTAGCCGTCGAAACCCAGCGATGTCAGCCCTCGCGCGGCGGCGCGCCGCAGGTCTTCGTATTGCGCACCCTGCACCACCCCGAACAGCGCTTGCGGGCCGCCGAGTCGGCGATGCTCGGCCGCGCAGCGCACGGCCCAGTCGTGGGTGCGACGGACCGACCGCTCCTGGTAGCCGCGGGTGTTGACGAGTGTGGTCAGCTCGTCGAACGCGAAGATGATGTCCGCGCCGAGCTGGTGCTGGATGCCCATCGACAGCTCGGGGGTGAATCGGTGCGACGAACCGTCCAGGTGCGAGCGAAATGTCACCCCGTCGTCGTCGACGACCGCCAGGCGCTCCTTGCCCTCGGCGATCACGTCGTCGGCCTGTACCCGCTCGGTGTCCATCGCGAGCACCTTGCGAAAACCCGCGCCCAGCGACAGCACCTGAAACCCGCCGCTGTCGGTGAACGTCGGGCCGTCCCAGTTCATGAACGTGCCCAGCCCGCCGGCCTCCTCCACGATCGAGGGGCCGGGCTGCAGGTAGAGGTGGTATGCGTTTGCCAGAACTGCTTGCGCGCCAAGCTCTTTCATCATCTCCGGCAGCACCGCCTTGACGGTGGCCTGCGTGCCGACGGCAACGAACGCCGGGGTGTGGATGTCGCCGTGCGGTGTGTGAATGACGCCGCAGCGGCCCTCGCGGCCCGGCAGCCGCGCGGTGATCCGGAAGAAGTCGCTGCGCTGCGTCGCCACGAAGGTATTCAACCAATCCGGAGGTTTTACTTTCGGTTCGGCACGTGCGCCGATAGATTTGCCGAAGCTCCCGTTGACAGGTGAAGCGGAATCGAGGTGGGCGGTGCAGAACCGAGTCGTTCTCGTCGCAGGGGCCGCACTATGCGCGGTCGGGGTGGTTGGCTGCTCGTCTGGGGCGTCCAACTCGCCGCAGCCGCCGGGTTCGCTGCCCGTGACCACGGCGCAGCTGATCCTCAATGGAAAGTCCGCTGGAACCACGCAC
>DASRFZ010000194.1:0-9644 GCA_035651275.1 Mycobacterium sp. | reverse complement strand
GCTGGCCGGATTCCGCTGAGGATCTACCGGCCGTCGGCGGATCCTGTCGCGCCGGTGCTCGTGTACTTTCACGGCGGCGGCATGGTGCTCGGCACCAACCACTCCTTCGAACCGCTGGCTCGTGCGCTGGCAGCGGCGTGCGACGCCACCGTGGTGTCAGTCGAATACCGGCTGGCGCCCGAATCGGCGCCTCCCGCTCAGTTCGACGACGCCTACGCCGCCACCCTGTGGGTTGCCGACCACGCAGACGAATTGGCAGTCGACGCAATGCGTTTGGTGGTGATTGGCGACAGCGCGGGTGGCTCGCTGGCTGCGGCCGTTGCGCTGGCGGCCCGAGATCGCGGTGGCCCGGAGATTTTCTGCCAGGTGCTGCTGTATCCCGGACTCGATGACGACATGGCCGCCCCATCTCTCACCTTGCTGGCCAATGCGCCGATGTTGACCCGCGACGACATTCTGTTCATGCACGAACTCGCAGGCGCGGTCGGCGATTATCGGTTTCCTGCACACGCCACCGACCTCACTGGGTTGCCTCAAGCGATCGTCGTGACTGCCGAATGCGACCCGATCCGCGATTGGGGCGAGCGCTATGCCACCCGGCTGCGCGACGCCGGCGTGCAAACCACGATCACGCGTTATCCCGGTGCGTACCACGGGTTTCTGATGCGCTCTGACGCCGTCGCCCGGGGAAGGCTCGCCATCGCCGAGATCGGCGGACTGCTGCGGGCGAAGTTCGCCCATCCGCTGCCATTTCAAATGTTCCGATCACCGGACAGGTGCCATCCGGCAGCACGACATGGGCCGCAGAATTTGCGTTAGTGGCGCGGTCGGCGCCGATGACGGGAGGAGACACCATGCTCACCGACGAGCATCGCACCGCGCTGTCCGATATCTTGCGGCCGGCGTCGCCGCCCCGTGAAATCGACAACGTCTACACCGACGATCAGCGGGAACGCCTCCTTGACGTGGTGCGGACGAAGGGGCCGTGGAAGCTCATCCTGGCGCAGCACTTCGCGTCGGCCGACGAACTGATTGCCACCATGAGCGGGGTCTTCCCCGACGGGTTTGAACCGTCGCTGGATCTGTTCTTGACGCCAACATTTCGCGGATACCTCGCGAACTATGGGGCAGTGCTGTTTCCCGAGCTGCACGACTGCTTCTACAACGCGAAATTCTTGGAGCTGGCGAAGAGCTACTGGAAGGCCGAATACGCCAAGCCGGAGCTGATGTTGTTCAACATCAACGGTCCGTGCGCCAATCGCGATCCGGGACATCTGGACTCTCCCAGCTTTCGGGGCGTGCGCCACGAGAACGCGCCCACATGGCTGACCAGTGTCATGGGCAAATCTGGTCTGTTCCGGGATTACTTGATCAAAATGGCCCAAGTCATCACGTGGTTCTCGCTGGACCCGGACAGCGGCTTCACGTACTGGCCGGACGGCCCGCTGCGGGCGCCGCGACGGGTCACACCACCCATCTACAACCGCGGCGTCGTGGTGCAGAACGAAATGATGGTGCACCGTGGTGAGGCCAATGGCCCGCTTGGGCAACAGATTCCGGTCGGACTTGCATTCGATACCGTTTTCGCCGGTGACCCCGGCGACCGCGACTGGTGGCTGTTGAAGAACGGCGACGAGGTGATCGCCCGCCACCATACCGACGAATTGCGGTTTCTGGTCCACTGGTCCGCGGAGGTGTTCTCCGACTACGACGAGCTGAAGAAGAACATGGACGGCTCCGATGACCTGACAATCGAGCGCGCAATCGACTCTCTGGTCAAGGATGTCAACAGCAAAGGCATCCAACTTTCGATGCCCGACAATCCCTTACACGATCCTGACTTCATCAGAACACTCAACGCCGCATACGACTTGGGCGGTCCCGCCGTCTACCCTGACGCGGCACCTGTCAGCGCCTTTCAGATAGCCTGAGACCGAAAGGGTTGTGACTCAGTCGTTTCGGTCCTCCTCGGCCTTCACGCGCTTCTCGATTTCATACCAATAATCGCGCATGGGCCAAGGGCTTTCGCCGTCGCTGCCGTCGAACGCCGTGGCGAAGACCGCCTCGGCTTCGTCGAGATCTTTGACTAATTGCAGCGCGAGTTCACGCTCCGATGCGTAGTACCGCTCGGCCCATTTCAAAGCGATATTGGCGTATGCCCACGCAGGTTGCTGTTTCGTCCACCGTGCCTCTGTACCTGCTTCACGGAGCATCGCATCGCAGTACGAGATGTGTTCTTGGAGCAACTCTTTCAGCTTTCCAGGCTGCGACAGGTGCCCGATGGTGATCCGCATCAAAACGCTGTGCTTGAGTATCGGCGGATCATACGGCGCTTCGTTGGTCCAGCGCGTGATCGCCTCCATGCCCGAGTCGGTGATCTTGTAGAGTCGCCGACTGCGGATGCCGCCGTCATGATCGACCCGCGAGGTCACCAGACCCAGGCGCTCCAGTTTCCGCAGTTCTGAATAGATCTGGCTGTGCGCAGGGCTCTGATAAAAGAACCGGACCACCCAGTTGGACCACTTCTTGATGTCGTAGCCGGAGAGCTCGTTACCGCCGGACAGCATGCCCAACAGCGCCCAACCCGTCCCTGCTAGATCGGGTCCGCCCGGCTTCACTCCCATTGCTCAAGGCTAACAACGAAGTGTTCGTTGAGCCCTGGTGAAGGACCACTGACCGGAATGGCCTATTGAAGGTCATGCTGCCGAGGTTCACAGTAGGTCCGACTATCGATAAGGAGCCGCGGGTGACGGAGAAGAGCATGACAGTGGACGACCTCGAGAGGGCGCAAACGGTTTACGAACCACTCACCCAATCGGTCAGACGTCTCATCGATACCACTATCCGCACCGAAGTCGACACCGACACGCTCACCCGAGCGCAGGGCCTCATCGACGAGGCCGCCCGCCTTTTGAGCGGGGAGGTCATGCCCGGATCCTTCGGCGTCCGTCACACGACAGACGGCCGCAGTTTCGCGTGGGGCAATCTGGCGGTCGGATTGCGCAACCCGATCGCACCCCCGCTTCTCATCCACCAGGACCCCACCGGCTCAACGCGTTGCGATGTCGACCTCGGCGCAGCCTACGAAGGTCCGCCCGGATGCGTACACGGAGGCATGTGCGCGCTGATCCTGGATCACATGCTCGGCGCGACGGCACATCGCCCCGGTGAGCCGGCGTTCACGGGCACCATCACGTTCCGCTATCTGCAGCCGACACGACTCGGACGGCTGCACGCGACGGCCTGGGTTGATCATCATGACCGTGGAAAGACATACGCGATCGGTCATCTCGCGGATGCGAACGGGGTGACCGTCGAAGCCGAGGGCGTTTTCATCAGGCCTCGGCCGACGACGACACACGGCTAGTTCGACTACACCGCCGCCCTACTCGCGGCGATCCGAGCCGGATCCAGGAGAACGAGCGTGTCGCCGTCCAGGGTGGACTGGATCTGGGAGGTGGGGGTCGTCGGGGTTATCACTCGCGTCAACTTGTTGATCGTGACATCCCCTGTCAGGGAACCGGTGTGGGTTCCCGTGACCTGGATATTGCCGATGTAGTGGATGGTGTTTTGGGCGGCACTTTGGTCGGTTGATTCGGTGCCGTTGAGGATCATTCCTTCGTCGTCGACGTAGTTGGTGTAGGTGACGGTGCGAAGTATGTGACCCGTTGTCGCATCTGTCGTTTGGGTCAGCACGGCGGTGCCGCCTCCGGCACCGGTATACGTTCCGGGGTCGGGCAGCTTCACCTGCTGCGGCGTGTTGCTGGCCAGCGTGGGCAAGGTCGACGACAATGCAGGAGTCGTCTTATCGGCTGCGATGCCGACGCTGGTGGTGTACTTCAGCTTGTCCACGACCAACCGTGACGTGTTGCCTGTCGGGTCTGACGCGTCCGCTTCCCAGAACGCGACTTCGGTGCCATCGGCATTCCAGCTGGGCATGCTTCGGGCAACCCAGCCGTCGCCGTTGGCGAACAGTGGGATGCCGTCCTCGCGATTGAGGTCGTCCTGTACGGCGATCAGCCACGGCTGGTTTGTCACATTTTGCGAATTCGACGTACCCGCATAGGCCGTGTACACCGACCCTTGGATCAACAGCGGCACGAACGGCGGCCGCACGATCCTCGACACCGGCGTGAGCATGTCCTCTTCACGCCCACTGTCGATCGCTATCCACTGATTGTTCGGGGACAGATCGGCGTCTTCGTCGTAGTCGAGGTTGCCCGTCAACCGGGTCACGTTGCCGGTAGCAAGGTCGACCTCGACGTCATCGACGTTGCCCGCGTCGTAGAGCCCGCCTTGAACAATCACGCCCTTGCCGTCGTGGGTCCATTGCTTGCCCTCGCCCTGCGCCAAGACCACCCGCGCATCGGTGATGTTGTACACCTTGTTGCCGCTCGCATCGACGCCGGCAGTCAACGTGCCCACGATCGGGACGGCGGTGAGGAAGCCGGGCGGGTCCGACGGATTCGGGACTAGCTGAATTTGGCTGAACAGCACGTGCGTCCCGTCCGGCGAAATCCTCATCTCGCGCTGCGGGTCGGTGGCGATTACCCCCGGCTTGCCTGCCGGCGTGAGCACGCGGACAAGCCGTGTTCCGCTGGCATCGCTTTCGTAGATGACGTTGGTGTACGAGCCGGTTGCCGGGTCGGCGGATTGCATCAGGATCCGGCCCGTGCCGTCCTCGAACGGAACCGGTTTGAACAAGTTTCTGGGCGCGGTTGTGCCAGTACGCAGAGGAGTCGGGTCCGCAATGCCGCACGTTAGGCACGAGAGGCCGGTGCCGTCGACGTTCACGTGATAGATCTCCGTGCGCGCGCCTGTGGCCGCGCCCGGTGGTGTGGCGGCGAACAGCAGGGATTGTCCGTCAGCGGCGAAGCGCGGAATGGACGCGTTTGTGAAACCAGCGGGCAGGGGCACGATGGTGCGCTCGGCGGTGGGACTGAGCACGCTGACGCCGATGGTTGCCTGCGCGCTGTGTGGCAGTCCGAGCAGGCTCAGGAGATTGGCCTTGCCGTCGGTAACGGAGATCGTGAACGAATCCGTTTGCGCTGCATCGTAATTGATGTCGTTGGGCGTGTAGCTGAAGTTACCGGTCGCCTGGTCGATCGTCACCGTGCCGTTCAGCGGCTGCTGGGTGACGGTGTAGGTCAACGGATCACCCTCGGCATCGACGGCGCCGATATTGCCGGTGACGGTCTGCCCAGTCTGCGTCGTCGTACTCGGGTCATAGGAGATCGTCGGCGCTTCGTTGAACACATTGCGCCGAACCCACCCCAGCACCGCCCACACCATCGGCGTGAACGGCTCCGGCGTGGACGGCGGCGCCGCCAGGAACGGGTTGAGCAGATTAGTGACAATCCCATTCAGAAAACTCGCCACCGCGATCACCGGAGCAGCGATCGCCGCCACCGGAGAGACCGGTGTGGTGGCCGTGGTCACCGTCGGGGTCACCAGTGCGCTGCTTGCGGTGTCGGCTGTCAACACCTGCGCGGTCGGCGTCGCACTCAACTGGGTGACCGCCGTCGACGGCTGTGCCAGCGTCGCAGCAATGTCTGCCGCGCCGGTTGAGGTCGCCGACGACGTCGATGCAGTGGTCAAAGCGGACGACGTCGCCGTCTCGACAGCTGCGGTGGAGTGCTTCGAACTCGTTCCCGTCGTCGCCGTCGACGTGCTCGCCGCGGAAGACCCGGCAGCCTGGCTGGAGGCGGCGGACTCACTCGAATTCGCTTGAGTCGCAACACTGCTGGACGGGCTCTGGGTACCGGAACCAAGTGCCGACGAGGACGACAATCCGGCATCGGTCGACGTAGTGTGCGCGCCGCCGCTACTACTGACCGTCACACCGGAACCGACCTGAGACGTCGACGACGTCGAGCCCGCCGACGCCGTCGTTGTTCCGGTGGTCAACGACGTTTGACTACCGGTCGTGGTCGAGCTCGACACTATTGACGACGGTGGGGTGGATGCCGAGGAACCCGTCGACGATGTAGTTCCGGTGCTCGTGGTGCCCGCGGCTGTCGTCCCTGTGCTGCCGGCGCTGCCGGTCGAGCCGCCCGTCGACGCCGAGGATCCTGGCGACGTCGACGACCCCGACGAATCAGCCGACGCCACGCCCGGCGAGGTCGCCACCATCACCCCGATTCCCAATGCCGCGGCCAGCGCGCCGACCCGTCCGATGTAGTGGCTGTAGGCGGTGAGATGTGAAGTGGCTGTGCTCACGAGATCCCCAGATTCATTCGACGTGAACCGCACGGTCAAGCCCTGGTCGCTAGCCGGACGTAAAGTAACTAGCTTGCCGAGCGTAAAGCTATTACTTGCCGAGTGTCAAGCCCCAACTTGCCGATTGTCAAGCACGTGCTTTACTTGTGGCTAGGAGGTAACGAATGACCTCAGTGCGGGCGGAAGAGCCTGGCTCCCCGATCGACACTCGGCAGAGATTGCTTGACGTCACCGCGACGCTCATCAGTCAGCACGGCTTTGCCGGTACGTCGTTGCAAATGATTGCCGACGAACTGGGTTTCACCAAAGCGGCGATCTACTACCACTTCCGCACGCGTGAGCAGTTACTGGTCGCACTGATGGAGCCGATCCTGCAGCAGATTCGCGACGTCGTGGAGAATGCGGAAAGCCAGCGCACGCCGCGCACCCAAATCGACGCGATGGTGCAGGGTTTCGCCAATGTTGTCGCGAAAAACCGATCGCTCGCCGCCGTCGTTGTTTTCGACCCGAGCGTTCATCGAGTGTTGCAGGACCAGCCGGATTGGGGCGATCTGATCGGACGCCAACTGGCCTTACTTACGCAGTTGGAAGCGGGCACCACCGGCGTCATCAAAGCCACCGCCACTCTTACCGGGCTTGCAGGCGCGGCGACCGGCGCACCACCCGACGTCGACGAGCAGGCGCTCATCGAGCAGCTTTGCGATATCGGCCGGCGCATCATGGGTCTGCGGCAGGCGCGGCGCCAAACCGACGCCAAGCGTGACGGCCGGTCCGCCGCACGCAAACGAATACAACCGCCTCCGGGCCGGTGGAACGACTTCTTAGCGGAGACATAACCGTCACACCCGATCGTCGTGTATTAGCGCGGCGGCTGGCGGCTGGGGCGCCTTCGCATCGCAACCCGGCGAAGCAGGTTGATCGGCGCGAGGCCAGCCCGCCACGCCCATCCCTGCCACCGCGGGGCGACGCCAACGATGGTGACCACTGCACCGTCCGTTCCACCGCCCGCCGCTGGAAGCAAGTCAAGAGTCGCGTGCGCAACGACAATTCGCCCGTCACTGCACAGCGCAGGAACTGTCAGCGTCGGGCGGTTCAGGCTGCCCCGTTTCATCGCTTGATCGAAACCCCACCAATGAAGCTTGCGAAGCGCGGGAGGAATGATGACATTGAGACTTCGGCCCAGCGTTTCGTCCGACGAGTAGCCGATGACTTCGGTGACGGCGTCACCCCATTGACGGACGATGCCGTCGCGGTCGACCGTCACCGTGGCGCACGGGTCATTCCGACACGGCTCGAAAGCGTTCATATCGTGATCACGGCCCGCGCAGGTACTCGGTTCAGGTTGCTAGTACGGGTACATGCCTCCGTGGTGGGGCGCGGCCGGGGCGGTGGTGGTCGTTGACGTCGGCGTAGTCGTCACCGGTCCCGCTAGCGGCGTCGGGATGACAGCCGGGACGGACGGCGGATCGACCGACTGTGCCAGCGCTGCGCCGAATGCGCCGGCAAACAGCGCAGCCGCCGCAATCACAACGAGCCAACGACGCCGAAGGTGCGTGCCTTTCATCTCGCTTCCGCCTTTCCGTGCGGCCGCCGATCCGATCGTCGGCTCTGCTTTCCTAACGATGGCCACCTACACCGCGTTCAACACTCCTGCCGTGAACCGATCGGCGCCCCGCTGCGTGACACATGTATGGCCGCCCACCAGCCCAGGGCGGAGACCGCCACCGACGGGATGTGGTCGCCGGCGCTGGCGCGCGGACTGATCCGTGACGATGTGCTGCGCTCGATGCGCTGTTGCGACGGCTACACCGACCTACTCATGCCCTCTGCCGCGGTCCGGCGCAGCCGTGCGATGCGCGCTGTGCGCAGCCCAGCGATGGCACCGATCCACGACCACCTCTGGCGATCGTCAGTCGTCGCGGCGGTGCGCACTCCCGCACTGGTTTTCACCGGCGACCAACGTGTGCTCGACGTCGCGTGCGGCCCAGGCAATTTCAGCAGTTTCGTGGCGAGCCACCTCAGCGGCGACGGGTTCGTCATCGGACTGGATGATTCAGCACGGATGATGGCGCGCGCTGGGAGCGAGAACAGCTGCGCCCGTGCAGTTTACATGCGTGCCGACGAGCTGAGCCTGCCATTCAACGACCACGCCTTCGACTTGGTGTACTGCTTTGCCGCCCTGCACCTCCTGCCGGAACCATTCGGTGTTCTACAGGAGATGGTGCGAGTACTCGCGCCCGGCGGACGAATTGCCGTCATCACGACGTACGGTCGGGAGTCCATGCTGCGCACGGGACTTCAACTCGGCGCGACGATCTGCGGGGTCCGAATGTTCGACCGTACGACCGTTCCAGCCTTCTTCGCTGCCGCCGGCCTTGCCGACATCGACCAGCGGCTGCGCGGCATCTCGCAGTTCGTCATCGCTCGTCGGCCTAAACAAGAAAGCGATTACCGCATGATCCACACCGGGGTCAGGAAGATCAGGTGACCCAACGCACGCGCGGCGGGGTGCGGCTCCGCGGGGTCGACAAGACCTACGGTGCCGGCCACGCAGCGGTGCACGCACTGCGCGATGTCGATCTCGATATCGCCGCGGGCGGCTTGGTGGCGGTGCTGGGTCCGAGCGGGTCGGGAAAGACCACTCTGCTCAATGTCATCGGCGGTATCGAGTCGGCTGATCGTGGCACGATCATGGTTGCCGGACAAGATATTTCCGGCCGCCACCCACGCAATCTCGGCGCGTTCCGGCGCGAGCACATTGGTTTCGTGTTCCAATTCTTCAACCTGATCCCGACGCTTACCGCATCCGAAAACGTGCAAGCGGTGATCGAACTGACCAACCGTGGAGACCGCAAAAGCGTCCCGAATCTGCTTGCCGCGGTTGGCTTGTCGGCACGAGCCGCGCACTTCCCACCGCAGCTTTCAGGCGGGGAGCAGCAACGGGTTGCGATCGCACGCGCGCTGGCCACAGACCCCGACCTGCTGCTAGCCGATGAACCGGCTGGGGCGCTGGACATTGCGACAGGGCGTCGAGTTCTGGAACTGCTGCAGGAGGTGAGCCGTGCAGGGCGCGGCGTGGTCATGGTGACGCACAATGAGGCGGCGGCCGAAATCGCCGATCACATCATTCAGATGCGTGACGGCGCCGTCGTGTCCACCGATCGCAACAGCGTGCCGGCGGACGCCTCGACGATCCGGTGGTGAGACCCGTGACCGGTCCCGCGCTGCGGAAAAAGGCACTGCGCGATCTGCGGCGACGGCTGCCGCAGGTCGCCGCGATCGGTGTGATGGTGATGCTCGGCGTCCTGCTGTTCGTCGCTAGCTACGACTCCTTTCGCAATCTGCAAGCGTCATACGACCGCACCTACGCCCGAACGCATTTCGCCGATCTGACCGCGACCGAGCCTGATGCGGACGCGATCGCC
>DASRFZ010000193.1:0-4404 GCA_035651275.1 Mycobacterium sp. | reverse complement strand
GCCAAGGGTTTCCAGCAACTCCCGCCACGCCAGTGTCGACTCGTGCAGCTCGCTCATGCGCAGATTCCTCTCGTGATCAGGGTGGCCGTGCGATCGACCCACGCCTCGTCCAACTCCGTGCCGCGGGTGAGCAACGCCATGAACGTGATGCCGGCAACGGCCTCGGTGAGGTCGGCGGCCGTTACGTCCGGCCGAGCCTCTCCCCGCATAACGGCGTCGGCCAATCGTTCGGTCAGCCCGCGGGACAGGATGCCGCCGAACCGCTCCAACAACGCGGCATGCAGCGTGAGATCCGCCGCCATCTCGCCGACGAGCCCCGGAAGTGCCGCCCGCGCAGCGGGTGTCGTGAGGACTGCCACCGTGCGTCGGACCATCTCGCGCACGTCGCCGGCCAACGATCCTGTGTCAGGGAGGTCGGTCGCCTCGCTGATCGGGAAGACCGCCTCGTGAACCAGGTGCGCCTTGCTTGACCACCGCCGGTAGATCGCCGGCTTACTAGTGCGAGCCCGTCGCGCGATCGCGTCGACCGAGAGCGCTGCGTACCCGGTCTTGCCCACCAACTCGACCGTCGCATCCAGGACCGCGCTGTCGATGCGGGGATTTCGAGGCCGACCGAGGTCTGTTGTCATTACGAAACTCAGAGTAACATAAGTCGGCGTGACCGACGCTGCGAAACTCGTCCACCTCGATGACCTCGCTGAACCGCGATTTTCCCCTGAAGCAGAACAGATCCGCGAACTGATAGGGGCGATGGCCGACGACTGCCCACTCGACGCCGAGGCGCTGCATGCGAAGGCCAGCGCCGACACCGGGCTCGACGACTTCGGCGCCGACGACTACCGCGAGCGCCTCGACGTCTACCTCGCCGCGCTCCGCGAGATCGACAACATGCAGAGGCCCGGCGTCGTCAACTTCTACAGCCAGCTGCTGCAGTTGCTCAAGAACCGGTTGCTGCTCACCGACCTACTCATGCGGCACCCGGAGATCAACGACATCGAACTGCTGCCGCCGGTGGTCATCGCAGGACTTCCCCGCACCGGCACGACGCATCTGCACAATCTGCTGGGCGCGGCGCCGACGTTTCGGACATTGCCCTATTGGGAGAGCGTCGAACCGTTCCCGGCGATGAGCCGCTTGCGCGAAGAGCAGATGGAAGTGCCTTCGGAAGCGGGGGTCGAGCCGCCGGATCCGCGCCGAACCCGGATGGACGCCGCCGTGTCAGTGATGAATGTGGTGATGCCGTACTTCCAGCTGATGCACGAGATGACGACCGACCACGTTCACGAAGAAATCCAGCTGCTCGCAAACGACTTCTCGACGATGTTCTTCGAGACGCTAGGGCACGTCCCGCGATGGCGCGCATACTACGAATCCCACGACCAGACAACGCATTACGAGTATCTAGCTACCCAACTCAAGGCCCTGCAATTTCTGCGTGGTGGGCGGCGCTGGCTGCTGAAGTCGCCGCAGCATCTCGAACAGCTGCCGGTATTGGACCGGGTGTTCCCCGGCGTGGTCGTGGTGTTCACCCACCGCGATCCGGTGCCGGTGGTGTTGTCGATGATCGCGATGATCACGTACTCCGCTCGCATGCACCGCAGCCCGGTACCCGTGCAGGAGATCGCCGCGTCATGGGTGGACAGGCTCGAGCACATGCTCGGTGCATTGATCCGCGACCGGGAGGTGATAGGCCCAGAGCGCTCGATCGACATTCGCTTCGACGACTTCATGGCCGACGAACTCGGTGTGGCACAACAGATCTACTCGTTGGCCGGCGAGCCCGTCGACGCCACCCCGCGCGACGCGATGGCGGCGTATCTGGCGGGACATGAACGCGGGCGGCTCGGCCGGATCGCGACGTCGGCGGAGATGTTCGGGCTCGACCCCGACGAGTTGCATGCGCGGTTCGCGAAGTACGAACAACGCTTCCTGGCCTAGCCGCCTTGCGGTCAATGTCCGCGCGGCACCTCGGCGGTGATCCGGTCCAAAACGGCGCCGTAGCGGTTCGCCTCACGATGCGGGCCCGGCTTGCCGCTGCTGATCACGCCGGCGGCAAGCTTGCGGTCCGGATCCGCCCACACCGCAATGTTCGTCAGCCCGGTGTGACCGAACGCCGCCGGCGCGTTGCGTCCGAACGGTCCGAAGCGTTTCGACCCCAACATGTAGCCCGTGCCCCAACGCAGCGGTGCCAGACCGACGGCCACGTCGGGGCGCAACCGCCTACATTCCGTCGTCGCGGCGCGAAGAGTTTCCGGCGACACGACGCGTACCCCGTCGAGTTCGCCACCGCGACGCAGGATTTCCGCGAACCGCGACAGCTCATTGGCGGTCGACACAGTGTTCGACGACGGCAGCACACCAGTGAGGTAGCGCGGACTGTTCGAAAACGGGATGATCCTGTGCAGGGATCCCCCCACGGCCAGCCGGAAAACCGTTGCCATCGGACGCGCCAGCGGCTTGCCGGTCGCGTGGCTCGGCGCGACCAGCGAAACATCCTGGGGTGCAACGCCGTAGTTAGTCCATCGGAAGCCCAGCGGGTCGAGTATCTCGGTGGCCAGGATCTCGCGAATACTCTTTCCTGTTGCCGCTAACACGATCTCGCGGATCAGCGGACCCCAGGTCAGGCCGTGGTAGATGTGCACGAGGCCGGGCCGGTACAGCGGCTTCAATTGGCACAGCATCTCCCGGGTGTACTCGCTGTCGTCCATGCGTTTGAGGTCCACCCGCGGGCCGGTGTAAATCGGCACGCCCGCGCTGTGTGTCATCACGTGGCGGATCGTGGTGCGATCCTTGCCGTGACTGGTGTAGTCGGGCAGGTAATCGCACACGCGGTCGTCGAGCGAGAAGCATCCTCGTTCGACGAGCATGTGCATGACCGTCGTCGTAATCGCCTTTGCCGCCGAGTAGGCGCAAAACGGTGTTTCCGTTGTGACAGCGATCTTTTCGGCATCGGAGGGGTCCTCGGGACCATTGCCCCAGCCGTGCCCAATTGCGCGGTCGAGGATGACTCTACCGTTGTGCCGCAGGCACACCTGGATCGCCGGGTGCATCCCGGCTCGATACCAGTGCCGCACCGACTGCCAAATCCGTTCGACGGCAGCAGAATCGAAGTCGGAGTGGTCTTCCTCGCCTATCGCGGTGACAGAGTCCAGGTCGGTAGGGACGCGAATGCGGCCGTCGGTCACCCGCGTGTCCTCCGCAGGGTGGCGGCGAGATGGTGCTGCAGCGGCACGCCCACCGCGGCGAGCCGCAACGTATAGGTGAGCTCGTCGCCGTCGACACGAATCGAACGGCTGAGCGCCGTAACATCTTTGGCCGACGTGGTTCGCCCGATTGCCGTCGACGTCAGCTGCATGTCGATGATGGGTCCGTCGACCGACAGTGTGCCCTCCTGGATTTCGGTGACGCCGGTCGGATGCGCCAGCACCCATTCCACCCGGCCGGGCGAGGGCACCCGGACGAATCCGGTCTCCGCGTGCAGGGGGCGCCCGTCGTCGGCGGATTTCGTGCGCTGGCTGTAGGCCAGGAACGGCTTGCCGACGTGGCTGAAGGTGACTTCTTCGGCATAGTCGAACGGCTGAATCGTCGGGTATTCGCCGCTGCCCGGTCCCGCCCATGTTCCCAGCAGGGGAGCGAGGACCGCGACGTCGGGATGAAGGTCAGCCACGTCCGTCAGGGTACGGGTTAATACGATCGCTGGGACCGACCACGAAGGAGCGCCGATGGCCCCGATCCCGCCTGAGCTCGGATTGTCACCCGCTGAGTTGGACGAGTTGATGACGACGTCGTGGAACATGCGTGTCGCGACGATCGGACCGGGGAAGCGAATCAACTTGACGCCGTTATGGTTTGGCTGGGGCGGTGGGCGGATCTACTTCTACTGCCGGGGCCAGAAGATCGTGAATCTGCGGCGCGATCCCACGTGCACGATCCTTGTCGACCGAAACGAGCGGTTCCCGGAGCTGCAGGGCGCGATGTTCTGCGGGCGGGCCGAGGTGTTGGAGGACGCCGCAGCTGAGCAGGCGGATCCGCACCTCGAGAAGGTGCGGTGGCAGATGGGCACCAAATACGCGGGCGGCCACGGCGAGCCGGTGACGCCAGGCGAGCGAGTGCGCAACCCGATGTCCGCGCGCGGGCGCTCGTGGAGGTGGGTCGCGTTTCAGCCCGACCGGGTGGTGACCTGGGACAACCACAAGCTGCCGTCCCACTAGCCGCGGCGCCGGCCGCGCTTTCGCCGCGGCGGCGGCCGGTTCGCGACGACGGGGAACTGGCCTGTGAAGCCGATTCGCTCCTGCGCGACGGCCAGCACCTGTTTGCGAACCGCGTACCACCCCGCGATGAGCCCGGGAATGATGACGACCAGGGTGGCGACAGTCCATCGGCCGATCGGATCGAACGTCATCA
>DASRFZ010000192.1:0-4927 GCA_035651275.1 Mycobacterium sp. | reverse complement strand
GACCGGCTGCCGGATCTGCGCCTGGACCCGACCGAGCCGACGCCGACGGTAGCGGGCGTGGCATTCCGCTCGCCGCCTGCGATACCGGTCGCATTCACTGCCCCTGATCAGCCCGCGCCGTGGAACACCGCCTCGACGTTGTTGCCGTCGGGGTCGCGGACGAACGCGCCGAAGTAGCCGGGGTGGTACTCGGGCCAGAGCCGGGGCGCGTGCAGCGACTCGGCGCCGAGCGCGACGGCAGCGTCGTAGAACGCTTTGACGGCCTCTTCGTCGGCGGCCTGGAACGCGATGTGGACCTCGCGGTTCGGTCCCAGGTCGTTGTCGCCGATCCAGAAGTCCGGCTTGCCGTCCTTGCCGTAGCCGATCGCGGTGCCGAAGTCCATCAGCCTGCTGTAGCCGAGCACCGAAAGGACCTTGTCATAGAACGTCTTCGCCGCAGCGAAGTCCGAACAGTTGATTCCGAGGTGGTCGATCATGGGCCTCATCCTGGCATCAGCCACCGACACGGTCGTAGAGTCCAATAATGACCTTCGATCTGCTAATCAAAGGCGGCACGATCGTCGACGGTCTCGGCGGTGAACCGTACGTCGGCGACGTGGCCGTCAAAGACGGCGTGATCGCCGCGGTCGGGGCCGTCGAGGGCTCCGCCGAGCGCGAGATCGACGCGACGGGACTGCTGGTCACACCCGGTTTCGTCGACCTGCACACGCATTACGACGGCCAGGCGATCTGGTCGGATCGGCTCACACCGTCGTCGCATCACGGCGTGACGACCGCGATCATGGGCAACTGCGGCGTCGGCTTCGCGCCGTGCCGCGCCGAGGACCACGACGTGCTCGTCGACGTGATGGCCGGCGTTGAGGACATTCCCGGCGTCGTCATGGTCGACGGGCTGCCGTGGGACTGGGAGACGTTCCCGGAATTCATGGACGCGCTTGATTCGCGACGGCGGGATATCGATGTGGCCGCGTACCTTCCACATTCCCCGCTGCGCGTATACGTGATGGGTGAGCGCGGCGCGAACCGCGAGCCGGCGACGGCCGAGGACCTGGCGCGGATGCGGGCACTGGCCAAAGAAGCGATCGAGACCGGCGCGATCGGGTTTGCGTCGTCGCGGTTCTCGTTCCACAAGACCGGCGGCGGCCAGCTGATCCCGACGTACGGCGCCGCGCAAGACGAGATCGCCGCGATCGCGGCCGGTGTCGCCGACGGCGGAGGCGGGCTGATCCAGTTCGTGCCCGACATCCCGGCGGGTGGTTATCAGCCTGTGCTGCAACAGGTTTTCGAGGCCGCACAGGATGCCGGGCTGCCGGTGACTTTCAGCCTTGCGACCGGAAACACCGGCGATCCGATCTGGCCGGACGCGATCAACATGATCGAGAAGTTCAACTCGGCGGGATGCGACATCACCGCGCAGATGTTCCCGCGGCCGATCGGTCTGGTGATCGGCCTGGAGCTGACGGGCAACCCGTTCGTGTTCTACCCCAGCTACGCGGAGATCTCCGGCCTGCCGCTGGCCGAGCGTGTCGCAGAGATGCGCAAACCCGAAGTGCGCGAACGCATTCTGGCGGACAAACCGCGAACGGACGGTCACCCCCTGCTGTATCTGGCGCAGGCATGGGACTGGATCTTCCCGCTCGGCGATGTGCCCGACTACGAGCCGGACGCGTCCACAAGCATCGCCGCCCGCGCTGCCGCCCGCGGTGTCACCCCGATGGAGGAGGCGTACGACCGTCTGCTCGACGAGGACGGGCACGCAATGCTATTGGTGGCGATGGGCAACTACGAGAACAACTCACTCGACACTGTCGGCGAGCTGCTGCGTCGCGACGACGTTGTACTGGGTCTCGGTGACGGCGGTGCGCACTACGGAATGATTTGCGACGCAAGCTATCCCACGTTCCTGCTGGCGCATTGGGCCCGCGACCGCGCATCAGGCCGGATGAGCGTGGCCGAGGTGGTCCGCGAGCTGACGTCGGTACCTGCGCGGGTCGCGGGACTCGCCGATCGCGGCCGAATTGCCGTGGGCTACAAGGCGGATCTCAACGTGATCGACCACGCCGGTCTGCGCCTGCACCGGCCGGTGATCACTTACGACCTGCCGGCCGGGGGCCGCCGGCTGGATCAGACTGCCGACGGATACGTCGCGACGGTGGTGTCCGGCGAGGTGATCGTCGAGAACGGTCAGCACACCGCGGCGCGGCCGGGCCGGCTGGTCCGTGGCCGCCAGCCGACGCCCGCCTGAGCCGCCGAGCGTGGGCTAAGCCCAAATAGTGGATATCGCAGGGGCATTGGCGGCGAGTCCGGTCTTCGGCAGCCGGTACATCTCCTCGATCGTGGACAGCACGTTGTAGTGGCTGATCGTCTCGGGATAGCTGCCGGGCTTCACATGCGCGCCGTAGATGACGGTCGGGATCTGGTTCTTCGACCCGCCGTCGTCCTCGTCGAACGTGACGATCAGCAGGCTGTTGTTGGCCGCCGCCCAGTTCGCATAGTGCGACAGGTTTTCATACAGCCAGGTGTCGGCTTGCGCGATGGTGCCGTCGTGCATGTCGTTGTCCAGGTTGGGGATGACGAACGACACGGTCGGCAGGCTGGCGAAATCAGATCGCGCGTTGAACGACGAGAACGGCAGCGACACGTCCGCGGGGACATTCGTGAAGTTGGCCCACGGCACGTGCTTTCGCGCATACTTGCCTGCGCTGCAGACGGTCGAGCCGACCGCGGGCAGGTCTTCGGAGAAGCCCGCGAACGTATAGCCGGCTGCCAGCAGCTCCGACGCGAGATTGGCGGCGGTGCCGCCGTCGACCGGACACGCGTCCGTCGTCAGCCCAAATGTGTTGCCGGAGAACAGCGCAAGATAATTGGGCTCGCTGGGGTGGGTCTCGGCGAACGACTGCGTCATGTTCGCGCCACCATTGGCGAGTGCATTGATGTACGGGGCCGACTTGCTGCCGATGATCGAACCATTCGGCTTGTTCTCTTCGACGACGATCACGATGTGCGACGGTGTGGGCAACGCCTGCGCGTGCGCCGCCGGCAGCGGCAACCCAAGTGCCAACAAGACGGCCGCGACGACGAAAAGCCAACGCGTCATGGGGCGAAGTGTAGGAGTCGGCCGCCCAATGTCGACCCGTGACACTCGGCGAAGCTGTCCGGGCAGTTCGATGCACCATTTACAGTTGTTTGCATGGGCGCCAAGAAAGTCGATCTCGAACGCCTCGCCGCGGCCCTGGCCGACTTCCCGTTCGCGTACCTCATCACGGTCGACGACGACTATCGCGCCCACACCGTGACCGTCGAACCGGATCTGCGTGACGGTGTTCTCGACGTCGGGCTGATCGGCGGGCGCACCTGCAAGAATCTCGCCAACCGCAGTGACGTCACGCTGCTGTGGCCGCCACGCGAACCGAGCGGCTACTCGCTGATCGTCGACGGCCGCGCCGCGGTGGCCAAAGTGGGCGAGGACACCGTCCGGCTCGAGGTTGTTCCCACCCGCGCGCTGCTGCACCGCAACGCGGACTCCCCGTCGGCTGCGAAAGGCTGCCTGCACGACTGCGTGGTTTTCTCCGAGCCCGCGTAGCTCGACAAGACGGCGCCACGAAAAAGCCCGGCCCCCAAGGGAACCGGGCTTTTTCGTGTGCGACTTCTAGAAGTCCATGCCGCCCATGCCGCCGGTCGGGTCACCCGCAGCAGCAGGTGCCTTCTCCGGCTTGTCGGCGACAACGGCCTCCGTCGTCAGGAACAGGCCCGCGATCGACGCCGCGTTCTGCAGCGCGGAACGCGTCACCTTCACCGGGTCGGCGACGCCGGCCTTGAGCAGATCCTCGTACTCACCGGTGGCCGCGTTCAGGCCGGTCCCGGCCGGCGAGTTGCGGACCTTCTCGGCGACCACGCCGGGCTCCAGCCCGGAGTTGAACGCGATCTGCTTCAGCGGAGCCTCCAGCGCCACCTTGACGATGTTGGCACCGGTGGCCTCGTCGCCCTCGAGCTTGAGCTCGTCGAGCGTCGGCGCCGCCTGCAGCAGCGTCACGCCACCACCGGCCACGATGCCCTCCTCGACGGCTGCCTTCGCGTTACGCACGGCGTCCTCGATGCGGTGCTTGCGCTCCTTGAGCTCCACCTCGGTGGCAGCACCCGCCTTGATCACCGCGACACCGCCCGCGAGCTTGGCCAGCCGCTCCTGCAGCTTCTCGCGGTCGTAGTCGGAGTCGCTGTTCTCGATCTCCTGGCGGATCTGGGCCACCCGGCCGGCGATGGCGTCGGAGTCACCGGCGCCCTCGACGATGGTGGTCTCGTCCTTGGTGACGACGACCTTGCGGGCCTTGCCCAGCAGCGCGACGTCGGCGCTCTCCAGCGACAGGCCGACCTCTTCGCTGATGACCTGACCACCGGTGAGGATGGCCATGTCCTGCAGCATCGCCTTGCGCCGGTCACCGAAGCCGGGGGCCTTGACCGCCACCGACTTGAAGGTGCCGCGGATCTTGTTGACGACCAGGGTGGAGAGCGCCTCGCCCTCGACGTCCTCGGCGATGATCAGCAGTGGCTTGCCGCCTTGGATGACCTTCTCCAGTAGTGGCAGCAGGTCCTTGACCGTCGAAACCTTGGAGCTGACCAGCAGGATGTACGGGTCCTCCAGGACCGCTTCCTGCCGCTCGGCGTCGGTGACGAAGTAGCCGGAGATGTAGCCCTTGTCGAAGCGCATGCCCTCGGTGAGCTCGAGCTGCAGCCCGAAGGTGTTGGACTCCTCGACGGTGATGACGCCTTCCTTGCCGGCCTTGTCCATCGCCTCGGCGATCAGCTCGCCGATCGCGGTGTCAGCCGCGGAGATGGAGGCGGTGGAGGCGATCTGCTCGCGGGTCTCCACGTCCTTGGCCAGCGAGGAGAGCTCCTCGCTGATCCGCTCGACGGCCGCCTCGATGCCGCG
>DASRFZ010000191.1:0-6851 GCA_035651275.1 Mycobacterium sp. | reverse complement strand
TCCGGGTTTGCGAATAGGAAAGTTAGGCTACTCGAACTCCTGATCCTCTGACGAGCAGACGCGGGGAAACTCAGCCGATGCTGATCGAGATGCCGCTAGTTCCCCACCACGGCCAGCCCCACGGGTAGTTGTTGTTGTTGGCGGGCGGTGCGGTGTTGATCTGCGCATTGCCGGGTCGTTCACACTGCGTCGTCATCGGCCCGGTGTTGGTGCACTGAGGAAGCGCTGCGGCGGGACCCGCCAGAGCAATGGATACGACTGCGCCGGCGGCCGCGGCGAGGACGGCAATCGGGAGCGAGAACGCCGACATGATGTTCGATTCGTCGTGTTACGGCATCGGAACGAGTGGCCGTGCTCTACAGCCTACGCTCAGGGAACGGCCCAGCCGCCGATTCCGAATACCGGGTAGCCCGGGTAGAGCCAAGGCTGTTCGACGAACGGACCGGTGTTGATCGCCACGTTCGGCGACGTGTTGATCCCGACGTGAGTGCCGCGCTCGCACTGCATTGTCTGCGGCGCGATCATCGCGCAGTTGGGAAGCGCTGACGCGAAGGGGGCACCCGCCATCGCCGCGACACCGAGCGCGGCGACCACAGCGGTGACCCACCCGCGAGCGCGCATGGCGTCGGCCTAACGGTGGCCCATGTTGCCGCTGCCTTCGGCGTACGGGACCGGGTACGGCCCCGGATACGCGCCGCCGAATGCTTCGTCCCAATAGGGCAACGTGAATTCTTGGGCGTTGGGGTCGTCGGTGATCTGGACGTTGCCCGGAGACGAGCACTCCGTCGCCCCGCCGGTGCTGCTGCACGACTGGTCGCCGTCGTCGGCCGCGGCCACCGGAGCGCCACACAGCGCCGCCACTGCGCCGGCTGCCAGTAAATACCGCAATCGAATTCGCATGAGAGTCCTTTCAAGCCGCCGTTAGGGAGCGTACAACTCTTTGCCAGTGATCAGGGGCAAGTCGAGCGTTGTACAGATGCCCGAATCCGCTGCGACGACTGCCGGGATCGCGTTGACGACGCGCATCGCCGTGGCGACCAGCCCGGCATGGTTGTGATCACCGTTGGGACTGCTCAAGCAGATATCCATCGCGTACGACGGCTCGCCGGTGATCTCGACGCGGTACGACCCGCCCGGTTGCGCGGGCTGCGGCCAGTCGGGGCAGAGGTCGTCGCGCAACCTGGTCACGTGCTCGAGCACGACGGCGGGTCGCTGGTCGACGAGCCCGCGCACCTCGAAGCGCAGTGCGGCGGCGGTGCCCTTGGCGATCGACCCGGAGGCGATCTCGAAATCCTCGGGTGCCGGCTCGCGCTCGTACACCTCGACGACCTCGTCCAGAGTGATGCCGAGGCCGGCGGCGAGCTGACGCACCACTGAACCCCAGGCCATGCTCAACACCATGGGCTGCAACAGCATTGGGATGTCGTCCATCGGCTTGCCGAAGCCCATGATGTCGAACATCACGGTGGCGCTGTCATAGGTCGCGTAGTCGACGATCTCCATGCACCGCACCTGCTCGATGCGCTGGCACGTTCCCGCAAGAGCCAGCGGAAGCAGGTCGTTCGCGAAACCGGGGTCGATGCCGTTGACGAACAAGCTCGAATTGCCTTGTCGCGCCGCCTCTTCCAACGGAGCGATCAGCTCGTCAGGGATCACCTGCCAGGGCCATTGCAGAAAGACGGGCCCGCTGCCCACGACGTTGATCCCGGCTTCGAGCAACCGCCGGTAGTCGTCGAGCGCATCGGGCAGCCGGTTGTCGGCCATTGCGGTGTACACGGCGCAATCAGGTTTGCTGTCAATGACTTTCGCGAGGTCGTCGGTGGCGACAACGCCGGTCGGCTTGTCCAGCCCGGCGAGCTCGGCGGCGTCGTGGCCCGCTTTGTCCTTACTTGACACCCACACCGCGACGAGTTCGAACAATGGGTTGGCGACGATTCCCTTCAGTGCCTGCCGGCCGACGTTGCCGGTGCCGATCTGTGCGACTCGGATAGCCATTCAGTGTTCCTTACAGGTCGGGGATCGGGAGTTCGAGGTTCGGCATGTTGAGGCCGCCGTCGACCTCGAGCGTCTTCCCGGTGAGGTAGGCACCCGCCGGCGACGCCAAATACAGTGCGGCAGCGGCGATGTCGTCGGGCTCACCGAGGCGGTGCAGCGGGGTAGCCTTCTCCAGCTGAGTGCGGAGTTCATCGTTGCCGGCGACGACTTCGAGCGCGGAGGTGTGGATCGATCCTGGCGCGATGGCGTTGACCCGGATCCGCGGGCACAGGTCGAGCGCCGCGAGGCGGGTGTAGTGGGCGAGTGCGGCCTTGGCGGTGCCGTAGGCGGCGAAACCCCGTCCCGCGAGCCGTCCCATCGTCGAGGTGATGTTGATGATGCTGCCGCCACCGGAGTGCTCGAGCATGAGCGGCACGGCAGCGGTGGTCAATGCGTGCGCGGTGCCGACGTTGAACGTGAACGCGTCACGCAAATCCTTTGTGCTGGTGTTCAACAGCGTGTTCGGCATGGTCCCGCCGACGTTGTTGACGACGATGTCGAGCCGGCCGAACGCGTCGACCGCGGTATTGGCCAGCGTGGCCGTGGCGTCGGGATGGGCGAGGTCGGCGGCGATGGCGTGTGCGTGACGGCCCAGGGTCTGGACCTGTTCGGCGACCGCGTCGAGTTCGCTTTGCGTGCGCGAGGAGATGACGACGTCGGCGCCCGCCTCAGCGAACGCGAGTGCGATTGCTGCGCCGAGGCCCCGTCCCGCTCCCGTGATGACTGCTACCTGACCGTCTAGCCGGAATTTGTCGAGGATCACTGGGGCAGACTACCTTTTCGCATTCTCCGCCGAGCGCACGGTTGTTGTACGCAGATCGCGAGTAGGGGCGCGAACAAGCGTGCGGTCGGCGTTACTTCTTGGCGGCAGCCTTCTTGGCGGCTTTCTTCGCGGGCGCCTTCTTCTTTGCGGGAGCCTTCTTCGCCGCCTTTTTCGCGGGAGCCTTCTTGGCCGCCGTCTTCGTCGAGCCCTCTGATCGCCGTTTGCGCACGCTGGCTTCGAGCTTCGCCAGCAGGTCGGAGACATCGTCGGTGACGTCAAGCTCCGCCGGCTGCTGTTCTTCGGTCGGGAAAGCTTCGCCCCCTTCGAGTTTCGCTTCGACCAGCTCGTGCAGCTGCTCCTGGTAGGTGTCGCGGAACTCGTCGGGTTTGAAGTCGTCAGCCATCGAGTCCACGACTTGTTCGGCCATCTTCAGCTCTGCGGGCTTGACGTCGACTTCCTTGTCCAGCACCGGAAAATCGGGGTCGCGGATCTCGTCGGGCCACAGTAGCGTGTGAATCACCATCACGTCGCGCTTGCTGAAATCCTTGACCCGCAACGCGGCAAGCCTCGTCTTGTTGCGCAGCGCGAAGTGCACGATAGCCACCCGCTCTGTGTTGGCCAGCGTCTTGGCCAGCAGCACATACGACTTCGTCGACTTGGAGTCGGGCTCGAGGTAGTAGCTGCGGTCGTACATCAGCGGGTCGAGGTCGCTAGCCGGGACGAACTCCAGCACCTCGATCTCGCGGCTTTTCTCTTCGGGCAGTGTGTCGAGGTCCTCATCGGTGATGATTACGGTCTGGCCGTCGTCGGATTCGTATGCGCGGGCGATGTCGCGGTAGTCGACCACTTCGCCGCAAATCTCGCAGACCCGCTTGTAGCGGATGCGACCGTTGTCTTTGGCGTGGACCTGGTGAAACTTCACGTCGTGATCTTCGGTGGCGCTGTAGACCTTGACGGGAACGTTCACCAGCCCGAATGACAGTGAGCCTTTCCAGATGGAACGCATATGGCCAGTATGCTGGTAAGACGTTCGAAGGCGCCAGCGACAGGGAACCCAGCACGCATGGCTCGCATACCGCACGTGTGGCCGCCTGAAGGTGAGCCGGGTCCCCACGTCCGGCTGACCAACGCCGACAAAGTGCTGTACCCGGCGACCGGCACCACAAAAGAAGAAGTGTTCGGGTACTACACGAGCATCGCCGAATTCATGCTGCCGCACATCGCGGGCCGGCCCGTCACGCGTAAGCGATGGCCGAATGGCGTCGACGAGTCGTCGTTCTTCGAAAAGCAGCTCGCCGATTCGGCGCCGGACTGGCTGGACAGGGCCAGCGTCACGCACAAGTCCGGCACAACGACGTACCCGGTCATCGACAACGGCGCCGGACTCGCGTGGATAGCGCAGCAGGCGGCGTTGGAAGTGCATGTGCCGCAATGGCGGTTCTTAGATGGCAAGCCCGGCCTGGCGACGCGTCTGGTGTTCGACCTCGACCCGGGCCCGGGCGTCTCGATGAGGCAACTCGCCGACGTCGCTCGTGCGATCCGAGACATATTGGCGGACATCGGCTTCAGCACGTATCCGGTCACCAGCGGAAGCAAGGGACTACATCTGTACGTTCCGCTGGAGCAGCCGATCGCCTCGAAAGGGGCGACGACGCTGGCGAAAAAGGTAGCGCAGCAACTGGAATCGGAGTCGCCCAAGCTGATCACGTCGACGATGACGAAAAGCGTTCGGGCCGGCAAGGTTTTCGTCGACTGGAGCCAGAACAACGCCGCGAAGACGACGATCGCGCCGTACTCGCTGCGGGGCCGATCGGAGCCGACGGTCGCGGCACCGCGCGGATGGGAGGAACTCGACGACCCCAAGCTGCGGCACCTCCGGTTCGACGAGGTGCTCAAGAGGGTGGCGAAGGACGGCGACCTGCTTGCTGCGTTGGATGCGGACATGTCGTCAGGTGACCGGCTGACGAAGTATCGCAGCATGCGTGATGCGGCGAAAACACCTGAGCCCGTGCCGAAGTCGAAGCCGAAGCCGGGCCGCAACAACCGGTTCGTCATCCAGGAGCACCACGCCCGGCGTCTGCACTACGACCTTCGGCTGGAGCGGGACGGCGTGCTGGTCAGCTGGGCGGTGCCGAAGAACCTGCCGGAGACACCTTCAGTGAATCACCTCGCCGTGCACACCGAAGACCATCCGCTGGAATACCTGACGTTCGAGGGCGCGATCCCGAGGGGGGAGTACGGCGCCGGGAAAATGATCGTCTGGGATACCGGCACGTACGAGGCGGAGAAGTTCCGCGACGACGAGGTGATCATGACGCTGCAGGGTCAGCGAATCTCGGGGCGGTACGCGCTGATTCAGACCGAGGGAGACCAATGGCTGGCGCACCGGATGAAGGATCAGCAGGCGCCGACGGTCAAAGACCTCGCGCCGATGCTGGCCACCCTGGGCTCGGTCGACCGGCTGTCTCATGTCGAGTGGGCGTTCGAAGGGAAATGGGACGGCTACCGGCTGCTGCTAGACGCCGATCATGGCGACATGCGGCTGACTTCGCGCAGCGGGCGTGACGTGACGCACGAATACCCCGTGTTGCAAGCGGTCGCCGACGCGCTGAGCGAGCACCACGCGGTGCTTGACGGAGAGGTCGTCGCGCTGGACAAGACCGGCGTGCCGAGCTTCAGCGAAATGCAGAACCGCGCGCGGGCCACGCGAATTGAGTTCTGGGCGTTCGACATTCTGCAGCTCGACGGCCGTTCCTTGTTGCGGGCCAAGTACCGCGACCGCCGTCGCGTGCTGGAGGCATTGGCCGCCGACCGCGACGAGGTGATCGTCCACGACTTGCTTGACGGCGACGGACCCGACGCGCTGGAGCAGTCACGCGAACGGCGGTGGGAGGGCGTCGTCGCCAAGCGATGGGACTCCACGTACCAGCCGGGCCGGCGGTCGCGGTCGTGGATCAAGGCGAAGACCTGGAAGACGCAGGAAATTGTGATCGGCGGTTGGCGGGAAGGAACCGGCGGGCGCACCAGCCGCATCGGCGCGCTGATGATGGGCATTCCCGACGGCGGCGGCCTGCGTTTCGTGGGACGGGTCGGCACCGGCTTCACCGACAAGGAGTTGGACAAGCTGAAGAAGATCCTGTCGCCGCTGCGGACCGGCGACTCACCGTTTGTCGCGCCACTTTCGAAGGTGGATGCCAAGGACGTCACATTCGTGCGGCCCGAGTTGGTGGGCGAAGTCCGCTACGGCGAGTTGACCGGTGACGGCCGCCTCCGCCACCCGAGCTGGCGAGGGCTGAGGCCGGACAAGACGCCCGACGAAGTTGTGCTCGAATCGGCGCGAGTAGACGCAAATGTCCCCGATCGCCGTCGTAAATAGGTGCGGCCCGCGCAATCGACGAATTCCTCCGCCCCGCTGTGAAATTGCTGATCGCTTAATGAGAAGAAGCACGTAAATTCCGCGCAGGCGTCAATTCCGCCGCTCACAACTCGTTTCCTGGCGCGCGTCGACTATTTAGGTTGGGCCCACTAGGTCGCCCCGCCTGCCTTGCCGGCCGCGCCGGTCGCGCCGTTGGCGCCCGTGGCACCGTGACTCCCGGTGGCACCGGTGTTGCCGTTGCCGAACAAGCCGGTCCCGCCGGCGCCTGGCGTACCAGGGTTGCCGCCGGTGCCGCCGGCGCCCCCCGAACCGCCGAGACCGCCCAGGCCGGGGGCGCCTGACCCGCCGAGGAGCCCACCGGATCCGGCGAGGCCGCCGTTGCCGCCGGTGCCACCGACGCCGCCAGAGCCTCCGGTGCCGCCGTTACCCGCGGGACCGCCGTCGCCGGGAGCGACGCCGGGGAACTGGTTGGCCCCGGTTCCGCCGTTACCGCCGATTCCCCCGACCGCACCCACACCACCGGTGCCGCCGGTTCCGCCGGTTCCGCCGTTACCGCCAACGCCACCAAGCAAGCCGCCGCTCCCGCCTTTGCCACCGCTGGCGCCGGCGCCCCCCGGGTTACCAGATGCGCCGATCCCTCCAGTACCACCAGCGCCCGCCGCGCCAGCTTGGCCGCCG
>DASRFZ010000190.1:0-15150 GCA_035651275.1 Mycobacterium sp. | reverse complement strand
CGAACCTCAGTGCGAAGGAGAAGATCGGCAAACGTGCGGTTGCGCGAATCCCACAGCGGCCAAAGCCATCCCACGAACACGGCGAGGGTGTCGAGCAGGTGCGCCAAATCCCGGACCAGAAGCCGCCACGGGCCGGGTCGGGTTCCGTCGGGACGTAGGACGGCGATGCCGAACAGCGCCCGGCCGAGGGTCCATGTGGAGATTGCAGACACAATTACGCGACCAATCTCGACGATGAGAAAGGTGGCCGCTACACCGATTGCAACCGAGAGCCACCAGGGCCAGTTGGAGGCGGCAAGTGCGACGAGAGTAAGCGATGTGACGACGGCCGGAACGAATAGGCCGTCGATCGCGAACCCGCCCGCGCGCGACGCCCACGAGGCCAAGGCGTAATCCTCGACCCGCTCGGTGACCGCTTCCGTGTGCGCTTCCTGGAGCACAGCCGTCAAGTCATCACCTGGTCGAGCTTGGCGATCTTGTAGCGTCCGTCTTCGCGGACCATCTCCGCGCGCAGGCGCATCCCGGTTTCCTGGTTCTGCTGGTCGGGGTTCGACGGCACCTTGAACCGGAACGCCACCAACACGTCGATGGAACCGTCGGGGTTATGCCGCTCGGCGGCCGCTCGCATGTCTGTCACTTCGACCTTGACGTTGGCGGCCTGGTACGCCTCGACCATCATCGGGGCCATCAATTTGGCGTGCGTGCCGAAGTCTCCGGTCGAGCAGTCGACGATCTTCTGCGCGCTCTGCGCCATCGTCGCCGGGTCGGGCGCGTTCGTCGCGGAAACACAGTCCTTCGCGGCGGCGACGGCCTCGTTCTCGTCGCGCACGGCCGCGGCGTTCTCGTCGTGGAAGTGCAGCGCGAAGAAGCCGCCAGTTGCGACGCCCGCCGCGACGAGCAGCAGAAGGACGAAGATGGCAGCGAACCAGCCGCGACTCAGCCGGGACGGTTGACCAGTAGGCGCTTCATCTTCGGGAGGCGAATCGGCCGGTGCCTCGACTACTTCGTCGATCGAATCTTCGGCATCGGTGGGGTTCAGCCGGCTGGTGCCAGCATCTCCTTCCATCCGTCGTCTCCTGTGTTGTTCGAATCCGTGACGCTGTAGCGGGATCCGTCCGGTGTCACCACCTGGCCGCTTTGCGGGTTGTAGATGGCGGTCGGGACCTGCGACGGCGTGTAGGTGCACGGGTTGGGCTGCTGCCCGCTGCACGTCACGCTACCTTGCCCCGGCGGGGACAGTTCATCGCTGATCGGCGGCGGCGTCGGCGCAACCTGGTTGGCCGGTGCCGGGTTCACGCCGTTCTCGATGGACGGCGCCGGTATCACCCGGCCCGGATCCACCGGCTGATCACATCGTGCTCCCGGCGCCGGGCAGGTCAGGATCTGGTTCGGATCCCCGTACCACGGGTTGGTACCCAGCGGCACATACGGCTGATCGCTGTGGCACTCCCGCGGCGTGGCCGCCCGCTTGCCCGGCACATCGGCACACGGGTAGTTGCGCGCGCCGCGCACCACATTGCCCTGAACATCCTTCGGGATCTTGCAATACGTTCCCGACGGCAACGGCTTGGTGGACGTATCCGCCGGCGACCGCCACTCCGAGGCCGGCAAAAAGCCCGTGTAGCACGGCGGCGGCGAGTTGAGGTCTGTGCCGAACCCCGGCGGTATCAAGTTCTGGGTCAGAAGCGATGCGGCGATGCCAACGAATACCGGACCCAACGCGAAGTGCAGCAGACCCTCGCCGGGGTAGATCGACGTCGCGGTCTGCGCGATCGACGCGCCTTGAGGTAGCACCACCAGCGTCTGTTCGACGCCCTTGTGGTAGCGCTTGAGCATGTCGATGACGATCTCGAGGTTGGCCAGCGTCTGCGGCAGCGAGTCCCGCAAGCCCGAGAACATCGAGTTGAGCTGATCCAGCGTCGGCGCCGCCTGCTCAATGCCGTTGCGCAGCGCGGCGTCCTGCTGGGCGGCCTGCGCCCCGATCGAGTTCAGGTTGGCCGACCACTGCTGAATCTCTGCGCCAGAGTTGACTTGGGAATCCAGGATCGGCGCCGAGTGCGCGATGATGTCGTTGATCGGCGGCAAGTTGTCGCGGAAGTCGCTGGCGATCGCTGTCGTGGAATCCACCAACCGCTGCAACGACGGACCCAAACCACCCACCGCCTCCGAGGCCTCGGTCAGCAGCGAGTTGATCTTGTCCTTCGGCAACACTGCCAGCCCGCGATTGGCCGCATCCAGCGCCGGACCGATCTCGCTGGGCACCGTGCCCTTGGTGATCGTCTGCCCGTCATGGAAGTACTGGTTCTCGTTGCCCCCAGATACCAAGTCGACGTATTGCTCACCGACCGCCGACACCGAATGCACATTCGCCGACGAGTTCAACGGAATCTTGTAGCGGTCGTCGATGCTGAGGGTCGCCTTCACGCCGCGCTCGGTCGGCTCGACGTCTTTGACCTTGCCGATCTGGATGCCCCGATACGTGACGTTCGCGGTCTTGTACAGGCCGCCCGATGCCGGCAGGTCGGCATACAGCGTGTACTGGCCTATCCCCGCCAACCGTGGCAGGCGTAGGTAATACCAACCCAGGATCACTATCGCCAGCACGGTGAGGATAGTGAAGATGACCAACTGGATCCTGATGGTCCGGGTCAACATGTCTCAGCCACCCCTCTCGACCAGCGGACCATTCGGCGCGTCGTGCGGGTTCGGCGTGAACCGCACGTCCGGGATCATCGTGGCCGGGTCGCGGCCCCACGATTGCTCGAGCGCGCGCAGCATCCCCGACAGACCCGTGCCCGACAGCTCGCCGTTGTCGATCGCGCTGAGCGTCAGGTCGACATCGAGCGACACGTTGATGTAGTCACCGCGGACGACCTTCGGCACGTTCTCGATGTTGAACGGCGCGGTGAGCAACAGCTTCAACGCACCGATCAGATACGGCGAGGCCTTGGCCAGCTCCCGCAGCGCGGGCTGCAGCAGATCCAGGTTCGTGTGCAGATTGTCGGACGCGGGAGCCAGTGCGTTGTCGGCCGCCTTGCTGATCCGTCCCAATGCCTGAACCGCGTCGATGAACAACTGCCGTTTGTCCGCGAAATGCTTTGCCAGCGGCGGCAATTCGGTCAACACCCGATCCAGCGTGTCATTGTTCTGAGCCACGATCGTCAGCAGCCGGTTGGTGGAGTCGATCGCATGGGTGATGTCGTCCCGCTGCTCGTTGAGCTGGCTGGTGAACGTGTCCAGCTTGGTGAAGAAGTCGCGAATCTGGTCCGCGCGACCATTCACGATGTTGTAGACCTCGTTCTGGATCACCTCGAGGTTCGCGATTCCGCCGCCGCGCAGAATCAGCGACAGCGCCGCCAGCACCTGCTCGGTCGACGGATAGGCCGACGAGTTCTTCAACGGGATCGTGTCGCCGTCCTGCAGAAGTTCTTTCGACGGATTCTCCGGCGGTGCGGCCAACTCGACGTGTTGCGAGCCGAGGAGGCTGGTCAGACCGATCTTCGCGGTCGCGTTCTTGGGCAACTTGACGTCGCGGTCGAGATCGAGCGTGAGCGTCGCGATCCAGTTCTTCAACTCGATCGCAGTGACGGTGCCGACGTTGACGTCCGCGACCTTGACGCGGCTGTTGACGTTGAGCGCCAAGGTGTCCGGCATTTGCACGTAGATGGTCTTGTGTCCCGCGCCGGTGCCGGGACCGCCCGGAATCGACACGTTCGCAATGCCTTTCCACGACCCGCACGCGCTCAGCACCAACGTGGCGGCCAAGATGGCAACCCCGCGACGGCCGAGCCGCCCGAACTGCACGTTCCGTAGGCGCGTCACTGGCCCGTCCCCTCAGCTGGGTAGCCCCCCGGCGGTGCCGGTGCGGTCACCGGCGCGGGCGGCACCATCGGAGCCGGAACCGTACCCGGCGCCGGAGCCGGCGGCGGAGGCGCGCCCGGATACCACGGCGGCGGGGCCGGACTGTTCTCGTTGTAGGCATCCGGCGGGCCGGGCAGCTGTCCGCCGGGCGGCACTCCGAACGCCGGCGGCGCCGGCGGCGCGACGATGTCGGGTCCACCCATCAGCTCGGCCAGCGAATCCGGCGTCAGCATGTTCGCGGTGAACGGCTGCACCTGGACGCCCTGCATGCCCGGAGCGACGACCCAGCCCGGCTCGTGGTTGCCGTGCGACCACAGCGTGTCACGCGAGAAGATGCCCGGCACGGTGGTGTCCTTGTACCCCGGCGGCGGACGCAGCCGGTCCTCGGAGTACGCAATCATCTTCGGCAACGTCTCCGCGGTGACCCCGGTGTTCAAGCCGAACGGCAAGTAGTTGAACTTGATCGCGTCGAGAATCGGCCCGAGATACTGCGCGCACAGCTCGGAAGACTCTTGGTAGCCCAACCGGCTGCCGGCCTGAATCGCGCTGCAGATGAACTGCAACGGGTTGGCAAAGTTGCCCAGCACCGGCAGGCCGACGATGCCGCCCGCAACCGGCGCCGAGATGTTGACGATGTTCGCGAAGAGGTTGGGGCCCACGTGCAGGCCGGTCTCGAGGCCGTTGCGCGGCTCGGGCTGCAGGATGGCGTTGGTGGTGTCGGCCAGGTTGTCGATGTCGTGGACGAGTACATCGCTGTTCTGGTCGACGAACTGACGCGTGGTGCTCAGCAGCTCGTTGAGGTTGCGCAGCGCGTCGGACACGTCGTGGTTGGTCTGGTTGAACTTGTTCGTGAAGCTGGCGAGGTTGTTGTTCAGCGACACGAACTGCTGATCGCTTTGGTACAGCGCGTTGACGAACACCGCCAAGCTCTTGACGACGCCGAAGAAGTCGCCGCGGCCCTTGTTCAGAGCGGTCAGTGCCTCCGACAGGCTGTTCAGCGTGTTGTTGATCTGCTGGCCCTTACCCGCCAGGCCGTTGGCGGCCGACTCGATGATGTCGCCGAACGGCCCCTTGGGATCTTTGTCGGTGGGACCGAGGCCCTGCAGGATGCGGTTGATCGAGTTGCGCAGCTCATCCCACTCGACCGGCACCTGGGTGCGTTCCAGCGGGATGACCGCGCCGTCCTTCATCACCGGTCCACCGGTGTAGGCCGGTGACAGCTGAATTGTGCGTGACGCCACCAGCGTCGGGTTCAGGATCGAAGCGGTGGCGTTCGCCGGCACCTTGTAGCTGTTGTCGTAGTGGAACGTCACCTTCATCTTGTCGCCGGTCGGCTCGATCGAATCGATGTTGCCGACCTGCACGCCCATGATCTGCACCACGTCACCCGGGTACAGCGCAAGCGCCTCAGGGAAATACGCGACGACAGTGTTGTTGGTGAGCTTGCGGTAAACGTTCCACCCGACGATCGCGGCCACGATCGCCAGCACCACCACGACCACGCCGACCACCAGTGCCGTCCGAGAAACGTGCGGCAGCTTCATGTTTCGGATGTTGAAGATCGTCGACATGTGTCAGTGACCTCCAGTGTCCACGGGGAGGGGAACACCGGGCGGCGGCGCGTCAGGCACCTGCGGTCCGGGTCCGGGTGGCGGCGGCGGTCCGGGCAGGTCCCCGGGCGGCACACCGTACGGCGGGAACGGCGTCGACTGACCCTCAGTGGGCTCGCGCCGCGCTCCTGGCGGTGCAGGCGGCAGCGGCACCGGCACGCCCTGGATCTCCGGCGGCGTCTCCCCTGGCACACCCGCGCTGGTGATACCTGGCGTGTAGCCCGGTCCGTTCGGGTTCGGCGGGGACGTCACAACATTGGGGGTACCGATGCTCGGGTACCCGCCGTAGGGGCCCTGGTTCTGGTCGAGGTGCGAGCACGGCAGTGGATTCGCCGCAGTCGGAATTCCGTCGGCCGGCGGTGTGTACGAACACGGCGAACCTGGCTGCACGGCGGGGCCCGGATTTCCGGGCGTGCCCTCGATGACGGCCGGCGCGGGCGGCGGAGCACCGTTGGGGAGACGGACGCCGTTCGGGTCGGGCCACCGGAAGGCCGGCAATCCCGCACCGCGCCAGAAGTTTTCGGGATCGATGCCGCGCTTGGCGAACGCCGCGTCCACGAACGGCTGCAGAAGCTGGTACGGCAGCAGGTTGACGAGCATGACCTTGAAGTACGGGCCGGATGCGACGGCCTCGCCGAGGGACGCGGTGAACTTGGCCAACGTCGTCAACGTGTCGGCGAGATCCAACTTGCGCTGATCCAGAATGTCGCTGATCGTGCGCAGCTGCTCGAGGACGTGGTTGATGTTCGGGTTTTCCTTGATGAAGCCCGTCACCTCCGCGGCGAACTTGTCAACCCTCTCCAGCAGGTAGGTGATCGCTTGTCCGCGTTCGTTGACCGCGGCCAAAAGCGTCTGAGCATTCACCAGCAGCTTGTTGATTTGTTCGCTACGGCTGCCGAGGATGCCGGTGATCTTGTTGGCGTTGGCCAGAAGCTGGTCGATCTGGTCGTCGCGTTTCCCGATGGTGTCGGAGAACTTCTGCACGCCCTTCAGAGCATCACTGAGGTGTGGGTACGTCTGATCGATGGTCTCCGCCAACACATTCAGCGACTGCTTCACGGTCTGGATGTCCCAACCGGATGCGGCCTTGGTGACGTCGAAGAAGGCGTCGTAAATCTGGTAGGGCGTGGTGGTCTGGCCCAACGGCAGAACACCGTTGGCCCTCAACATCTGCGTGCCCCGCGGCTCGATCTCGATGTTCTTGCGGCCCAGGATCGTGTCGGTGCGGATCGACGCCCGGCTGTCCTTGCCGACCTGCTTGCCCCCGATGCCGAAGCCGACCACGATGTGGTCGCCGTCGATCTTCACCGACTGCACCGTGCCGACATCGACACCCGCGATGCGGATCTTGTCGCCGGCCTTGATGCCGCCCGCGTCCTTGAACTGCGCGTAGTACACCGGTGACGCGTTGAGTATCGGCACGCTCGCGAAACTCTGCCCCACCGCGGTCACGAGAATCAAAACGATGATTCCCATCAAGCCGAGGCGAACGCGGTTTGAGCCCTCCAGTGTCCTCATTGCGGCGTGCACCTGCCTGTGGGCTGCGTCGTGAGTCGGACGCTGCGGACCGGACCGCCGGGCTGCAAACCGGGCAGCTTCAGCGTGATGTCGCAGGCGTAGAAGTTGAAGAAGTCGCCGTAGACGCCGCCCGCGCGGCCGATGATCTTCAACGACGTGGGCAGTCGCACCAAGATGTCGTTGAGCTGATCCTTCTGGTCGATCAGCGGGCCCTGCGTCGTCTCGAGATGGCCGAGCGTGGAATGCAGCAGCGGGCGGTTGTCGGCGAGGATGTCTGCGATGGTGCCCGCCGCGTTGCTGATGTCGGCGACGGAATCGGCGATCGGGTCGGCGTGCTCCTTCAGCCCGGTGATCAGCTTCTCGAAGTCGTTGATCGTCGCGTCGAACTGCTTCTGGTGCTTGACCGTCGTGTCCAGCACAGTGTTGAGGTTCTTGATCACCTCACCGATCGCCTGGTCGCGATCCCCGATGGTGGAGGTGAGCTGCGCGGTCTGGTCCAGGATGTCGTTGATCGTGCCGCCCTGGCCCTGGAAGATCGTGATGATCGACTGCGCGATCGCGTTGACCTTGTTCGGGTCGAGCGCACGGAACAGCGGCCGGAAACTGCCCACCAGCGCGTCGAGGTCCAGTGCCGGCTGGGTGCGCTCTATCGGGATCGTGCCGCCGGCGGGCAGCCGCTGATCGTTGTCACCCTTCTTCAGCTCGAGGTACCGGTTACCGATCAGATCCAGGTACCGGATCGTGGCTGTGGTGCCCTCATACAGCGGCAGCGACTTGTTGACACCGAAGTCGACGCGGACGTGCTGGCCGTTGTCGATGATCTCGACCTTGGAGACCTTGCCGACCTCCACACCCGACGCCCGGACGAACTGGCCGGGGCGCAGTCCGCTGACGTTGGTGAATATCGCCGAATACCCCGTGGTGCTGTTGAACCGCATCTGACCGAAGACAACGATGATCATCACGGTAAACAGCAGGAGCACTACAGCGATTGCTCCGAGTTTGACGACGGTGCCGGTGATTTTCATGGGTTGATCGTGTCCTCACCGACCTGACGGCCCCACACATACTCGATGGCGAGCGGCTGGCCCAACCCGAAGTGGTTGTACGGCGCGATCGACGCGCCGGTGTCCATCACCAGGTACGGCGCCGGCCACAGATCACGATTGATCTCTTGCCAGCAGCCGGGCTTGCCCTCCGGACCGCCGTGGGCGTTCACCCGCGGCAGGTTGTCCGGGTAGACGTACGGGTTGGATGCACCGAGGACTTCTGCGTGCGCCCGCAGCGAATAACCGTTTCCGCCAAGCGAATCCGCGATCTTCGGTGCGACGTCGTGGAAGTTTCGCACCGTGCAGAACAGCTCGGGGCTGTAGTAGTTGAGCAACTGCGAGGTGGGGATCAGGTCTTGCGCTCCGCGGGTCAGATACGGGCCGCCGCGCTCGAACACGTCGCCACCGGTGTTTCCGAAGCCCACCGATGCCACGAGTGCGGAATCGAGATTGGACTGCTCGTCGTTCAGCGTCTTGATGGTGGTGACCGCGTTGCGCAGGAACGCCCAAAGATCCGGGGAGGCGTCGGCGTACACATCGCCCAGTCCCGCGAGCTTCTGGATGTCGTAGCGGATCTGGCCCATCTTCGGATTGACGTCGGCCAGAATGTCGTTGCCGTGGATGATCGACTCGCCGAACCGGTTGCCCAATCCGTCGAGCGCCTGCGCGGTGGCCGCCAGCGTCTCGTTCAGCTTGACGGGATCCACCTTCTCCGAAATCGACACCACCGTCTGGAACAACGTATTGAACTCGGTGGTAACAGATGAAGCCTGGATGACGTCCTTGGTCGAAATACGTTGTGGCGTCGGGTTCTTGGGCGTGGTGAATGACACGTACTTGTTGCCGAACACTGTGGTGGCCTGGATGCTGGCGTCCACGTTCTTCGGAATCAGCTTGATGTACTTCGGATCAACCTCGAGCGTGAACTTCGCCTTCGACTCGCCGTCGACCTTGACCTCTTCGATCTTGCCGACCCTGCCGATCTCGACTCCGTTGTAGGTCACCTTGTTGCCCTTGTCCATTGACAACCCGGAGCGATCGGCGAGCATTTTGAGATCGGTGCGCGACATGAAGTCACCGCGGAACTGCAGGTAGACGAGCACGAGGATGACGGCGAAGATCACCAAGAACACCACGCCTGCAACCAGGTAGGGCGGCTTGCGAATCTTGTTCAGCGGCGCGGTCATTGGCGTTACACCGTCAGGTTGAAGTTCGGGTCGACGCCGTAGAGCGCCAACGCGGCGAATAGGGTAACTACCTGCACTGAGACCAGCGAGAACCGCATCGAGCGGCCGACGGCCTCACCGACGCCGACCGGGCCGCCGCTGGCGTTGTATCCGTAGTAGCAGTGGCTCAGCATCACGATCGCCGCGATGATGATCGCCTCGACGAACGACCACATCACGTCGTCGGCCCTCAAGAACGTGCGGAAGTAGTGGTCGTAGGTGCCGGACGCCTGTCCGTACAGGACCGTCGTCACCACCTGCGGAGAGAAGAACGACATGATCATCGCCGCCGCATACAGCGGAATGATCACGACCAGGCCGGCCATGACCCGGGTGGACACCAGATAAGAGATGGACTTGATGCCCATCACCTCGAGGGCGTCGACCTCCTCGCTGATCCGCATCGCACCCAGCTCGGCGGTTGCGCCGGCGCCGACCGTCGCTGCCAGGGCGACGCCGGTGACGACGGGAGCGGCGATGCGGACGTTGATCAGTGCGGCGAAGAATCCAGTGAATACGTCGACGCCGATGTAGCCCAGCGATGCGAAACCCTGGATCGCGACGAGGGAGCTGCCGGACAGCGTCACGAACGCGACGATCGCGACGGTGCCGCCGACGACAGCCATTGCGCCGGTACCCATTCCGATCTGAGCGACGAGCCGCAATGTCTCCTTGCGGTAGTACCGCAGCGCGTGCGGCATCGACCCGACCGCAATGGCGGCAAACCACGCAATCTCGCCGACGCCGGACAGCGCGCGCCCCGGTGCGCCGGCGTACTTCGTCGTACGGGCGTATGCGCGGGGGAACCGGCTGCGGAGAACGGTGGCGGTGCTCACGTCAACGCCCCGTTCCGAAGCGGATGCCGATGGTCGTGAGCACGACGTTGATGGCGAACAGCGCGATCACGCAGAGCACGACGGTCTCGTTGACCGCGGTGCCCAGGCCCTTGGATCCGCCGCCGGTGGTCAACCCGCGGTAGCAGCCGACCAGGCCGGCGACCAACCCGAACACCGCGGCCTTGACGGTCGCGATCACCACCTCGGGCAGGCCGGTGATCAGCGTGAGCGACTGGAGGTAGGCGCCACCGTTCACGTTCTGCAGGAAGACACCAAAGATGAAGCCGCCCACCAGACCGACGGTGATCACAAGGCCGTTGAGAAGAAGGGCGACAAGCGTGGCGGCGACCACGCGCGGCAGGACGAGTCGATGGATCGGATCGATGCCGAGCACCTCCATCGCGTCGATTTCCTCGCGGATGGTGCGGGCGCCGAGGTCAGCGCAAATGGCGGTCGACCCGGCGCCGGCCACCACGAGCACCGTCGTCAGCGGGCCGAGCTGGGTGACCGCACCGATCGCCGCGCCGGACCCGGAGATGTCCGCGGCGCCGAATTCCGTCAGCAAGATATTGAGCGTGAAGATGAGCAGGACCGTCAGCGGGATGGACACCGCGATCGTGGGCAGGAATGACACCCGCATCAAGAACCAGCACTGCAGGATGAATTCGCGCCACTGGAAAGGCCGCACCACCGCCTTGCCGGTGAGTACGCACATCTTGGCGAAGCCGCCCACTGCCTCGAGGGCGGGTCTGGTCTGATCCCGGACGTAGCCGGTGATCCCGGTCGATGCCGTCACCGGAGCACCCGCACGTCGTTGCCGCGTTCACCGCGGCGCAACGGCAGATCGTGTCGCACGCCCCCTCCTTGCCCCAGCACCGACCACGTGATCTCCATCTCCCTACTACCTAGTAGTAAGACGGACCACAGGACTGTACCTGATGGGAACCCGGCCGTACACCGCATCCGCCTGATTGGCTCTGGATCGATTAGCAAACACGAAATCTCCTATCCCCGCTCTGCTGCTCCGGCTGAAACTGTTGCCGCAGAGTCAGTTTCACCGGCGTCACGTGACATTTTGGTTCCGTAGCGTTTTCGAAGCTCGGTTTTGAGCACTTTGCCAGCAGGGTTGCGCGGCAGCGCGTCGACGATTTCAAAGCCCTTCGGATGCTTGTAACGAGCCAGGCGCTCGGTCAGAAATTCATCAAGATCAGCGAGGGTAAGCCCGTTTTCAGCAACGGCCGCAACCGCGATCGGGACTTCGCCCCACTTCTCGTCGGGACGGCCGATCACAGCGACCTCGGTGATTGCCGGGTGAGCGGCCAGAACGTTCTCGACTTCAGCGCAGTAGATGTTCTCGCCGCCGGAGATGATCATGTCTTTCTTGCGGTCGACCACCCAGATGTAGCCCTCGTCGTCCTGGCGAACGAGGTCGCCCGAGTGGAACCAGCCGCCCTTGAACGCTTCCGCCGTGGCCTCCGGGTTGTTCCAGTAGCCGGCCATGAGCGTTGGTGCCCGGTAGACGATTTCACCGACCTGGCCCACGGGCACGTCGTTCATCTCGTCGTCGACCACGCGCGCGGCCACCGTCGGGATTACCTTGCCGACGGAGCCGAGCTTGCGAATTGCGTCCTCGCCCAACAACATACAAGTCACCGGCGACATTTCGGTCTGCCCGAACGCGGCCAGGATCTGAGTTCCCGGGAAGGTGTCCGACATCTGTCGCAGGAGCGTATCGGAGGCGGGCGCGGCTCCCCAGGACAACACGCGCAGCCGGAGGCCGCGGGGTTTGGCCTGCTGCGCGGCGCACACGGCCTGCCACTGCGCGGGAACGAGGAAGATCCCGGTGACCTTCTCGGCCTCGAGCACGTCGAGCAGCTCGCCGGGGTCGAACGCGCCGAGCGGGTAGATGACCGTCGGCAAGCCCAGCAGCAACCCGATGATCATGTTCCCGATGCCCGCGATGTGAAAAAGCGGGACGCCGATGAAGCCGACGTCGTTGGCGAGGTCGGCGCCGTTGGTGAACAAGAACGTCATCGCCTGGCCAGCCAGATTCGTGTGGGTGAGAATCGCTCCCTTGGGCTGGCCCGTCGTGCCCGAGGTGTACATGATCAGGGCGGCCGAATCGTTGGGGATGTCCGCCGGCCGATGGGGCTCGCCGCCCTCGGTCATCAGGTCCTCGTAGCCGAGCAGACCGTCGTCAGAGCCCGAACCCGCGACGATCACCTTCGCCAGCGTCGGGTCGAGGTCGCGTACGGCGGCAGCAACCCCGGCAAGCACCGATTCGGTGATGACCACGCGGGCTTCGCAATCGCTGACCAGAAACGCGATCTCGGACGGGGTCATCCGGAAGTTGACCGGCACCGCGATCGCGCCGAGCTTGTTGATTGCGAGGAAGGATTCGACGAACTCGGGCCGGTTCAGCATCAGGATCAGCACGCGGTCGCCGAACGTGACCCCGCGCCTGGCCAGCGCATCAGCCAGCGCGTGCACCCGCCGGTCCAGTTCGGCCCACGTGATCGTTTGGCCCAGGTACCGCAGCGCCGTCTTGTCGGGCTGCATCAACGCGTGGCGGGCCAGCTGATTGGTCCAATTCTGGCGACGGGCCAGATACGGCTGATCGGTCTCAGTGGTCAACGGCGAGCTCCTCGGGGTTGCGCGGCGTTGATATTTGATCAAACATTTGTGTTGCCCCGGTCACACTATGACCTCGGCAACGCGGGGGACAAGCCCCGGCGGCAGACCGATCGTCGTGTTCCGGGGAGGGGAGCGTGAACGCACCAGCCGTGCCGGGCAGGCCGCATATGGTGCGCCGCCGCGAACAGCTCTCCGACGAGGTCGCCGGTCATCTGCGGGCCTCGATCATGGTCGGCTCGCTGCGGCCGGGGACGTTCGTGCGGCTCGACGAAACCGCCGTGCAGCTCGGGGTCAGCATCACGCCGGTGCGCGAGGCGTTGCGGACGCTGCGCGGCGAGGGGATGGTCGTGCTCGAGCCGCACCGCGGTCACGTCGTCGCCCCGTTGTCCCGCCAGGACGTCGACGACATCTTCTGGCTGCAGGCGACGATCGCACGAGAGCTCGCGGCCACCGCAGCCGAGCGAATCACCGACGCCGAGATCGACGAATTATCATGCCGCGCAGACGAATTGGCCGATGCTGCGGCTGACGCCGACACCGACGCAATCGTGGCGGCGGAGTTCGCGTTCCACCGCACCTTCAACCACGCGAGCGGGCGGATCAAGCTGGCGTGGTTCCTGCTGCACGTCGCACGGTACATGCCACCGCTGATCTACGCCGAGGACCCGAACTGGGCGGCGCTTGCCGTCGAGAACCATCGCCGGCTGGTCGCTGCGCTGCGTCGTCGTGACAGCGACGAGGTGGTCGCGCTGACCGGCTCGCAGTTCGACGACGGCTTGCGACGGCTGATCGCGCGGCTGGAGAAGTCGGGTATCTGGGGCTGATTTTTCACCGCGTCAGGTGCCGGCGAGTTGCTCGGCGCGCTTCTTCAAGTTGTCGGCCAGGTAGTCGAGTGCGTCGTTGACGACCTTCTTCAGCATCACGCTCGGGACGGCCAGCTTCGTCTCGACATCGAGATCAACGGTCAGCAGAGAGGTCGGGCCCATCCCCACGACCGAAAAGTTCTGCCGCTGTTTGGAAAACAGGTCGCCCTGCTGCAGCACGGTGTAGATCTCGGCTGGGCTCGGGTAGTACACCGCGCAGATGTAGCTGCCGTCCATGCCCTGAACCGAGACGTCCAGCCGCAGCTGGCTGGGCCGCCCGTCGTCGTAACGGGCCAGCACCCAGCAGCCTTTGATCTCGTCGTTCCATTCGGGGTACGCCTCGAAGTCGGCGACGATGGCCATGATCGTCTCGGGTGAGGCGGCAACCTCTATGGTCTTGCTGACGATTGGCATGGGGCCGAGCATACGAACCCACAGTCTGGGAGACTGCTGTGAATGGCTGACGCAAAAGTTCCACCCGCCAAAGTGGCCCGCGCTGTTGAACGCGCTCGATACCACCTCGGTCGCCTTCAACAACGGACTGCGCCGCCGCAGGCCGTGATGCTGGAAATGATCCTCGGCGCGTGGATTTCGCAGGCCATCACCGCCGCGGCGGATCTCGGCATCGCCGACGCCTTGGCCCAGGGACCGTTGTCGGCCGACGAGTTGTCGGCTCGCGTGGACGCCAACCCCGACACACTCCGCCGTCTCCTCAGAGCGTTGAGCGGGCGGGGCATCTTCCGTCGGCGCGGCGATGGCCGCTACGAACTGACGTCGCTCGCCGACACGCTGCGGTCGGACACCGAGGTTTCGCTTGCGGGCATGGCCCGGTTCGTGGGTTCGCCGGAGCACCGCGAACATTGGAGCCACCTGACGGAGGCGGTCCGCACCGGCGAGGCCGCGATCCCCAAGCTGCGGGGCAAGCAGGTTTTCGAGTACCTCGCCGACGAACCCACTCTCGCCGCGATCTTCAACGACGCGATGACGAGCGTTTCGTCGTTCGCGATCGCGCCCGTCGTCGCCGCCTACGACTTCACCGGCTTCGGCACGATCGTCGACGTCGGCGGTGGGCACGGCCGGCTGCTGTCGGCGATCCTCACCACAACGCCCGGGGCCCGCGGTGTGCTGTATGACCTGCCCCAAGTCGTCGAGGGCGCTCCGGCATTGTTGAAGCAGTTCGGCGTCGAGGAACGCGTCCGCGTGGTGGAAGGTTCGTTCTTCGAGTCTGTGCCCGACGGCGGCGACGCGTACGTGCTGAAAAACGTGATTCATGACTGGGCCGACGACGACGCGGTGCGCATCCTGAGTGCCGTGCGTGCGGCGGCACGCGTCGGCGCGACGTTGTTGTTAATGGAACTCGTTATCCCGCAACATGATCGGGACTTCGTGGGCAACTGGATCGACCTGGAGATGCTGCTCGGCGCCGACGCCCGCGAACGCACCGCAGCCGAATACCGCCGGCTGTACGAGAAGTCAGGCTTCGTGATGACGGGCGTCGTCGAGACGGCGGCACCGTTCAGCGTCGTCGAAGGGCGGGCGATTTAAGGCGTCGC
>DASRFZ010000189.1:0-65065 GCA_035651275.1 Mycobacterium sp. | reverse complement strand
CAGTCGTGCCCAAGGTAGGCGTTCAGATTCCACTTACCGGTCAGTGCGTGCAGGCCGACCCCGACGGTCTGCGAGGCCCAGGGGGACATCAATAGGACGGCCAGGCCTTGCATCGCGATGTTGAGGGTGGCGGCGACTTCCCAGCGGCACGACCATGTCACGCGGCGGATCCACAAACTCCACGAGATACACGCCAGCGTGATCGTGATGAGTACTGCTAGAGCCATCTTGTCGTGCCTTCGAGCGGGTCCGGTGTCAGCAAAGTGTACGGCTTATAGGGGTGGAGCGTCTGGCCGCGGTGCCAATTCGGAAAGTTTTTTCGGCCGACGGGTCGTGGTGCGCTCCCGTATCTTCGTTGTGGCAAACGGGCCGGAGTCCAGATAATTCTGCACCTCTTGGTGACTCATCAATCCAAATCGCACCTGAAGATCGGGATAGCTGAGGTTGAACCTGTCGGCCACCCTCCGCAGTTCCTCGGCGTCAGGGTAGTTGTCTTCCTTGATCCGCCGGTAATAGGTGCTGCTGGAGACCCCGAGCGCGTCGTAGATGTCCTTTGCTTCGATATCCCCGTCGAGCAGGTAGTCCAGCAAAGCCTTCAGTTGCCGGCCGTTCTCGTCTGTCCGTGGCACTTCTACACCATAGAGCAAACTCCCGCGTTTGGGCAGTGGCTCCCGCAAACTAGAGAGATCAACCGAAATTGACACAGCCGTCACGGTTTTGGCACATATCTCCCAAAAATGGGACATCGGTGTACCGTTGCCTCATGTCCACAAACTTGGGGAGAGCAACTCTGCAAATGCTCGACTACGACGTTGACGGGCCCCCGCGCCCCGACGATCTCGCAATCCTGTCAGCTCCGCTGACCAGCATGTTGACCACGGAGCTCGACGAGGCTCGCCAATACTTGAGGCTGACCGTCGAGGAGCTCGTCCTCGCGGCGGTCGCCCGGACCATCGCGCGAACCATCGGCACTGGAGACATGTCGGTGGACCTTCTCGGCGAGGGCGAAGCGACGGTGACCCTGGCCTGCACGACCGTAGGGGAAGTGAGCGCCACCAAAGCGGTGCGCGCTGCCCACCGCGCGCTGACTGGCGCGCGGCGGAGAGTCGGCCGCCTGACGTCGGCAGCCTCCGACGTCGCGATTTCCTATCTGCTCGGCGCGCACGAGCCGATGCGTCGGCAAATGCTGCCGAGTGATGGCCACGCGCTCGAGCTGCGGGTGTACCGATCGGGTGGGGTGCTGCAGATGGATTGGTGGTACGACACCCGCCGGCTGGAGCGAAGCACCGTCGATGAGCTCGCCGAGCAATTCCCTCTCGCGCTCATCGAACTGACGTCGGAAGCGGCGCCGATGCTGCGTGATGCCGCCGAAATGGTGATGGTCAGTTAGAGCCCGGACACGAGTTCGCGACCGACTTCCTGGAGGTATCGGTCGGGCCCGCCGAGATAGGCGCTCCAGCCCAGCAACCGCTTGAGGTACAGATGAGCGTCGTGCTCCCAGGTGTACCCGACGCCGCCGAACACTTGGATCGCGGTGTCGCCGACGGCAGTCAGTTGCCCCGCGAACGCTTTCGCCCGAATTGCAGCGAGGTGTCGCTCGGCTGGATCCGCGGCATCTGCGGCCCACAGGGCATGGACGACGCCGCTGCGGGCGAGCTCGATCGCTTCGTACATGTCCACGCAAAGGTGTTGCACGGCTTGAAAACTGCCGATCGGGTGACCGAATTGTCTCCGCGTCTTGGCGTACTCCACGGCCAGCGTCAGCACTGCCTCTGCGGCCCCGAGAGCGTCGGCCGCATGGGCGACCAGCACGTCGTCGACCAGCGCTTGGCATTGCTCGGCTGACACCGATGCGAGGCGCTGCGCCGGTGAGTCGTCGAGCGTGACCGCGAACCGCTTGCGGGTGGGGTCGACACCGCCCGACTGGTCGCCCAGATGGCAGACTGCCGTCTCGACGGTGGAGAGCGCGGCCCCGTCCCCGTCTTCGGCGAGGACCATCATCACGTTCGCCGCTGCGGCGTCGGGCATCGCCGAGAGCGTTCCGCGCAGCACGACTCCGTCACTGCGTTCGACTGCGCCCGGCCGGGGGCCGCGCAACGGGCCGACCGTCGCGATCGTCGACCCGTCGGCAATGCCGCTCAGCAGAGCGCCGGCCTTTTCCGCCGCGCCGGTCCGCGTCACCGCGCGTACTGCTGCGACCGCGCAGGACAACCACGGTCCCGGGTGCAGGGCCGCGCCGAGCTCCTCGGCGACGATCCCGGCCTCGACCATCGTCATGCCGGCACCGCCGTAGTCCGGCGGGACGAGCACTCCCGTCGCACCGAGTTCGGCAAGACCGCGCCAGACGTCGGCAGTGGTGCCGGTCGGATCGTCGAGCATCGGCCGTACATGTGCTGTCACGCTTGCCTTTTCGGCAAGGAATCGCCTCACGGTGTCGCGCAGCGCGACCTGCTCGTCGGTCAGCTCGAGATTCATTGGCGGGGCAACCCGAGGACACGCGCAGCGGTGATGTTCTTGTTGATCTGAGTGGTGCCGCCGGCGATCGTCAGCGACCGCGTAGACAATCGGTCGCGCGTCCACCGGCCGTCGGCTTCCCGGTCGCCGAGTGTGTCGAAGGCAAGCGCGGCCAGTCCCTGTCCCACCTCGCCCCACACCGTCTTCGCAACGCTGGCCGAGCCGAACGGATCACCGCCGTTCTGCGCCAGCGAGATCGATCGCAGGCACAACACTTCGAGATACTTGATGCGCACCGCTAGTTCGCCCAGCCGTCGTAACGTCACGGCGTCCTCGACGGCCGGGTGGCCGTCGGTCTCAGTGTCGGCTAGATCGGCGGCAAGATCCTGCAGTCGCAGCTGCATCTCTGCGTAAAGCCTTGCTGCCCCGGCACGTTCATGACTCAGGGTGGTGGTCGCTACGCCCCATCCGCCGTCGAGCGGTCCCAACAGCGCGTCGGCCGGCACCCGCACGTCGGTGAAGAACACTTCCGCGAAATCGGCGTCGCCAGTGAGCGTGCGGATGGGCCATACTTCGATACCGGGCAGCGTCATATCGACGATGAGGCACGAAATGCCCTTGTGCTTAGGGGCATTTGGGTCTGTCCGCACATACAGCTGGCACCAGTCGGCGCGATGACCCAGCGACGTCCAGATCTTCTGTCCGTTGACGACGAAGTCGGTGCCGTCGCGCACCGCACGGGTTCGCAGCGACGCGAGATCGGACCCGGCCTCGGGCTCTGACATCCCCTGGCACCAGATGTCGTCGGCGCGCATCATCCGGGGGAGCAGGTCGCTCTTCTGTTTGTCGGTCCCGTAATGCATGATCGCCGGCGCGATGTTGGTCATCCCGATCACGTTGAGCGGCAACGGAGATCGCGCGCGGGTGGTCTCTTCCGCGTAGGCGACCTGTTCGAGCAGGGTCGCGCCGCGGCCACCGTACTCCCGCGGCCAGGACACCGCCGCCCACCCCGCGTCAGCCATCGCCGCATCCCAGGCGCGCAGTGTTTCGAACGCCGCATCGTCGCGGCCGCGCCGCCGGCCCGCGGCGACCACGTCGTCTGTGAGGTTGGCGGCTAGCCACGCGCGCAATGCAGTGCGGAACTCTTCTACCTGTGGCGGGTACGAGAAGTCCACATGCGGACAATACTCGAACCCCACCGCCGCCCCGGGTCCGCAGTCTTTTCTATTTTAGGTATTTTAGATACTGTGCGGCATACCGTGACCTCCACTGCCACCGCGCAGTTTCATGGAAGAGATGGATGAACGGGTCAGCCAGGCGGTCAGCCGTAGTGGGTGTCGGCTACTCGAAAATTCTCCGCGATAAGGGCATAGACGGTCGGCCGCTGGCCGTAGAGGCGTCTCGCATCGCCATCGCTGACGCAGGATTAGCCGTGAGCGACATCGACGCGGTGTTCGAGTACGCCGGCGACGAGCAGGCGATGGACATCGCACGTCTGGTCGGCATCGAGAACTTGGTGGTCTACGGCGACTACACGCCGCGTGGGCCGTCTGGTCTGGCGGCGGCGCTGGGCGCCCACATGGCGGTGCTGTCCGGAACGTGCGACGTCGCGCTTGTCGTGCGTTCGGTGACCCGGGAGTGGGGCCAGATGAGCGGGCGGGCGCTGCCGCGCGCGGCGGGCCCGTGGCAATTCGAGTTCCCGTACGGCATCGCAGGCGGGATCATCCCGGTGATGGGGATGAAAAAGCAGCGCCGCATGGCCACGCTGGGCACGAAAGAGGAAGACTACGGGCAGATCTCGCTGAACGGGCGACGGTGGTCGTCGCTCAACGAGCGCGCGGTCATGCGGGAACCGCTGACGATCGACGACTATCTGGGTTCGCGCTATGTCTCCGAGCCTCTTCGGCTGCTCGACTGCGACTACCCGGTGACGGGTGCCTGCGCTGTCGTCATCACCAGCCCGGAGCGCGCCGCCGACACCCCCAAGCGGCCCGTCTTCATCGATGCGATCGCGATGGGCACCGGCTGGAAACCGGATTTCACCTACGCCGACGACTTCTTGTTCGGCGGCACGCGGCCCTGTGCCGACACGATGTGGAAGCGGTCCTCGGTGACCGCGGCCGACGTCGACGTCGCCGAGCTCTACGACGGATTCACGCACATCGCGATGTCCTGGGTCGAAGCCATGGGCATGTGCGGCATTGGGGAGTTCGGCGACTGGGTCGACGGCGGCAAGACCATCGGACCGGGTGGTGTGCTGCCGCTGAACACGAGCGGCGGACAGCTTGCCGAGGGCCGGCTGCACGGGCTGGGCTTTCTGGCCGAAGGCGTGGCACAGCTGCGCGGCGAGTGTGGGCCGCGTCAGGTTCCCGATGCCGAGGTCGCAGTGGTCGCGAATGGCTTTGGCCCGCAATGTGGTTCGCTGGTATTGACAGTCTGACAAGGCGGGAGAGAGGGCCATTTGATGGGCAGGGTGACAGGCAAGGTCGCATTGATCAGCGGCGCCGCGCGCGGCCAAGGCCGTTCGCATGCTCGGCTGCTCGCCGCCGAGGGCGCGGACATCATTGCCGTGGACCTGTGCGCGGATATCGAAACCAACGAGTACCCGCTGGCGCGGCCGGAGGATCTCGACGAAACGGCGCGGCTTGTCGAGAAAGAGGGCCAGCGCGCGTTCACCGAGATCGCCGACGTCCGCGATCGTGCGGCGCTGTCCCAGGCGATCGACCGGGGGGTGGCCGAATTCGGCCAACTCGACATCGTCGTCGCCAATGCGGGCATCTGCCCGCTCACTGCCGGTCTGCCGCCCCAGGCCTTCGCCGACGCCGTTGACGTCGACCTCGTCGGCGTGCTCAATCTCGTGCACGCGAGTCTCAAGCACCTACACGCCGGCGCGTCGATCATCGTGACGGGATCTAACGCGGCGTTCATGTCGTCGATGAACACCACCGGGATCGACGGCGGCCCCGGCGGCGCGGGGTACGCGTTCGCGAAACTGGCTGGGGCGCACTATGTCAACGACTTCGCTCTAGCGCTTGCGCCGTTCTCCATCCGGATGAACGCGGTCCATCCGACGAACGTCAACACCGACATGTTGCACAGCGCACCGATGTACAGGGCGTTTCGGCCCGACTTGAAGAACCCGACTCGCGAGGACGCCGAGCCGGTGTTCCCTGTGGTGCAGGCGATGCCGATCCCGTATGTCGAACCCGAGGACATCAGCGAGGCGGTGTTGTTCCTCGCCAGCGACGCGGCTCGCTACATCACCGGCCAGCAGCTGCGCGTGGACGGCGGTGGCTTTCTCAAAGTCAAACCGTGGTCGGGTGGATGAGAGAGGTCGGCTGAGATGCCCAGAGGGATCATCTATCTCGAGACGATGCCGGTGTCGTCGGACAAGGAAGCCGAGTACCACGCGTGGTACAACGACACGCATCTCGCCGAGATCTGCTCGGTCGAGGGTGTCGTGTCGGCGCGCCGCTTCGCCCCAACTGACGGAACGGGTCCGTTTGTCGCGATCTACGAACTCGACTGCGACGACCTCGACGCGGTGGTAGGGCGGATGGGCGAGTTGGGCAGAAGCGGGAAGATGTCGTCGCTGCAGTATTTGAGCATGGACTCGCCGCCGCCGATCCCGAAGGTGTACCGCGAGATCGGTTCGTACCAGCCATGACTGACGTGCCCGCCGACGTCCAGAAGCGCATCTACGCGCTGATGGTGTTGATGAAGGCGGCCGACGACAGGTTGAGCAAGGGCATCGGCACCGGCGAGTTCATGTGCGTGTACTGGCCGTCGCGCGGCCAGGAAGCCATCGCAGCCGCGATGGGCGTGTCGCTTCGCGACGACGACCAATTGGTGACGACCTACCGCGGTTTGCACGACCTCATAGGCAAAGGGGTGCCGCTCGAGGAGATCTACGGCGAAATGATGGGCCGCACCGTCGGTGCCGGCCGCGGCAAGGGCGGCACGATGCACATCGCCAACCCCGCGAAGGGCGTGATGCTGTCCACCGGGATCGTCGGCGCGGGCCCGCCGGTGGGCGTCGGTTTGGCGATGGCGGCCCAACGCAAGGGGCTCGACCGCGTCACGGTGGTCAGCTTCGGCGACGGCGCCACCAACACCGGCTCGTTCCACGAGGCCGCGAACATGGGCGCGCTGTGGAACCTGCCAATCGTGTTGGTATGCCAGAACAATCAGTACGCGGAGATGACGCCGACGCGGCACACGATGAAGCTCGAACACGTCGCCGAGCGCGCTGCCGGATACGGCATGCCGGGGGTGCGTGTCGACGGCAACGACCCGCTGGCCGTGATGTCGGCGCTCGGCGGGGCTCTGGACCGCGCGCGCGGTGGGGACGGCCCGACGCTTATCGAGTGCGTGACGTTCCGCTTCCGCGGCCACTACTTCGGCGACCGCACGCCCTACATTCCGGCCGACCAGCTGGCAGCTGCGGTGGCGGCCGACCCGGTGCCGCGGTTCCGCAGCCATTTGTTGGAGGCGGGTTTGGCCGACGAGGGCGAGCTTTCCCGCGTCGAGAACGACGCGCTGAGCCGCGTCGAAGCCGCGTTGAAGACGGTGATGGCTGCCGACCCGCCGTCCGTCGACGAGTTGTCAAAAGATGTGTACGCCACCGCGATTCGGTACCCGGTCTGAGGCGCGGACGTGGACGAGAGGGAAATGACGATGCGCGAGGCGCTCAACTTCGCGCTGGACGCCGCGCTGGCTGCCGACGACCGGGTGTTCCTGCTCGGGGAGGACATCGCCGATCCCGGCGCGTCGGGTCCGACCGCGGGACTATCGACGAAGTACGGCGCCGACCGGGTGCTCGACACGCCCATCTCCGAGGCCGCGATCGTCGGGGCGGCGATCGGCGCCGCGATCGACGGCCTGCTGCCGGTGGCCGAGATCATGATCATGGACTTCATCGGGATCGCCGCCGACCAGATCATCAATAACGCGGCCAAGTTGCGGTTCATGACCGCGGGCCGCACGACGGCACCGATCACGGTGCGCACTCAGGTGTACGGCGGCCTCGCCACCGGGGCAACCCACTCGCAGACACTCGAAGCGTGGTTCATGCACATCCCCGGGATGAAGGTCGTCGTCCCGTCTACCCCACGCGATGGTAAGGGCCTGCTGACGTCGGCGATCTTCGACGAGGACCCGTGCCTGTTCGTCGAGACCATCCGCTTGCAGGGTCAAAAAGGTTTGGTGCCAACCGATCCCGGCTTCTCGATCCCGCTGGGCCAGGCGGACGTCAAGCGGGCCGGCACCGACGTGACGCTCGTCGGCTACGGGCGCAGCGTGCACGACGCGTTGGCAGCCGCGGCCACGCTGGCCGAGCAGGGAGTGAGCGCCGAAGTCGTCGACCTGCGTACGCTCGTGCCGCTCGACGTCGACACATTGGTGGAGTCGGTCGGCCGAACGCGACGGGCAGTAGTGGTTCACGACGCGGTGGAATTCGCCGGCCCGGGCGCAGAGGTCGCGGCAATCCTGCAGTCCGAGTTGTTCGGCGAGCTCGCCGCGCCGGTCGAACGCGTCGGGGCGCGGTTCGTTCCCGCGCCGGCTGCTCCGTTGCTTGAGGCGCAGATCTACCCGTCGGCCACGCGGATCATCGAGGCCGTCCAACGTACCCTTGACAGAACGGGATCGCGTGGCTGACTTCATCATTCGCATTCCGCGTGTCTCGGTCGCGGTGTCCGAAGCCGAGCTCGTCGACATCCTCGTCGACGGTGGCCAGCACGTCGACGAGGGCACGCCGATCTACGTGATCGCAACAGAGAAGGTGGAACAGGAGATCGAAGCGGGTGCATCGGGCACGGTCCAATGGACCGGCGAAGTCGGCACGACCTACGACATCGGCGCCGAAATCGGCGTCATCACGTCATAACCCATCACGAGGAGGACCTGTGGACTGCAACGAGACGCGTGAGCGGATCATCTACGAAAAAGAAGGGCCGATCGCGCGGATCACGCTGAACTGGCCGGAGAAGGCGAACGCTCAGGACCAAAAGCAGGTCGAGGAGATCGATGCCGCATTGATCGACGCCGACCGCGACTACGACATCAAGGTGCTGGTGATCAAGGCCAACGGCAAGGGGTTCTGCTCCGGACACGCGATCGGCAACAACGCGGTCGACTATCCGGAGTTCGTCGAGGGCTTCAAACACACTGGCACGCCGTGGAAACCGCAGACCGACTTGTTCGTCAAACCGATCCTGAACCTGTGGGAGTTCTCCAAGCCGACGATCGCGCAGGTGCATGGCTACTGCGTCGGCGGCGGCACGCACTACGGGTTGACCACCGACATCGTGATCGCATCGGAGGACGCGTATTTCCAGTACCCGCCGCTGCAGGGCTTCGGGATGCCGTCGGGTGAATGTTCGATCGAGCCATGGGTTTTCATGAACTGGCGGCGCGCGGCCTACTACCTATATCTCGCCGAGGTGATCGACGCGAAGAAGGCTCTGGAGGTCGGTCTGGTCAACGAGGTGGTCAAACGTGAAGACCTCGACACGCGAGTCGAGGCGATCGCCCGCCACATCGCGCAGGCGCCACTGACGACGCTGTTGGCGACGAAGGCGAACCTGAAGCGCGCGTGGGAGCTGATGGGCATGCGGGTGCACTGGCAGAGCTCCAACGATTTGGTCGCGCTCGCGTCACTCAGCTCCGACGTGCAGGCGCTGATCCAGCGGGTGTTCAAGGACAAGATCCTGCCATCGGAGATGGCGCAACGGCAGAGTGCGGCTGCGGCGTCCACCGACGGTTCGTAGTCGTGAAGGCCGCGGACACGAGGAGCAGAAATTAACATTGCCGACCATGCGATGAGGACGCCGGACTCTCCGGCGCTCGTCGTCGCGGGCGGCGAGACCATTACCTACGGTGATCTGTACGCCCGAAGCCAACGGGTGGCGGCTGTGTTGCATGACGCGGGCCTTCGGCGCGGCGACGGGGTGGCGCTGGTGCTGCCGAACTGCCAAGAGTTCTTCGAAATCACCTGGGGCTGCCAGCTTTCCGGTCTTTACTACAGCGCGGTGAATACCCACTTCACGCCAGAGGAGGTCGCGTACATCGTCGACGACTCCGAGGCGAGGGCGGTGTTCGTCGACGCCTCGATGGTCGACTTGGCATCTCACCTCATGGCGACGAGCCGGGGCGTCGACGTCCACGTCGCGGTCGGCGGCGAGGTGTCGGGTTGGCGCCCGTACGCCGACGCCCTGGCCGCGGCCGGCGACCCGCCGCCCGTGTCCGACGGCTCCGAGATGCTGTACTCGTCGGGCACCACGGGCCGGCCGAAGGCGGTGCGCCGGCCGCTTCCGATCGACGGCAACGGCTCGTGGGCACAGTACGTGCTGGAAATGGCCTTGCAGCACCACTACAAGATGACCGACTCCAGTGTTTACCTCTCGCCGGCGCCGCTGTACCACGCGGCCGGCGTGAACTACACGATGGCCGTGCATCGCGTCGGAGCCACCGCGATCACGATGCGCAAGTTCGACGCCGGAGCGGTACTGGCACTGATCGAGCAGCATCGCGTCACCCACGCGCAGTTCGTCCCGACGATGTTCGTCCGGATGCTCAAGCTTCCCGAGGCTGTCCGCGAGCGTTATGACGTATCCAGCCTCGAATGCGTCATCCACGCTGCCGCACCGTGCCCCGTCGCCGTCAAACAGCGGATGATGGACTGGTTCGGGCCGATTCTATACGAGTATTACGGCGGCACTGAGGGATTCGCAGGTTCGACGATCGGGCCCGAAGAGTGGCTCGCCCACCCCGGGTCGGTAGGCAAGCCTCTCACCACGGTGCATGTCGTCGGGGAGGGCGGCGAGGAGCTTCCGGTCGGCCAGTCCGGTGAGTTGTTCTTCGAAGGCGGCCCCGACTTCGAGTACTTCAAGGATCCCGAGAAGACCGCGTCCGTCGCCAACGAAAAAGGCTGGCGGACACTCGGCGACATCGGCTATGTGGACCACGACGGCTATCTGTACCTGACCGACCGCTCGACGTTCATGATCGTCTCCGGCGGGGTCAACATCTACCCGCAAGAGGTGGAGAACCTTCTCGTCATGCACCCCAAGCTGGTGGACGCCGCGGTGTTCGGGGTTCCCAACGATGAATTCGGCGAAGAGGTGAAGGCGGTCGTGCAACCAGTCGACGGCATCGAGCCCGGCCCGGAGCTGGCCGACGAGCTCATCGACTACTGCCGCGCGCACATCGCGACGTACAAATGCCCGCGGACGGTTGACTTCGACGCCGAACTGCCCCGCGATCCCAACGGCAAGCTCTACAAAAGGCGGATTCGCGATCGATACTGGAATCAGCGGACGTCGCGAATCCTGTGAGGGGAGCGTGAACCCACATGACTGACGTGAATTGGACACCGCTACCGGTGCCCTGGGCCGTGCAGACTCCTGACCGAATTCCCAAGCAGCGCTACTTCGATCGCGAGTTCTACGACCTGGAGACCGAGCTGTTCTGGCCCCGCGTCTGGCAGATGGCGTGCCGGCTGGAGGAGATTCCGAAACCCGGCGACTTTGCGGAGTACGAGATTCTGGACCAGTCGGTCATCGTCGTGCGACTCGACGCCACCACCGTGCGCGCGTACTACAACTCGTGCCGTCATCGGGGCATGAAACTCGTCGAGGGACACGGCAGCCGGCGCAGCTTCGTCTGCCCGTTCCACGGATGGTGCTGGGGTCTCGACGGCGCCAACACGTTCGTGCTGCGGCCCGAGGTGTTTGACGAAAACAACTTGTGCGCCGACGATCTCGGGCTCGCGCCGGTGCGATGCGAGCTGTGGGGCGGCTGCGCCTGGATCAACCTCGACGCCGACGCGCCCGCGCTGCGCGACTGCATCGACCCGTTCGCGTCACGGCACGACGAGTGGAAAGTGGACAAGCTCTACACCGAATGGTGGAAATCGTGTCTGCTGCCAGTGAATTGGAAGCTGGCGACGGCGGCGTTCATGGAGGGCTACCACGTGCCGCAGACCCACCCGCAACTGCTGCCGTCGGCGCACAGCCCGGAGTCGTCCCGGGTGCACCCGGTCGTGCAGACCAGCCTTCACTTCATGCGGACGCTGGGGTCCGGGATGGGCGGCATGACCCACGCGAACGACGTCCATATCGCCGAAGGGCTGCAGAACATTTCGCTGCCCGACGACCCGACCGAGGCGATGGCGGCGTGGCGCAGCGCGGTCAACGACGCGGTTACCGCGTGGCACCGCGCGCGCGGGTGCGACTTCCCCGACCTGAATGACCTTGATCGTCGCGGGGTCTCCGATCCGATCGGGTTCTGCTTCCCGCACTACTTCATCCTGCCGACCTACAGCAGTGCGGCGTCGTACCGCATCCGTCCGTTGGGTCCCGAGCAGACGCTGTTCGAAGTGTGGTCGCTGACCAGGTTCCCGTCGGACCAGCCGCCGTCAAAACCCACTCCGCCAGAGCCGGTGGCCCCCGACGACCCGAGCTGGCCGACGATCCCCGCGCAGGATTTCTCCAACCTGCCCCGGCAGCAGAAAGGCTTGCACGCCAAGGGATTCGAATACATGCGGTTGTCGAACCAGATCGAAGGACTGATCTCGAACTTCGAGCGGGTCGTGGACGGATTTCTCGCAGGCCTGCCGTACGACACGCTGGTCGGTGCGATCCAGAAGACCAACACCACCATCGACGTGCCCGTCGCCGAGCTCGGTCTGTCGCGACGGGTGGCGGCGATATGAACTGGGACAAGTCCGTCGATCTGTTGATCGTGGGCAGCGGTGGTGGCGGGATGGTTGCGGCGCTGGCCGCGTTGGACGCGGGGATCGAACCCCTCGTGCTCGAAAAGGAGGATCTCGTCGGTGGGGCAACAGGAATGTCGGGCGGCATGGTGTGGCTGCCGAACAACCCGTTGATGCGGGCGGAGGGCGTGCCCGATTCCCACGAGGACGGTCTGGCGTACTTCGACGACGTCGTCGGTGACATCGGTGCCGCATCGTCGCCCCCGCGGCGTGAGATGTTCCTGACCGCGGGCAGCGATATGATCGACTTCCTTATGCGCAAAGGTGTTCGGCTGGTCCGATGCCCCGGCTACGCCGACTACTACCCAAACCACAAGGGCGGCAACGCGGCCGGCCGATCGGTCGAGGGCATCCCGTACGACGCGGCGCCACTGGGGGACTGGGGCGGCAGGGTCCAGACGATGGACAAGAATTGGAACCGCGGATTCGTGGTGAAAACGAGCGAGCTGCGCTCGGTGCAGTACTACAACCGCTCGCCACGAGCTTTCGGCGTTGCGGTGCGGGTGTTCCTGCGCACCTGGGCAGCACGGATCCGGCGGCGCCAGGTCCTCACCAACGGCGCATCGCTAATCGGTCAGATGCTGAAGGTGCTGATCGACTGCACTGGCGCACCTCCGGTGTGGACGAGCGCCGCGATGGACGATCTCATCGTCGAGCATGGTCGCGTCGTCGGTGCGCGAGTCACTCGAAACGATGCCTCGCTGAATATCGAAGCGCGCAAAGGGGTGTTGCTCGCGGCGGGCGGTTTCAGTCGCAACGCGGAAATGCGCCGTCGGTACAGCGGCGATCAGCCCAACGAGGCAAAGTGGTCACTTGCGAACCCCGGCGACACGGGTGAAGTGTTGCAGACGGCGATGCGGCTGGGCGCGAAGACCGACCTGCTTGACGAAGCCTGGTGGCTCCCATCGGTTTTCGTGGCCGATCCCCGCGCCCGTGCGGTCGGCCAGGCGCGGCAGCGACCGGGGGCCATCTACGTCGACGGCACCGGCCGGCGGTTCTGCAACGAGTCGAACTCCTACGTCGAAGTCGGCAAGGCGATGTACGCCAACAAGGCCGTGCCGTGCTGGCAGGTCTTCGATGAGGGTTATGTTCGCCGATACGTCTCTGGGGCGAACCCGCTACAGAAGCGTCGGCTGCCGGACGAGGTGATCGAACGGGGTGAGATCGTGCGTGCCGACACCGTCGCCGATCTTGCGCGCCAAATCGACGTCCCCGCTGAGGCTTTGGAGCAGACGGTCCAACGATTCAACGAGTTTGCCGTCAAGGGCCTCGATCCCGACTTCGGCCGCGGGCAATCGGCCTACAACATTTGCCTGGGCGACCCGGGATACCGGCCGAACGCCGCGCTCGGCCCGCTTGACCGCGCGCCGTACTACGCCGCACGCGTCTTTCCGGCCGACGTCGGGACATGCGGGGGAGTGATCACCAACGAGTACGGACAGGTCCTCGGCGATAACGACAAGGTGATCGACGGCCTCTACGCGACGGGCAACATCACGGCGACGGTGATGGGACGGCATTACCTCGGGGCGGGCGGCAGTATCGCGAACACGATGGTTTTCGGCTACGTCGCAGCGCGCCACGCGGCCCGCGGCGAGTGATTTCGGTGCGCTAACCGGCGCTGAGCGCCTGAAAACGCACCGAAATCGCCTAGGGGTCTTCGACGAAATCGCGGGGTTTCAGGCCCGACTGGATGAGCTCCGCGCGGCGGGCCTGCACATCGGACGCTGCGCCGACCATGTTCGTCAGGATGTGGCTTACCTGAAGGTGCACCCGCATACCCATCAGCTCCCACGCCCGCTTGACGTTGTTCTTGACCGCCATCAGCGTCGTCAACGGAATCTGGCTGATCTTGCGGGCCATCTCCTCGACGGTGTCCTCGAGTTGATCGCGCGGAACCACCTTGTTCAGAAGACCCCACTCCAACGCTTCGGCGGCGGATAGCGTGGGCGCCAACAGAAGCCAGTCCATGACGCGATGCCAGTTCATCATCAGCCAGGGCTCGATCATCGTGTGGCCGCCGGGCTCGCCGAGGCTCTGGGCAAGCGGCATCTGGAAATACGCGTCATCGGAGGCCACGCAGAAATCCGTCAGCAACCCGAGGTAGATGCCGCCGCCCATGCAGTAGCCGTGGATCTGCGAGATCGTCGGCTTCGGGAATTCCCACAGATACAACGTCGGCCACAAAAACAGGTCGGCGGTGCCCTTGTACAGCGACTCGAACGTGTCGCCGAAATCCGGGTACGGGTTTTCGTCGGGCCCCCAGCGCGCCACATGTCCGCCGCAGAAGCCCTTGCCGTTGGCCTTGAGGATGACGACCTTGATCTCACCGTCGCGGTCTGCCTCGCGCAGGCACGCGTCCACCTCCTGCACCAACTGCGCGTCCTTGGTATTGGCCTTCTCCGGGCGGTTGAGGATGATCCGCGCGATCGGCGGCTCTCGCTCGTAGATGACCGCTTCGAGGGTGCGCTGCTCCATGCCGGTTAGACTAGGGCTAACGGCATCGATCCGGCCATCACCGGGGAGCCTTCGGAAGAACAGCCTTGCGGCCAAGTAGAACCGAACGGGTAGGCCCGTCACAGCCGTATTGAGCGGCCACGCGACACGCGTGTGCAAGCGGGGTGGTACCGCGGCGCTCGCGCACCGGCGCGTCGTCGTCCCCGTGCCGGACAGTGGCACAGGAGACGCACGAGTGACTGCCAACGCCTATCCGCGCACCGAGTTGGGTGCCGACCAGCGCGGTGGTTCGCCGAACTTCCCCAAGCTCGAACTCGACGTCCTCGACTATTGGGCGGCCGACGACACGTTCCGGGCCAGCATCGCCCGCCGCGACGGCGCCGAGGAATACGTGTTCTACGACGGACCGCCGTTCGCCAACGGGCTGCCGCACTACGGGCATCTGCTGACCGGCTACGTCAAGGACATCGTTCCGCGCTACCGCACGATGCGCGGCTACAAGGTCGAGCGCAGGTTCGGCTGGGACACCCACGGGCTGCCCGCCGAGCTCGAGGTGGAGCGGCAGCTCGGCATCACCGACAAGTCGCAGATCGATGCGATGGGCATCGCCGAATTCAACGAGGCGTGCCGGGAATCGGTGTTGCGCTACACCGACGAATGGCGCGAGTACGTCACCCGGCAAGCCCGCTGGGTGGACTTCGACAACGACTACAAGACGCTCGACCCGACCTTTATGGAGTCGGTGATCTGGGCGTTCAAACAGCTGTGGGACAAGGGGCTGGCCTACGAGGGTTACCGCGTGCTGCCGTACTGCTGGCGCGACGAGACACCGCTGTCTAACCATGAACTGCGGATGGATGACGACATCTACCAGAGTCGACAGGATCCGGCAATCACAGTGGGGTTCAAGGTAACTGACGGTCCACTCGAGGGTGCGTACCTTTTGATATGGACGACGACGCCGTGGACGTTGCCGTCGAACCAAGCGGTCGCCGTCAATCCAGATGTCGAGTATGTGCTCGTCCAGACAGGCGAGCGGCGCTATCTGCTCGCGAAGGCACGCGTGGGGGCATACGCGCGGGAGCTCGGCGACGAGCCGGACATCGTCGGCACCTACCGTGGGGCGGACCTCATCGGGACACGGTATCTGCCGCCGTTTCCGTATTTCATGGGCGCTGCCAACAGTTTTCAGGTGCTGCCCGGCGAATTCGTGTCGACCGAGGACGGCACGGGCATCGTGCACATGTCACCGGCGTACGGCGAGGACGACAAGGAGGCGGCGGAAAAAGCCGGCATCGTGCCCGTCACGCCCGTCGATTCCAAGGGCCGGTTTGACGACACAGTGCCCGACTACGCGAATCAGCATGTGTTCGATGCCAATTCACAGATCATCCGCGATCTGAAGAACGGCACCGGCTCTGCGGGGGTCAACGCGCCCGTGCTGGTCCGCCACGAAACCTACGAGCACTCCTATCCGCATTGCTGGCGGTGCCGCAACCCGTTGATCTACCGCGCGGTGTCGTCGTGGTTCGTGAAAGTCAGCGAGTTCCGTGACCGCATGGTCGAACTCAACCAGCAGATCACCTGGTACCCCGAGCACGTCAAGGATGGCCAGTTCGGCAAGTGGCTCGAAGGTGCACGCGACTGGTCGATCTCGCGAAACCGCTACTGGGGCACACCGATTCCGGTGTGGAAATCCGACGACCCCGAGTACCCGCGAATCGACGTGTACGGAAGTCTCGACGAACTGGAGCGCGATTTCGGCGTGCGCCCCGAGAACCTTCACCGGCCGTACATCGACGAGTTGACCCGGCCGAACCCAGACGACCCGAGCGGACGCTCGACGATGCGCCGCATTCCCGATGTGCTCGACGTCTGGTTCGACTCGGGTTCGATGCCGTACGGGCAGGTGCATTACCCGTTTGAGAACGAAGACTGGTTCCAGACGCACTTCCCGGGCGACTTCATCGTCGAGTACATCGGCCAGGCCCGCGGTTGGTTCTACACGCTGCATGTCTTGGCGACGGCGCTGTTCGACCGTCCCGCGTTCAAAACCTGTGTGGCACACGGCATCGTGCTGGGCAACGACGGACAGAAGATGAGCAAGTCGCTGCGCAACTATCCGGACGTCACCGAGGTGTTCGACCGCGACGGGTCCGATGCGATGCGCTGGTTCCTGATGGCCTCGCCGATCCTCCGGGGCGGCAACCTCATCGTCACCGAGCAGGGCATTCGTGAAGGCGTCCGGCAGGTACTGCTGCCGCTGTGGAACGCGTACAGCTTCCTGGCGCTGTATGCACCGAAAGTCGGTGAGTGGCGGACGAATTCAACGCATGTTCTTGACCGCTACATTCTGGCCAAGCTCGCCGCGCTGCGCGACGACCTGACGGCGGCTCTGGACATCTGCGACATCTACGGCGCGTGCGAGCAGCTGCGGCAGTTCACCGAGGCGCTGACGAACTGGTATGTGCGGCGCTCGCGGCAGCGGTTCTGGGACGAGGACCCAGACGCGATCGATACGCTGCACACGGTGCTGGAGGTGACGAGCCGCCTGGCCGCGCCGCTGCTGCCGCTGACGACGGAAGTGATCTGGCGTGGCGTCACGGGCGAACGATCGGTGCACCTGACCGACTGGCCGTCAGCCGGGGATGTGCCGGCCGACCCGCAGCTCGTCGCCGATATGGACCTGGTGCGCGACGTGTGTTCGGCGGCGTCGTCGTTGCGCAAGGCCAAGAAGCTGCGGGTACGTCTGCCGCTGTCGAAACTGATTGTGGCTGTGGAGCATCCTGAGCGACTGGTTCCGTTCGCGGAGCTGATTGCCGACGAGCTCAACGTCAAGGCCGTCGAATTCACTGACGACATCGCGGCGTTCGGGCGCTTCGAGTTGGCCGTCGACGCGCGCGTCGCGGGCCCACGGCTTGGCAAGAACGTGCAAGCCGCGATCAAGGCCGTGAAGGCGGGTGAGGCCGTCGTCAACGACGACGGCACGCTGACCGCGGGGCCCGCCGTGCTGCAACCGGAGGAGTACACGTCGAAACTTGTTGCGGCAGATGCGGAATACACCGCGGCGCTCCCGGGTGGCTCGGGGCTCGTCGTACTCGACGCCACCGTCACACCCGAACTCGAGGCAGAAGGCTGGGCCAAGGACCGGATCCGCGAGTTGCAGGAGCTCCGCAAGGCGACAGGTCTCGACGTGTCCGACCGGATCGCGGTCGTCATGGCGGTTCCGGATGAGCGCGTCGATTGGGCACGCGCCCACCGCGATCTGATCGCCCGCGAAATCCTTGCCACCAGTTTCGAATTCGGCGAACCGTCCGGTGGCAGCGAGATTGGTGACGGCGTGCGGGTCGCCCTGCGCCGAGTGGGAGCTTAATGCACGCGTTTTCGCGATTTCGCGTGACATAACTGGCCACTCGGCGCAGAGGCTAAGTCTTGACCGCCCGCCAGCGCTGCTCGCCGCCCTTGACGTCGACCTGCACCTCGCTGAACCCCGCCCGCCGCAACCGATCAGGCAGGGTGTCCGGGATTGCCGGGTTGTACGTGTCGTGGATGTGGGACACGCGCATCAGAAACGACGGCACTCCGTCGGTGCCGGCGAACACCCCACCGGGCTGCAACACCCGAAACGCCTCGGCGAACATCTGGTCCTGCAGCGCCGGCGTCGGAACGTGGTGCAGCATCGTGAAGCACACCACCGAGCTGAAATCGGAGTCCGCCAACGGCAGGTCCGTGCCGTCACCGTGGATGATTCGCGCGCGCTCGCCGTACTTGGTGACCAGCCGATCAGCCATCGGCTTGTCGATCTCCACCGCCGTCAGCGCCGTCCTGTCTGCCAGCACCCGCAGGTTCGCGCCGTAGCCCGGCCCGATCTCGAGCGTGGACTCGCCCAACTCCACGTCGCGCAACGCCCACGGCAACAGCTTCTGCTCCACGGACCGTGCCCAGTAATCCGAGCTGCAACACATGCGGTGAAGGAGATTCATCGTCATGACATCTCCTTAGCATGTTCGCGTGGGCCGGTGGGTGCTACATGTCGACCTGGACGCGTTCTTCGCGTCCGTCGAGCAGCTGACGCGCCCCACGTTGCGCGGCCGCCCGGTCCTCGTCGGCGGGCTGGGCGGGAGAGGGGTCGTTGCCGGCGCCAGCTACGAGGCCCGCGTCTTCGGCGCGCGCTCCGCCATGCCGATGCACCAGGCCCGTCGCCAAGTCGGAATCCACGCGGTCGTCCTGCCGCCGCGCGGGGTGGTCTACGGCGTCGCGAGCCACCGTGTCTTCGACACCGTTCGCGCAATAGTGCCTGTGCTGGAACAGCTTTCGTATGACGAGGCCTTTGGCGAACCGGCAGAACTCGTGGGCGCGACGGCCGCCGACGTCGAACAGTTCTGCGAGCGGTTGAGAGCAACGGTGCGCGACGAAACCGGACTGGTCGCCTCGGTCGGCGCCGGATCGGGAAAGCAGATCGCGAAAATCGGGTCCGGCCTGGCCAAGCCCGACGGCATCCGGGTGATCGACCGAGACGACGAGCGTCCGCTGCTGGACGGCCTGCCGGTGCGGCGCCTGTGGGGCATCGGGCCGGTCGCGGAGGACAAGCTGCACCGGCTCGGCATCCAAACAGTCGGGCAGCTTGCCGCACTGACGGACGCGGAGGTGGCCGACATCCTCGGCGCAACGGTCGGGCCGGCGCTGCACCGGCTCGCGCAGGGCATCGACGACCGCCCGGTTGCAGAGCGCGCGGAGGCCAAGCAGATCAGCGCCGAGTCGACCTTCCCCGAGGACTTGACCACGTTGGACCAACTGCATCAGACAATCGGTCCGATTGCAGAGCATGCGCATCAGCGGCTGACCAAGGACGGCCGCGGCGCGCGCACCGTGACGGTCAAACTCAAGCGCTCCGACATGAGCACGCTGACACGCTCGATGACGCTGCCGTACGCCACGACCGAGGCCACCACGCTGATCGCGGCGGCTCGCCGACTGTTGCTCGACCCCGTCGACGTCGGGCCGATTCGCCTTGTCGGCGTGGGCTTTTCGGGACTGTCCGAGGTTCGTCAGGAACCGCTCTTTCCCGACCTCGACACTTGGGAGCAGCCAACCGACACCTCGTCGGCGTCGACGCCGACCGCAGCCACGTCCGGCTGGCGCGTCGGCGACGACGTCGATCACGCTCAGTGGGGCCACGGGTGGGTGCAAGGCGCCGGCCACGGCGTGATGACCGTGCGGTTCGAGACCCGGGCGAGCGGGCCCGGCACGGCGCGAACATTTGCCGCCGACGACTCCGCCGTGCAGCGGGCCAATCCGGTCGACAGCCTCGACTGGCCCGAATACGTCACCGGACTTCTCGACGAGTCAGCCCCAGCGACTGACGACCTCGCGGACCGGTGACCCCGTGGCCAACGCCGCCATGAGGAGCACCCGCGCCTGGGGTGGGCCGAGTCGCGGCACCGCGACCGCGCCGGCGTCCACCAATTCCCGACCAGGCCCATAGCGAGAACCGACACCGCCAAACGAGACGCGAGTCGAAACCGCGACGGTCACGCCGTCGGCGCAGTGGCGGCGGACCGCGTCGATCACCGGCGGCCCCGCGTTGCCCGACCCGAGACCCTCCAGCACCACGCCCCGCGCTCCGGCGGCCACGCACGCGTCGAGCGCGACGCTGTCCGCCCCCAGGTAGCACGCGACGACGTCAACGCGCGGTGCGGTGACCGCCGACGCGCATCCGAGGAACGGCCGGTCCTTACCGTCGGTTGCCGACGGCCCGTCGAAGCCGCCCGCGACCTTCTGCGTGCCCAATGGGGCCAGCGCCTTCCCGCCGAAGCAGATCACCACGCCGCGCCCGCGGGCGTCCGCGGACGCGGCCCGCGTGACTGCGTGGCGCAGATTCGCCGGACCGTCGGAGTCCGGTACGTCCGCGCTTCTGGCGGCGCCGGTCAGGATCACCGGCACGTCGCCGTCATAGGTGAGCTCGAGCCATAGAGCGGTCTCCTCCATCGTGTCGGTGCCGTGGCTGACGACGACGCCGGATGCGCCGCCGTCGACTGCGGCGGAGATCGCCGCGGAGATGGCGTCCCAGTCGGCAAGCGTCAGCTCGGAGCTGTCCTTGCGCATCAGGTCGACGACCTCCACGTCGCGATCGACGCCGGAGAGCAGCTCGGCTCCGGTGCGCGCAGGCCGCAGCACCCCGCCCGCGTCGGCAACCGACGCGATGGTTCCGCCGGTGGTGATGACGACGACGCGGCTCATGGCGGAATCATGCCTGGAACCCGTCGGAAAAAGGCGGAGAGGGATGATGGAGAAGTGAGCGACGACTCCACCACGCGGCCGGCAACCGACACCGACGAGGTCACCCGGCCGCCCGCGCGCCGGCGGATCCTGATGCTGATCGTGGTCGCCGCCGTGGTTCTGGCCGTCGACATCGTCACCAAGGTCATCGCCGTCCGGCTGCTCACCCCCGGTCAGCCTGTGCCGATCATCGGCGACACGGTGACGTGGACGCTGGTGCGCAACTCCGGCGCGGCGTTCTCGATGACGATCGGGTCCACCTGGGTGCTCACATTGATCGCGACTGCTGTGGTCGCCGGCATCGTCTGGATGGGCCGCCGGCTGGTGTCGCCGTGGTGGGCTGTCGGCCTCGGCATGATCCTGGGCGGGGCGCTGGGCAATCTGGTCGATCGGTTCTTCCGGTCGCCGGGACCGCTGCGCGGGCAGGTAGTGGACTTCCTGTCGGTCGGCTGGTGGCCGGTGTTCAACGTCGCCGACGCGTCGGTGGTGTGTGGCGCGGTGCTGCTGGTCGCGTTGTCGTTGTTCGGTTACGACTTCGACACGCCCGGCAGGCGCAGGTCGGCCGACGACCATCCGCATGACTGAGCGGTCGATGCCTGTTCCCGACGGGCTGGCCGGAATGCGCGTCGACGCCGGCCTGGCCCGGCTGCTTGGGTTGTCGCGGACAGCGGCGGCCGCTCTGGCCGAGGAAGGCGCCGTAGAAATCGATGGCGCCCGCGCGGGCAAGTCGGACAAACTGACCGCCGGGGCGTGGCTCGATGTGCGGCTGCCCGCGCCGCCCGCCCCGCCTGACAACCGAGTCGAAGAAGTGGCCGGCATGAGCGTTCTTTACGCCGACGACGACATCGTCGCCGTCGACAAGCCCGCGGCCGTTGCCGCGCACGCGTCTGTCGGTTGGACCGGCCCGACGGTGCTCGGCGGGTTGGCCGCCGCGGGTTTCCGGATCTCGACGTCGGGGGTGCACGAGCGTCAGGGCATCGTGCACCGCCTCGACGTCGGCACCTCGGGAGTGATGGTTGTCGCGCTGTCGGAGCGTGCCTACACCGTGTTGAAGCGCGCATTCAAGCAGCGCACCGTAGACAAGCGTTATCACGCGCTGGTGCAAGGACATCCGGACCCGTCCAGCGGCACGATCGACGCGCCGATCGGGCGGCACCGGGGCCCCGAGTGGAAGTTCGCGGTCACCGAAGACGGTAGGCACAGCATCACCCACTACGACACCGTGGAGGCGTTTCGCGCTGCGAGCTTGCTCGACGTCCATCTGGAAACCGGCCGCACGCACCAGATTCGCGTGCACTTCGCCGCTGTGCACCATCCGTGTGTCGGCGACATGGTCTACGGTGCCGATCCGACCCTTGCGAAAAAGCTTGGGTTGCAACGGCAATGGCTGCATGCGCGGTCACTGGCGTTCACGCACCCCGCCGACGGTCGCCGGGTCGAGATCACCGCCCCGTACCCGGACGACTTGCAGCACGCTCTCGACGTGTTGCGTGGCCAATGACGCGGCGGTCCGGGCTGCTCTTCGGCGTCGGCGCCTACGTTTGGTGGGGATTGTTCCCCGGTTTCTTCCCGTTGCTGTTGCCTGCCGGGGCGATAGAGGTACTGGCGCACCGGTACGTGTGGACTGCGGTGTTCTTGGTGGTCGTGCTGCTCGTCGGGCGCAAGCTCAGTGAGCTACGACGGCTCAGCAGGCAGACCTGGCTGTTGCTCGCATGCGCCTCTGCGCTGATCGGGATCAATTGGGGCACATACATTTACGCTGTTACGAACGGCCATGTTGTCGACGCCGCGCTCGGTTATTTCATCAACCCGCTGGTGTCGGTTGCGCTGGGAGTGGTGATTCTGCGTGAGCGCATCCGGCGGCCGCAGCTCGTCGCGCTCGTAATCGCGGTCGCGGCGGTTGCGTTGCTCACCATGCAGGTCGGCGGGGTTCCGGTGATCGCGTTGGCGCTGGCGACGTCGTTCGGGTTGTACGGGCTGGTCAAAAAGATCGTGACCGCGGATCCGCGGGTGAGCGTCGCCGTCGAATCGCTGCTGGCGCTGCCGCTCGCCGCGGGCTATCTGATCGCGCTTCAGGTGAGTGGTCATGCGCACTTCGTCGGGCACGGTGAGGGCCACACCGCGCTGATGGTGTTGTCGGGTCCGGTGACCGCCATCCCGTTGCTGATGTTTGCCGCGGCGGCCCAGCGGCTGCCGCTGGTCACGCTGGGGCTGTTGCAGTACCTGAATCCCGGTCTGCAGATGTTGTGGGGTGTGTTGATCGATCACGAGGCGATGCCCGCCGCTCGGTGGGCGGGTTTCGCGCTGATCTGGTTGGCGCTCGCGCTGCTCACGATGGACGCGTTGAAGCGCCGGCCTGAAATTCCGGACGAAGATGTCGATCTGGTCGTCCCTGAATCGTCATCACGGTGACAGGCTCGACGACAACGACACCACGGAGGACAGCGACATGCGGTACTGCCTGCTCATGCACTACCAAGAGGCCAGCGAGATCGGCCTGACCGAAGAGGACATGGCGCCCGCCATGGCCGCGTTCCAGGCCTACGCACGCGATCTTGACAAGGCCGGCGTGCTCGTCACCACGCAGGTGCTCGAAGCGAGCGCTGCCAGCACCACTGTCACCGCCCGCAACGGTTCACCGGAAATCCAGGACGGCCCGTTCGCCGACACGAAGGAGCGGCTGGGCGGGGTCTTCGTAATCGACGTTCCCGACCTCGACGCCGCGCTCGACTGGGCCAAACGCAACCCGGCGGCCGCCTGGGGTTCGATCGAGATCCGGCCGGTGGCACGAACATACAGCCACGAGCGCGGCGAGTGGTACACGCCGTAGAGGACGTGCCGGCACGGGTCGCGGGCATCACCCGCGACTCGTACGGCCGGCTGCTTGCGTTGCTCGCGGCACCGACCGGTGACATACCCGCCGCCGAAGACGCGATCGCCGACGCGCTCGAACGCGCGCTGACGCGGTGGCCCGACGACGGGATCCCGGACAACCCCGAAAGCTGGATCTTGACCGTGGCACGTAACCGCCTCCGCGACGTCTGGAAGTCGCACGGCTACCGGATGACCGAGCCGCTGCTCGAAACCGACCGTGCGACAGAGAGTATCGACGTCGGCGCGGACGCCGTCCTGGACCGACGGCTGGAACTGATGCTGGTGTGCGCCCATCCCGCGATCGCCGAAAACGTTCGCACACCGCTGATGCTGCAGACGGTCCTCGGCGCCGACGCCGACTCGATTGCGCAGGCGTTCGCGGTGCCGTCGTCAACGATGGCGCAGCGGCTGGTGCGGGCTAAGCGGCGAATCCGCGTCGCCCGCATCCCGTTTGTCCTGCCAGAGCGTGCTGATTTGGCCGAGCGGCTCCCTGCCGTGTTGGAAGCCGTATACGGCGCATACGCCATCGACTGGCCGGGCCGCGGCGCGCCCGCCGAGTCATTGTCCGGTGAGGCAATGCATCTCGCGCTCGTGCTGGTCGAATTGCTGCCCGACGAACCCGAAGTGCTCGGCCTCGCGGCGCTGCTGTGCTTGTCGGAGGCACGCAGAGCTGCCCGACGCACTGCCGACGGGAGGTTCGTGCCGCTCGACGAGCAGGACACCTCGTTGTGGGATCGCGCGTTGATCGACCGGGGCGAGGCGCTGCTTGCGCGTGCCCATGGCTGGGGCCGTCCTGGCCGGTATCAACTCGAGGCGGCAATACAGTCCGCGCACTGCGATCGTGCCCGCAGCGGGCGAACGGACTGGCATGCGCTGCGCACGCTGCATCGCGGACTGGTCGGACTCGCGCCGTCGCTGGGCGCAGCGGTGGCGTTGGCTGCCGTCGACGCCGAGATCGACGGCCCACAAGCCGGACTCGCGGCGCTCGACGCGATTGACGGCGCAGCTGTCGGCGCTTTCCAACCGTACTGGGCAACCAGGGCGCATCTGCTTGCCCGAGCTGGCTCGGAAATCGCTGCCGCGCAGGCCTACTCGCGCGCCATCGAGTTGACGCGTGACGCGGGCGTACGCGACTACCTCGGCTCGTGCCTTGCGGAGCAAACATGACCGGGCGGCGGCACCTGTAGCATCGGCCCATGCCGTTGGCGAGCGGTACGGCCTTCGCGGGGTTCGTCGTCGATTCCCGGCTGGGTTCGGGGGAGACCGGCGAGGTCTATCTGGCGCACAAGCCGGGATTGGCAGGTGGGGTTGCGCTGAAAATTCTGCCGGGTGAAGTCTCTGCCGACGACGACTTCCGGCAACGGTTTCAACGCGATGCGGCTATCGCCGTCACGCTGTCGCACCCGAACATCGTCGCGGTGCGCGAGCATGGTGAATTCGACGGCCGACTGTGGATCTCGTCGGACTACGTCGAGGGCATCGATGCCCAGCGGCTGCTCGCCGACGCACATCCGCAAGGCGTGCCAGTCGATCGTGTGACGTCGATTGTCGACGCCGTCGCAAGCGCGCTCGACTACGCCCATGATCGGGGACTCAACCATCGCGGTGTGAAGCCGGCCGACATCATCCTCACCGGTGCAGACGGCAACGCTCGGCGAGTTCTGTTGGCCGACTTGGGAATCGGGCAAAGCGTCGATGACGAACATGCGGCCCTGCACTCGCTAGCCGCCACCGCTTACCAGCTGCTGACGGGCAAGACACTGGGCAGGCATGCGAATCCGGGCCTGGCGAACGAACTGGCCAAACAGCCGGGCGTGAGGTTTCCGCGGTGTTCGGACTTCGCCGCGGCATTGCGCCGAGCGATCGTCACCCCGGCCGGCGCGCGACCCGAGCCGATCAGGCCGGCCGCGCGTACCACGCAGCCGCTCCCACCCCCCGAACCCGTGGCGCCGCCGCGACATGACCGCCGGCGACGCAACAAGTTGTTGGCCAGGGCAGTTGCACTCGTCGCGCTGGTGGCCTGCCTCGGCATCGGCGTCGCGATCGTCGCCAGCCTGTGGACCCAGCTTTTCGGCGGCGGCCTGTCGAAACAGATTCCCGGACAAGCGACGGTGACCAGCCACCCCCTGGTGCCGACGGAGAACATTCGGCCGCTCCAAGTGCGACCGGTGACCGACATCCGCTCTCCCGACCAATGTCCCGGGGAGGGCCCGCTGCCGGTCGCGGCGCCGACGGACCCGATCACCCGGTGTGATTTCATGCGCACAGCCGCCTACGTGCTTGGGCCGCAGGTGATGGAGGTGACGCTCACGCACGTCGACACCGTCAAGGCGCCGACGTCAGACTTCCACGTCGTGCGCCTGACCATGGACCAGGCGTCGGCCACCACATTCGGCGCCTACACCGCCCAGCACGTGGGCACCCAGCTCGCGTTTCTGCGCGACGGCGTCGTCGTCTTCGCGCCCAAGATCACCCAGGCCATCACGTCGCCGGGCCTGGAGATTTCCGGCAATCTGACCCTGCAGCAGGCTACCGACATGGCCAACCTGCTGCGCAAACCGGCGTAACTGCAACACACGCCTCCGACACGCCGGGCTGCGTCGGTGGGCCGCCATAGACTGACGAGCCTATGAACCGCTCGTTCGTGCACCTGCACAACCACACCGAATACTCGATGCTGGACGGTGCCGCGAAGATCGCGCCGATGCTGGCCGAGGCGCAGCGGCTGGACATGCCCGCCATCGGCATGACCGATCACGGAAACATGTTCGGCGCCAGCGAGTTCTACACCGAGGCCACCGCGGCGGGCATCAAGCCGATCATCGGGATCGAGGCTTACGTCGCGCCCGGCTCGCGGTTCGACACCAAGCGGGTGTTCTGGGGCGACCCCAGCCAGAAGGACGACGACGTCTCCGGCAGCGGCTCCTACACGCATCTGACGATGGTCGCCGAGAACGCCGAAGGCCTGCGCAACCTGTTCAAGCTGTCGTCGCTGGCCTCGTTCGAAGGCCAGCTGGGCAAATGGGCGCGCATGGATGCCGAACTGATCGCCGAACACGCCGGCGGCATCATCGCCACCACCGGATGCCCGTCCGGCGAAGTGCAGGTGCGGCTTCGGCTAGGGCAGTTCCGCGAGGCGTTGGAGGCCGCCGGCAAGTGGCGGGAGATCTTCGGCGCCGAGAACTACTTCCTCGAGCTGATGGACCACGGGCTCGACATCGAGCGCCGGGTGCGCGACGGGCTGCTCGAGATCGGCCGCACCCTGGCCATTACGCCGTTGGCCACCAACGACTGTCACTACGTCACCCGCGACGCCGCGCACAACCACGAGGCGCTGCTGTGCGTGCAGACCGGCAAGACGCTGTCGGACCCCAACCGGTTCAAGTTCGAGGGGGACGGCTACTACCTGAAGTCCGCCGCCGACATGCGTCAGCTGTGGGACGCACAGGTCCCCGGCGCGTGTGACGCCACGCTGCTGATCGCGGAGCGCGTGCAATCCTATGCGGGCGTCTGGCAGCCGCGTAACCGGATGCCGGTCTTCGGCGTTCCCGACGGCCACGACGAGGCGTCGTGGCTGCGCCATGAGGTCGACGCCGGGCTGCGGCGGCGGTTCCCCGACGGGCTGCCCGACGGGTACGCCGACCGCGCCGCCTACGAGATACAAGTGATCTGCGACAAGGGTTTTCCGTCGTACTTCCTGATCGTCGCCGACCTCGTCAGCTACGCCCGCTCAGTCGCGATCCGGGTGGGCCCGGGCCGCGGCTCGGCGGCGGGCTCACTCGTCGCGTACGCGCTCGGCATCACCGACATCGACCCGATCCCGCACGGCCTGCTGTTCGAGCGCTTCCTGAACCCGGAGCGCACGTCGATGCCCGACATCGACATCGACTTCGACGACCGCCGCCGCGGCGAGATGCTGCGCTACGCGACGGAGAAGTACGGCACCGATCGGGTCGCGCAGGTCATCACCTTCGGTACCATCAAAACCAAAGCAGCGCTGAAGGATTCGGCGCGTATCCACTTCGGCCAGCCGGGCTTTTCGATCGCCGACCGGATCACCAAGGCGTTGCCGCCGCCGATCATGGCCAAGGACATCCCGCTGTCCGGCATCACCGACCCCAGCCACGAGCGCTACAAGGAGGCCGCCGAGGTCCGCGGCCTCATCGACACCGACCCCGAAGTGCGCACGATCTACGACACGGCGCTGGGGCTGGAAGGGCTGATCCGCAACTCCGGCGTGCACGCGTGTGCGGTGATCATGAGCTCCGAGCCGCTCGTCGACGTGATCCCGCTGTGGAAGCGCCCGCAGGACGGCGCGGTGATCACCGGTTGGGACTACGAGCGGTGCGAAAGCATCGGCCTGCTGAAAATGGACTTCCTCGGGCTTCGCAACCTGACGATCATCGGCGACGCGATCGACAACATCAAGGCCAACAGGGGAATTGACGTCGACCTCGAGTCACTGCCGCTCGACGACAAAGCCACCTATGACCTGTTGGGCCGCGGGGAGACACTGGGGGTCTTCCAGCTCGACGGCGGTCCGATGCGTGACCTGCTGCGCCGTATGCAGCCCACCGGGTTCGAGGACATCATCGCCGTCATCGCGCTATACCGGCCCGGCCCGATGGGGCAGAACGCCCACAACGAATACGCCGACCGCAAGAACGGCCGCCAAGCCGTCAAACCCATTCACCCCGAACTGGCCGAACCTCTCGAGGAGATCCTGGCCGAGACGTACGGCTTGATCGTCTACCAGGAACAGATCATGCGCATCGCGCAGAAGGTCGCCGGCTACTCGCTGGCACGAGCCGACATCTTGCGCAAGGCCATGGGCAAGAAGAAGCGCGCCGTGCTCGACAAGGAGTATGAGGGCTTCGCAGAAGGCATGCGCGCCAACGGGTTTTCCGCCGCGGCGATCAAGGCGCTGTGGAACACGGTGTTGCCGTTCGCCGACTATGCGTTCAACAAGTCGCATGCAGCCGGCTATGCGATGGTGTCGTACTGGACCGCGTACTTGAAGGCGAACTATCCGGCCGAGTACATGGCCGGCCTGCTGACGTCGGTCGGGGACGACAAGGACAAGGCCGCCGTCTACCTGGCCGACTGCCGCAAGCTGGGCATCACGGTGCTGCCGCCCGACGTCAACGAGTCCGGCCTGAACTTCGCGTCCGTCGGCACCGACATCCGTTACGGACTCGGCGCGGTGCGCAACGTCGGCGCCAACGTCGTCGGTTCGATCATCGGAACGCGAAGCGACAGAGGCAAATTCACCGACTTCTCCGACTACCTCAACAAGATCGACATCGCGGCATGCAACAGGAGGGTAACCGAGTCGCTGATCAAGGCCGGTGCATTCGACTCGCTCGGGCATCCGCGCAAGGGCCTCTTCTTGGTGCACACCGACGCGGTCGACTCGGTGCTCGGCACCAAGAAGGCCGAGGCGATGGGCCAGTTCGACCTGTTCGGCGCCGACGCTGCCGACGGGGGCACAGACGCGGTGTTCACCATCAAGGTGCCCGACGACGAGTGGGACGACAAGCACAAGCTCGCGCTGGAGCGAGAGATGCTGGGGCTGTACGTGTCTGGGCATCCGCTCGACGGTGTGGCGCATCTGCTGGCCGGGCAGGTCGACACGCAGATCCCGGCGATTCTGGACGGCGACGTGCCCAACGATGCGATGGTGCGGGTGGGCGGAATCCTGGCGTCGGTGAACCGGCGGGTCAACAAGAACGGATTGCCGTGGGCCTCAGCGCAACTCGAGGACCTGACGGGTGGCATCGAGGTGATGTTCTTCCCGCACATCTACGCCACGAAGAGCTCCGAGATTGTCGACGACGCCGTGGTATTGGTGACCGGCAAGGTGCGCATCCAGGACGATAGGGTGTGCTTGATCGCGAACGACCTTGTCGTGCCGGACTTTTCCCATGCAGCTGCAAACCGGCCGGTGGCCGTGAGCATGCCAACCCGGCAGTGCACGCCAGACAAGGTCACTGCGCTCAAACAGGTGCTGGCGCGGCATCCGGGTACGGCTCAGGTGCATTTGCGGCTGGTTAGCGGGGACCGGGTGACCACCCTCGAACTCGACCAGTCGTTGCGGGTGACGCCGTCCTCGGCGTTGATGGGGGACTTGAAGGCACTGCTCGGTCCGAGCTGTCTCGGCGGCTGACCTGACGTTCGGCGTGCCGCAAGTTTGGCGAATGCTGTGATTCTCCCGTGTATGACAGACATACTCCTGATAGAGCGGCTGTGGTGTGCCGCGAAAGGGAGGGACCATGCTTCGATCAACGTTCGGTATCGCCGCGGCCGCCCTGGCTGCGATCAGCACATGGGGGTTGACCGCCACTAGCGCAAGCGCCGATTCCGGGTTCAACGGCACGTACACGTTCATTCAGACCAGCAATGGCGGCGGCATGGGTACGTGGACGGTGACGTCGCCGTGCGACGGCGAAGGCTGTGTCGCCCACGTGGAGAGCTCCGGCAACTGGACTGCCGACTTCCATATGAGCAGCGGTCTGTGGGTCGGCACCACGCTGCGTCCCAACGGATTGACATGCGCCGACGGCACTGTCAAGGACGTGACGCTGACCTACGTCGTCGATCCCAACACGCTTACCGGAACATTCAGTAGCCCACCGGATCCCACCTGTGTGGAGTCCAACAGCGCGACGTTCGCGTTGGACCCTGTCCAGTGATCAGTGCAGCACATTGACCGCGCGTGCGAAAACCAGTGCGATCGTTGACACCGCGACCATTGCCTGCAACGACATCAACGCCTTGGCGCGCCGCGTCAACGGCATCGTGTCGGTGGGGGAGAACGCCATCACGTTCGTCAGGCTGACGTAGAGATAGTCGAGAAACCGTGGCTCCCAGTCCGGGGGCGCCAACCGGCGCACGTCCATCTGCGGGAACAGGAAATCTGGATAGACGCGTTTCGGATCGCGCTCCATGACGCCCGCGCGGGCGAACGGGCCGCCGAGGTCGATCTCCCAGTACCAGATCCCGTACACGATGATGTTCGTGATGAACACCGCCGCCCCGCTGCCCAGCAGTCGGGCGGCGTCGTTGCTCACCTGACCGGACAGGATGTTGTAGTCGAGCACGACGGCGGACGCGGTGTTGTCGATCGTGATGGCCGCAAGCAGCAGGAAGCTGGCCGCCTTGCCGGCCGTCGTGGGGCGGGTGAGCTTCACCGGGTTGAGCACGAGCAGCACCAGAAGTAGCAGCGCTTCCAGCGCGATCAGCGGCCAGCGCGGTACCACGGTGTAGCGCTCGGGAATCGCACGCTGCATCGCCATCGCGGCGATCAGCGCCAGCAGCACGGGCCAGCGGCTCTCCGGGTTCCCGGGCCGAAGCCACGCCGGCAGCCGCTGTTCGGCCTCCTTCGCCAGATGTTCGGCGCGGTGCACGACGTCTTCGCGCCCAGCCTGCGGTTCCTCGCTGTTGTCCTTCATCTGGCCGTACGCTACCGGTCATGACCGAGCGACCAGCCACTCTCTGCGAAGCCTTTCAGCGAACTGTTGCCGTCGACCCGGACGCCGTCGCGGTGCGAACCCCCGGTGACACGCAGACCATGACGTGGCGCGAGTACGCCGACCAGGTGCGCCGAGTGACGGCGGGGCTGGCCGCGCTGGGCGTCCGGCGAGGCGACACAGTGTCGCTGATGATGGGCAACCGCATCGAGTTCTATCCCCTCGATGTCGGCGCGCAGCATCTCGGCGCGACATGTTTTTCCGTGTACAACACATTGGCCGCCGAGCAGCTGACGTATCTGTTCACCAACGCCGAGACCAAAGTCGCGATCTGCGAGCAGCAGTACGTCGACCGGATCAAGGCCAGCGGCGCGAACGTCGAGCACATCGTCTGCATCGACGGGTCACCGGAGGGCACAATGTCCCTCGATGAGATGCTTGCCGGCGGCGATCGCGATTTCGATTTCGAATCATCATGGCGGGCAGTACAACCCGACGACGTTGCCACCCTCATCTACACCTCGGGCACCACCGGCAACCCCAAAGGTGTCGAGATGACGCACACCAACCTGCTGTTCGAGACGTTCGCGGTGGCTGAGGTGCTGGGCGTCGAGTTCGGCGACCGCATTACCTCCTTCTTGCCTTCCGCGCACATCGCCGACCGCTGGGGTTGCCTGTACAGCCAAGAGGTGTTCGGCACCCAGGTCACCGTTGTCTCCGACGCGCGAGCGATCGCGGCAGCGCTGCCCGACGTGCGCCCGACGATCTGGGGCGCGGTACCGCGGGTGTGGGAAAAGCTCAAGGCCGCAATCGAATTCAGTGCGGCGAACGAGCCCGACGACACCAAGCGCCAAGGTCTGCAGTGGGCGCTGGCTGTCGCCGCGAAGAAGGCAGCGGCGGTGGTCGCGGGTGAACCGGTGCCCGACGACGTCGCGGCCGAGTGGGCCAAGGCCGACGAGATGGTGTTGTCGAAGCTTCGAGAGAAGCTCGGCCTCGACCAGATGAGGTGGGCGGTGTCAGGGGCAGCACCGATTCCGAAGGAGACGCTGGCCTTCTTTGCGGGGCTCGGGGTACCGATATGCGAGGTGTGGGGGATGTCCGAGCTGAGTTGCGTTGCCAGCGTGAGTCATCCACGTGACGCCAAGCTCGGCACCGTCGGCAGGCTGCTTCCCGGTCTGGAAGGTAAGGTCGCCGACGACGGCGAGTTCTTGGTGCGTGGCCCCCTGGTGATGAAGGGCTACCGCAAGGAACCCGAAAAGACGGCGGACGCAATCGATTCCGATGGCTGGCTGCACACCGGTGACATCCTCGACATGGACGACGACGGCTATCTGCGCATCGTCGACCGCAAGAAGGAGCTCATCATCAACGCGGGCGGCAAGAACATGTCGCCGGCCAACATCGAGAACACCATCAAGGCGGCGTGCCCACTGGTCGGCGTCATCATCGCGATCGGCGACTCGCGGCCCTACAACACCGCCCTGATCGTCCTCGACGCGGAGTCCGCCGGGCCCTACGCGGCGCAGCACGGCCTGCCCGACGCATCCGCGAAGACCCTCGCCGAAGACCCCGACGTGATCAATCAGATCGCCGGCGGCGTCGCCGAAGGCAACAGCAAGCTCTCGCGGGTCGAGCAGATCAAGCGGTTCCGCATCCTGCCGACGTTCTGGGAGCCCGGCGGCGACGAAATCACGCTCACAATGAAGCTCAAACGCAAACCGATCAACGAGAAATACGCAGCGGAGATCGAGGAGCTGTATGCGCCGGAGCCTCCGTCGACAGTTCATGAACCCAAGGGCGTTACGGTCGCGCCGAACTAGGGAATGCTGGCAGGCGTGGCTACCGACAAACCGCAGATCGCTTACCCAGCGCCAGGTTCTCGACCACGCCAACGCGATGTCGAGACCCTTGACCCGCACGTCATCGTCTTGTTCGGCGCGACCGGCGACCTGGCCAAACGAAAACTGATACCCGGACTGTCGTATCTGTCCGCATCGGAGCTGGCGCCCGGCATCCGCGTCGTCGGTACCTCCCTCGAAGAGATGTCCGACGACGAGTTCCGCTCTCTGGCCAAGGAGGCGGTCGACTCGTTCGGCAGCCACAAAGCCACCGACGAAGAGTGGGCAGGCTTCGCCAGCAAGGTGCGGTACGTCCCGCAGAGCGCCGGGCCCGAAGGGCTGGCGGCGGCGGTCGCAGACGCCGAAGAGGAGCTCGGCGCGGACGTCCGTCGTCTGCACTATCTGTCGGTGCCACCCAAGGCCGCCCGCGACGTCATCACGATGCTCAACGACGCCAAGCTCGTCGAACGGTCACGGGTGGTGATGGAAAAGCCGTTCGGCACAGACCTGGACAGTGCCGTGAAGCTGAACGACTTCGTCCACGAGACGTTCGACGAATCCCAGATCTTCCGCATCGACCACTTCCTCGGCAAGGAAGCGGCCCAGAACATCCTCGCGTTCCGCTTCGCCAACGGCCTTTTCGAACCGATCTGGAGCCGCCACTTCATCGACCACATCCAGATCGACATCCCGGAGAAGCTCGGGCTCGACCAGCGGACGAGCTTCTACGACGCGACGGGGGCGTTCAAGGACATGGTGGTGACCCACCTGTTCCAGGTGATGGCGTTCGTCGCGATGGAGCCGCCGACGGCGTTGGAACCCCGCGCGATCAGCGAGGAGAAGAACAAGGTCTTCCGCTCACTGCTGCCGATCAACCCCGCCGAGGTGATCCGCGGACAGTACAAGGGATATCGGGAGGAGAAAGGCGTCGCGAACGAGTCGGACACCGAAACGTTCATCGCGCTCAAGGTCGGCATCGACAACTGGCGCTGGGCCGGTGTCCCGATCTACCTGCGCACCGGCAAGAAGATGGCCGAGGGGATGCGCATCATCTCTATCGCGTTCAAAGAGGCGCCGAAGACAATGTTCCCGGCCGGGTCGGGGGTCGGACAGCAAGGTCCCGACCACCTGACGTTCGATCTGGCCGACAACTCGCGGGTGTCGCTGTCGTTCTACGGCAAGCGCCCGGGCCCCGGGATGAAGCTCGAAAAGCTGTCGATGCAGTTCTCCACGCAGGAGACCGGCGAAGTCGCCAATGTGCTGGAGGCCTATGAGCGTCTGCTGCTCGACGCCATGCGCGGGGACCACACGCTGTTCACCACCGCCGAGGGCATCGAATCCTTGTGGGACCGTTCGACTGCGCTACTGGAGGATCCGCCTCCGGTGAAGGTCTATGAGCCGGGTACCTGGGGTCCCAACGCCATTCATCAACTCATCGCACCGAACGCGTGGCGGCTGCCGTTCGAGCGCGCGTGGCGGGAAAAGAAGGACTAACCGCGCAGGTGCTGGGCCGCGCCCAACCCGAGCCAGACCAGCGTGCCTACCGCCGCGCCGACGAGGACTGTCGGGGCAGTGTTCGTGGTGACGATGCCGACGACGACCGCGACAACGAGGCCCGCGACCAGCGCGATGACCTTGTACCGCGGCCATGGGACACCGGCGATCGACACATCGGATGTCTTCGATGAGGCGATCGAGCGGATGTGTTCAGCCGTCGTCACAAGTTCAGGATAAGGCGTGATCATGATTTCGGCCAGCCGAAACGTTGGTCGCGTGTCGGCGGCATAAGCTGGGTCCATGCCTCTGACTGGTGAATACGCCCCGAGCCCCTGGGATTGGTCCCGCGAACAAGCCGAGAAGTACGAGGAGTCCGGCGGCACCGAGAGCGCCGATATGAAGGGCAAGCCGATCATCCTGCTGACCACGGTGGGCGCGAAGACCGGCAAGCTGCGAAAAACCCCGCTGATGCGCGTCGAGCACAACGGCGAGTACGCGATCGTCGCCTCGCTGGGCGGCGCCCCGCAGAACCCGGTCTGGTATTACAACGTCAAGGCCAATCCGCGGGTGGAACTGCAGGACGGCGGCGAAACCCACGATTACGAGGCGCGCGAGGTGTTCGGCGACGAAAAGGCCACGTGGTGGGAGCGCGCCGTCGAAGCGTGGCCCGACTATGCGGACTACCAGAAGAAGACGGATCGCCAGATCCCGGTTTTCGTGCTGACCCGGGTGGACTAATTCGGTTGTGCTGCGTGGCACCATTGATCGGTGTCCGCTGAACTGAGCCTGCCCGATCGGACCGGACCGCTGACCGCGGCCGATGTCGACGCGGCGGCCGAGCGAATTTCCGCGGTGGTCGCACCGACCCCGCTTCAGTTCAGCGAGCGGCTGTCCGCGGCGACGTCGGCCACGGTCTACCTCAAGCGCGAGGATCTGCAGTCGGTGCGCTCGTACAAGTTGCGCGGCGCCTACAACCTGCTGATGCAGCTCTCAGAGGAAGAGCGGGCGGTCGGGGTGGTCTGCTCGTCGGCGGGCAACCACGCGCAGGGCTTTGCGCATGCCTGCCGCGCGATGCAGATCAAGGGCCGCGTCTACGTTCCGCGCAAGACCCCCAAGCAGAAGCGCGATCGCATCCGATATCACGGCGGCGAGTACATCCAGCTGATTGCGACCGGGTCGACCTACGACTTGGCCGCCGAAGCCGCGCTCGACGACGTCGCCCGGACCGGAGCCACGCTCGTGCATCCATATGACGACGTGCGGACGATGGCCGGGCAGGGCACGATCGCCGCCGAAATTCTGGGGCAGATGGACACCGAGCCGGACCTGGTGATCGTCCCGGTCGGTGGTGGTGGCTGCATCGCAGGCATGACGACGTATCTGGCCGCGCGCACGTCGGCGACATCGGTGCTCGGTGTCGAGCCGGCGGGCGCGGCCGCGATGATGGCCGCGCTCGCCGCGGGGGAGCCGGTCACACTCGACCACGTCGACCAGTTCGTCGACGGCGCCGCGGTAAACCGCGCGGGAACGTTGACGTACGCGGCACTGGCGGCCGCGGGCGACATGGTGTCGGTGACGACGGTCGACGAGGGTGCGGTCTGCACGGCGATGCTGGACCTGTACCAGAACGAGGGCATCATCGCCGAACCCGCGGGTGCGCTGTCGGTGGCGGCGCTGTTGGAAAACGATGTCGCAGAACCGGGTTCGACCGTCGTGTGCCTGATCTCCGGCGGGAACAACGACGTGTCACGCTACGGCGAAATCCTTGAGCGCTCGCTGGTGCACCTCGGGTTGAAGCATTACTTCCTCGTCGACTTTCCGCAGGAACCCGGCGCGCTGCGGCGCTTCCTCGACCAGGTGCTCGGACCCAACGACGACATCACGCTCTTCGAGTACGTCAAGCGCAACAACCGGGAGACGGGCGCTGCGCTGGTCGGCATCGAGATGGGTTCGGCTGAGGACTACGACGGACTGCTCAAGCGGATGCGGGAATCCGACATCGGCGTCGAGGTTCTGGCGCCGGACTCACCGGCGTATCGATACCTGATCAACCCCTAGCGCCGAGTGGCCACTTATCGCACGGTTTTGACGAAAAGACGTGTCATAAGTAGCCATTCGGCGCCCGGAGAATAGCGAACGAGTGGCCGGGCAGCGTCGTGTGCGACGGACCGACTGTCGGCTCGCCCCACGCCAACGTCACGTCGCCGGTGACGGGAACGTCGACGGCATCCGTGCCGAAATTGCACGCGATGCTCAGCGTCCCTCGGTGCATGACGATCCACCGCTGCTCCTCGTCGAAGTCGACGCGGAGGTGCTCCAGCCACGAGTCGGCGAGGTCGGGTTCCGTGTGGCGCAACGCAATCAGACGTTGATAGATATCGTGCAGGCGCCCGTGGTCGCCGGCGCAGACCTCGTCCCAGTTCAGCTTCGACCGCAGGAAGGTCTGCGGGTCTTGCGGATCGGGTATCTCGTCGGCATCCCAGCCGTGCGCGGCGAATTCCGCCTTTCGGCCCTCGGCAGTCGCGCGTGCGAGTTCCGGTTCGGGATGGCTGGTGAAGAACTGAAACGGCTGCGAGGAGCCCCATTCCTCACCCATGAAAAGCATTGCCGTGTAAGGAGAACAGAGAGCAAGCGCCGCCTTGACCGCGAGCTGGCCGGCATCGAGGTTTTGCGACGGGCGGTCGCCGACGGCGCGGTTGCCTACTTGGTCGTGGGTACAGGTGTAAGCGGTCAGCCGATATGCCGGAATCGTCTTCTTGTCCAGTGGCCTCCCGTGGCGTCGGCCGCGGAACGACGAATAGGTCGCCGCATGGAAGTATCCGTTCTGCAGCGTCGTCGCCAGCGTCTCCAGCGAGCCGAAATCCCCGTAATAGCCCTGCTGTTCGCCGGACACCGCGGCGTGGATCGCGTGGTGGATGTCGTCGTCCCACTGCGCCGTCATCCCGTAGCCGCCCTCCTCCCGCGGTGTGATCAGCCGCGGATCGTTCAGGTCGCTCTCTGCGATCAGCGACAGCGGCCGTCCCAGTTCCTCTGCAAGAGCATCGGTTTCGGCGGACAGTTCCTCGAGGATGTGGATCGCGGTGGTGTCGACCAGAGCATGCACGGCGTCCAGACGCAAACCGTCGGCGTGGAACTCGCGCATCCAGCGCAGCGCGCAGTCGATGATGTAGCGGCGCACCTCGTCGGCGTCCGCATCGGACAGGTTGAGTCCTTCACCCCACGGGTTGCTGCCGGACGACAGGTACGGCCCGAAGCGGGGGAGGTAATTACCCGACGGCCCAAGGTGATTGAACACCGCGTCGATCAGCACGCCCAGGCCGCGTTGGTGGCACGCGTCGATAAACCGCACAAGCGCATCCGGCCCCCCGTAAGGTTCGTGCACGGCATACCAGAGCACGCCGTCGTAACCCCAGCCGTGTGTGCCGGCGAACGCGTTGACCGGCATCAGCTCGACGAAGTCGGTCCCGAGGTCGACCAGATAGTCCAGCTTGCCGATCGCCGAATCCAGCGTGCCCTCGGGCGTGAACGTGCCTACGTGCAGTTCGTAGACCACGGCGCCCTCGACCGATCGCCCCGGCCAGTCGCCGTCGGTCCAAGCGTCGGCGGCGGCGTTCCAGAGCTGGGATCGTTCATGCACGCCGTCGGGTTGCCGCGGGGAGCGCGGATCCGGCAGCACCTGCGGGTCGTCGTCAAGTACGTACCCGTAGCGCGCGTCGGCCGCGGCGTCGACGGTTGTGCGCCACCACCCGTCGTCGCCTCGCTGCATCGGATACACCACGCCCTCGACGTCGAGCCGAACTTGTTTCGGAAGTGGCGCCCAGACCGCGAACTCATGCATGCTTGCGCTCCAGAAGAGCCACGGGCAGTTCGGCGAACAACTCGGCGGCCGATACCTCACCCGAGAACGCACGGTTGGTCAGCAGTTCGGTCCAGTCGCCTCGCGGCAGCACGAAAGCGGTGTCACCCCAACCTGTTTCGCTGAGGCTCACTGTCCATCGGCTCACCGCTGTGACGACGTCATCGCCGCGGCGGAATGCGATCAGATGGTCACGAGCGACACCGCTGGCCAGGATCGGAGTGTAGCCGCCGGTGAGGAACGTGTCGGGCCGGCGACGCCGCAGTCGCAAAGCCGTGCCGACCACGCGCATCTTGGGATGCTCGAACGCGGACAGGGCCGCTCGCCGGGCGGCGTAGTCGACCGCTCGTCGGTTGTCGGGATCGACCAGGCTGTCGTCCCACAGTTCCGTGCCCTGGTAGACGTCCGGGACTCCAGGCGCAGTGAGCTGCACCAGTTTCTGGGCGAGCGCGTCGTTGCGGCCATGCGGATCGAGGCGCCGGACGAGACCGGTCAGTTCCGCGGCGATGTCGCCTGTCGTGACCTTGTTTAGCCACTGGTGCACCGCGGATTCGAACTTGCCGTCGGGATCGTTCCAGGTAGTGTGCGCACCGGCCTCGCGAATTGCCTTTTCCGCGTAAGCGGAAAGGCGCCGGCGCAGGTCGTCGGTCACCGCTCCGGAAGCGGGCCATACCCCGAAGATGTTCTGCCACAGAAACATTGCCGTCACGCGGTCCGGCGCCGGCGCGCGCTCCTCCCATCCGTTGACGAACTCCGCCCACAGCGACGGCACCTGCGACAGCACCCCGATTCGGGCCCGTACGTCCTCACCGCGCTTGGTATCGTGGGTGGACAATGTCGTCATTGCCGACGGCCACCACCGCGCCCGGTCCGCCGCGCGACGGTGAAACTCGGCCGCGCTGACGCCGAACCGCTCTGGCTCACCGCCGACTTCGTTCAGCGAAACCAGGCGCGCGTCGCGATAGAACAAGCAGTCTTCCATTGACTTGGCCGTGGCCGCGCCGCACAACTGCTGCAACCGCACGGCACACTCGGAGTCGTTCAATGCGGACGCGACGATCTCCAGTGGCTCAGCGAATTCCGCTGAACCACCGACAGTTTCGGCAATCGCCTGCGGCAGCACCGCAGACAAGCAAAGATAGTCGCTGCGGTACACCCCGATATTGCTCACCAGTGCGGCCACCGACTTGCCGAGCTGAGGGTGGTCGGCGCCCGTCGCTCTGACGATCGCCCGGCACAGCCGGCGCAACTCACTGCCCATCGTGTCGGTTACCGCGGCGGCCTTGAGTTCTCGGGCCAGCGCGGGCATCGTCGCGTAGTCGGTGCCCGCGGACTGAACAAGCGCGGTGAGCGCGTCCTTGCCCGCCGGATCGATGAGCAGGCCGCCGATTTCCCGCAGCGCGTCGTACCCCGTGGTACCCGCCACCGGCAGCGTCGCGTCGAGCGCTTCGTCGACGGCGAGGATCTTCTCGATCACGATCCACGCATCGGGCCCGGCGATCTCGCGAAGCCAGCCAAGGTATCCCACCGGGTCGGACAACCCGTCGGGATGGTCCACCCGCACGCCGTCGACGAGGCTTTCGGCGAACCACCGACACACCTGCACGTGGCTGGCGTCGAACACGGCGCGGTCCTCCTGGCGCAGACCCGCCAGCGTCGTTATCGCGAAAAACCTTCGGTAGCCGCACAATCCGCGACGCCAGCCGATCAGGCGATAATGCTGGCGGTCGTGTACCTGGGGTCCCGAGCCCGAACCCGTGCCGGGTGTGATCGGGAACGCCAGATCTCCGAGCCGTAGCAAGTCACCGTCGACGGTGAGGTCGGCGACGTCGTCGTCGGACCCCAGTACCGGCAGCGCGAGCTTGCCGTCAACGCCGTTGTCCGGAGCCCAGTCGATGTCAAAAAAACGCGCGTACGCCGAATCACGGCCATACCGCAGCACATCCCACCACCAAGGGTTCTGCGCGGGCTCAGCGACACCGAGGTGGTTGGGGACGATGTCGACGACGAGCCCCATCCCTCGGGCCTTGGCCGCGGCGGACAGTCGGACGAGGCCGTCATACCCGCCGAGTTCATCGAAAACCGTTGTCGGATCGGTGACGTCGTAGCCGTGCGTAGATCCTTTGACCGCAGTCAGGATCGGCGACAGGTAGACATGGCTGACGCCGAGGTCGTCGAGGTAGTCCAACAGCTTTTCGGCATCGGCGAACGTGAACGTCTGCCCGCTTGCGGGCCCGCGCATCTGCAGCCGGTAGGTCGACACCACCGCCGCCATGCTCACGCCGATCTGCGCAGCACGATCACCGAACGGGCTTCAAGCGTGATCTTGTCGCCGGCCTTGGCGACGACGTCGGTCTTGCCCTGTGTGTCGGCGGTGTCCAGGACCGCTCGCCACTCCTGACCGTAAAGCCCTTGCGGTACAACAAAATCCAAATCCTGATCGTGCCCGTTGAAGAAGAGCAAGAAGGAGTCGTCGACAACGCGGAAGCCGCGAGTGTCAGGCTCGGGGATCGCTTCTCCGTTGAGGAACACGGCGATGCTCTTGCCAAATCCGCTGTCCCAGTCTTCGGGCGTCATCTCTTGGCCGGCCGGGGTGAGCCACGCGATGTCGCGAACCTGTGCGCCGGTGCGGATCGGCGTGCCTGCGAAGAAGCGGCGTCGGCGGAACACCGGGTGGTTCTTGCGCAGTGTCGTCACCTTGCGGGTGAACTGCAGCAGGTCCGCATTCTTCTCGACGAACGTCCAGTCCATCCACGACAACTGTGAGTCTTGGCAGTACGCGTTGTTATTCCCGAGCTGGGTGCGGCCGATCTCGTCGCCGTGGGTGATCATCGGCGTGCCCTGCGAAACCATCAGCGTGGCAAGGAAATTACGCATCTGCCGACAGCGCAGCTTGGTGATCTCGGGATCGTCGGTCGGGCCTTCCACGCCGCAGTTCCACGACCGGTTGTGGCTTTCACCATCGCGGTTGCCTTCACCGTTGGCTTCGTTGTGTTTCTCGTTGTAGGAGACCAGGTCGTGCAGCGTGAACCCATCGTGCGCGGTGACGAAGTTGATGCTGGCACCCGGCCGGCGACCGGTGGCCTCATACAGATCCGACGACCCGGTGAGCCGCGACGCGAACTCGCCCAGCGTGGCGGGTTCGCCGCGCCAGTAGTCCCGGACAGTGTCGCGGTACTTGCCGTTCCATTCGGTCCACTGCGGGGGGAAGTTGCCCACTTGGTAGCCGCCTTCGCCGACATCCCACGGCTCGGCGATCAGCTTGACCTGACTGACCACCGGATCCTGTTGCACGAGGTCGAAGAACGCCGACAGCCGGTCGACGTCGTGCAGCTCGCGGGCGAGTGCAGCGGCGAGATCGAACCGGAAGCCGTCGACGTGCATGTCCAGCACCCAGTACCGAAGCGAGTCCATGATCAGTTGCAGTGTGTGCGGGTTGCGGGCATTGAGGCTGTTGCCGGTGCCGGTGAAATCCTTGTAATAGCGCAAATCCTCGTCGACCAAGCGGTAGTAGGCAGCGTTGTCAATGCCTCGGAAGTTGATGGTGGGCCCCAGCTGATTGCCCTCGGCGGTGTGGTTGTAAACCACGTCGAGGATCACCTCGATGCCCGCGTCGTGGAAGGTGCGCACCATGGTCTTGAACTCGGCGACGGCCGCACCAGGATTGCGGACCGACGCATACTGCGCATGCGGCGCGAAGAACCCGAACGTGTTGTAGCCCCAGTAATTCCGCAGCCCGAGGTCGAGAAGGCGAAAGTCGTGCATGAACTGGTGCACCGGCATCAGCTCGATTGCGGTGACGTTCAGCGAGAGCAGATGGTCGATCACCGCCGGATGCGACAGTCCGGCGTAGGTGCCGCGCAGTTCCTCCGGCACGTCGGGATGCGTCTGCGTCATGCCCTTGACGTGCGCCTCGTAGATGATCGTCTCGTTGTAGGGCCGCCGCGGCGCGCGGTCGGACCCCCAGTCGAAGAACGGATTGACCACGACGCTGGTCATCGTGTGCCCGAGCGAGTCGACCATCGGCCGGTCACCCGATCCGGAGTCGTCGGCGGCCTTGAGGTCGTAGGAGAACAGCGCTTGGCCCTCGGTGAAGTCACCGTCGAACGCCTTGCCGTAAGGATCGAGGAGAAGCTTGCTCGGGTCGCACCGGTGCCCGGCGGCCGGATCCCACGGGCCGTACACGCGGAACCCGTACCGCTGCCCGGGTGTGATAGCGGGAAGGTAGGAGTGCCAGACGAAGCCGTCGACCTCGTCGAGGCGGATCCGTTCTTCGGTGCCGTCCTTGGCGATCAGGCAGAGTTCGACCTTTTCGGCGACCTCGGAGAACAGCGAGAAATTAGTGCCTGCGCCGTCGTAGGTGGCGCCAAGCGGATACGGCGTTCCCGGCCACACCGTCGCGAGCGGCGGCGCGCTTCCCGGGGTCGTCTCGTTGGCGGTCACTACTCGACCCTAGCGAGGTGGGCGACGTGCCGCACCGCTCACCACCACCCGGTGGCCGCACCGATCTGGCGGTCGAGCTCATCGATCATCGTGCGCACGTAGGTGGCGGACAGATGGTGAGAGTCGTGGTATACCAAGACATTTCCGACCACGGCGCGGCAGATGTCCGGGCCGCAAATGGCATTGCTCATGTCGAGCGGTTTCAGCTGCGGGAACTGCGCGACGTAGTCCAGGGTCGGGTCGTGGTCGTTGAGCACTTCAGTTCGTTTCATGCCGCAGGAGGTGGCAGTGCCGCCTTCGGCCAGGCAGTCGGCCGGTTCGAACGGCACACCGTCACGCTCCAGCCATGGCGTGTCCCGAATGCCTAGGATCCCGATGTCGTTGCGCGACAGGACATCCCAGATGCCCAAGTAGCTGGCGGGCATTTCGTCGCCCGGCGCATTGAAGCGGGGTCGCGTCGAGTTGGTGAACACGTAGTCGGGCCGGTCGGCGACGAGCTTGTCCATCACGGTGTCCACCCATTGTTTGCACTGCGGGTACGGAATGTTGTCGCCGACGATCGTCGGGAGTTCTTCGGTGGTCAGCGGGCAGCCCATCTTCAGGTACGTCGCGATCTTGACGTGATGGCGCTGTCCGATCGGATCGAGCGCCGTGATCCAGTGCTCGGCATGCGAGCCGCCCGCCAGTGCGATTGTGCGGCTGGCATTTTTGTCGCCGTACACGCAGATGTGTATCTGCAGATCGCCGAAGTCACTGATGCAGCCGTCGGCGGTGGTCACGGGCAGATCGCTCTTCGCCTCCAGCACCGTCGGACGCATCGGCAGGGACGGCACTTTGGCGTTGGCGGTCAGCGCCAATGCGCCGGGGTAGTCGCGGATCGAGAGCCCGGGCAGGTCCTTGCCGTGCGCGCGCTGGACGATGACGTGCTCGCGCCACGTGAACGACGTCGCGGTCAGCGCCACCCCGAGCAGCGCCACCGCCGATCCCAGCGCCAACGTGGGACGGCCGAAACGCGTGCGCAGCGGAACCGCTTCGGGGCGAGGCGCGGTCGGCGCCCGGTAGCGCAGCGGGTTCTCGACGAGCCGGGTGGTCAGATACGCGAGGACGCCCGACACGAGCAGTATCGCGGTGCCTTCGACGAACCCGGCGTGATTGTGTCCGCTGTAAGCGAGCCAGAAGATCAGCAGCGGCCAGTGCCACAGATAGAGCGAGTACGCCATCGCGCCTAGCGCGACGAAGGGGGCACTGGCCAGCACCCGATTGGGCAGCGGCATGCGATCGCGGGTGCGCGGGTCGGTCTGACGATTCGCCGCCGCGAGGATCATCAGCAGCGTGGCGCCGACTGGCACCAACGTCCACGGGCCGGGGAATTGCTTGACGCCGTCGATCAACGCGCCGCAGGACACGATCGCCGCGAGTGCGACGGTGGCGATCGCGGTGCGCAACCACATCGGCCAACGCACGTACGGCACCAACGCGCCGACGAGCGCGCCCAGCAGCAGCTCCCAGCCTCGGGCGAAACTGTTGTAGTACGCGATCGCCTGGTTGTCCTCATGCGCGAAGACCGCGTACACGAACGATGCGATGGTCAGTGCGCTCAGCAACACTACGAACGTTGTCCGCAGGTGTTTGCCCAGTCGCCTGCGGCTCAGATACGCAAACCCGAACACCACGGCGAGAAAGCCGATGTAGAACTGGCCCTGCACAGACATCGACCAGATGTGTTGCAGCGGGCTGACCGCCTGCCCCGCGCGCAAGTAGCTCGAGACGGTGTTTGCCAACTCCCAGTTCTGGTAGTAGCCGAGGCTCGCCAGACTCTGATCAGCAAACGCTTCCCAGCGAGTCTGCGGTTGAATCAGGATGGTCAGGAGGGCGGCACCGGCCAGGACGACGACGAGCGCGGGAAGCAGCCGGCGCACCAACCGGGTGACCTCGGGCACCGGTGACAACGACGAACCCGGGGTCAACGCCGTCCGCAGCAGCCGGCCGCCGAAGAAGAATCCGGACAGCACCAAGAAAACGTCGACACCACCGGAAACGCGGCCGAACCAGATGTGGAACATCGCGACGAGCGCGATCGCGACACCGCGCAGTCCGTCCAGATCGTGGCGGTAGAACTCGCTTTTGCGGTCGGTCGGCGGTGGCGCTTGCGGTGGCCGCAACGGGGGAGCCGGCGCGGCGGGCGCGCGCGTCAGGGTGATCATGGTCGGAGTCAATGTACCCAAGGCGGCGGCCAACCTCATGCCTTGGTCTACACGGAGCAAACACCAAGCGGTTCTTCAGAAATGGCTCTATTAGGCTCAATGCCCGTGCCTGGGTTGACGCCCGACGAGATCGGCGCAATCGACGCCGCGCATGTCTGGCATCCCTACAGCCCCGTCGGCCCTGATGCGTTGGCACCCGTGGTCGCGGTCGGCGCGCACGGGCCTTGGTTGAGTGTCATTAACGACGGCCGGCGTGTCGACGTGCTCGACGCGATGAGCTCGTGGTGGACCGCGATCCACGGGCACGGCCATCCGGTGCTCGACGCGGCGATCACCGATCAGGTCGCCACGATGAACCACGTCATGTTCGGCGGGCTCACGCACGAACCGGCGGCACGGCTCGCGCAGTTGCTCGTCGACGTCACACCCGACGGGCTCGACACCGTGTTCTTCAGCGATTCCGGCTCGGTGTCGGTGGAGGTGGCCGTCAAGATGGCGCTGCAGTATTGGCGCGGCCTCGGCCGGCCGACCAAACACCGGCTGATGACCTGGCGGGGCGGATACCACGGCGACACGTTCACGCCGATGAGCGTCTGCGACCCCGACGGTGGCATGCACTCGCTGTGGGTCGACGTCCTTGCGCGCCAAGTGTTCGCGCCGCAGGTTCCTGCCGAGTACGACCCGTCGTACAGCGCCGCGTTCGAGCAGCAACTCGCCGAGCACGCGGACGACCTCGCGGCGGTGATCGTCGAACCGGTGGTGCAGGGCGCGGGCGGAATGCGCTTTCACGATCCCCGCTACCTCGTCGACCTGCGCGACGCGTGCCGCCGCCACGACGTGCTGCTGATCTTCGACGAGATCGCCACCGGCTTCGGCCGCACAGGGGAGTTGTTCGCCGCCGACCACGCCGGCGTCGCACCCGACATCATGTGCGTCGGCAAGGCGCTGACGGGCGGCTACATCACCTTGGCTGCGACGCTGTGCAGTGCGGAGATTGCCCGGAGCATCAGCAGCCACGAGCCCCGCGCGTTGATGCACGGCCCGACATTCATGGCCAACGCGCTGGCGTGCGCGGTTTCGGTCGCCTCGGTGGAGTTGCTGCTCGGCCAGGATTGGCGCTCTCGCGTCGCCGCGATCGAGTCCGGTCTTAACGCCGGGCTCGGGAAGGCGCGCGATGTCCGCGGTGTCACCGACGTGCGGGTGCTCGGCGCGATCGGCGTGATCGAGATGGAGCGTCCCGTCGATCTTGCTGTCGCGACACCGGTGGCGCTCGACCATGGCGTCTGGCTGCGGCCGTTCCGCAATCTGATCTACGCGATGCCGCCCTACATCTGCACGTCCGAGGAGGTCGACCAGATCACCTCGGCCATGGCCGCGGTGGCCAGCTCAGTAGGGTAAGGCGCAATGAAAGGCCGTATCGACGTTTCCCCGCTGGCGTGGCTCGACGAGCGCGAGCAGCAGCGTCGCAGCGCCGGACTTCGTCGGTCGTTGCGTACCCGCCCGGCGGTCGCGGTCGAGGTGGACCTGGCGTCGAACGACTATCTGGGGCTGTCGCAGCATCCGGCGGTGATCGAGGCCGGCGTGCAGGCGCTGCGAACCTGGGGTGCCGGGTCGACCGGCTCGCGGCTGGTGACCGGCAACACCGAACTGCACGAAGAATTCGAGGCGGTGCTGGCCGAATTCGTCGGTGCGCCATCGGCTTTGGTGTTCTCGTCGGGCTATACCGCGAACCTGGCTGCGGTCGTCGCGCTGTCCGGCCCGGGCGCGCTGATCGTGTCCGACGCGCACTGTCACGCGTCGATCGTCGACGCGTGCCGGCTGTCGCGTGCCCGGGTGGTGGTGGCCGCGCACCGCGACGTCGACGCCGTCGAAACCACCCTTGCGTCGCGGGTCGAAGACCGGGCCGTCGTCGTCACCGACTCGGTGTTCTCCGCTGACGGTGCGTTGGCGCCGTTGCCGGCGTTGCACGACGTCTGCCGCCGGCACGGCGCGCTGTTGCTTGTCGATGAAGCGCATGCACTGGGTGTCCGGGGCCAGGGCGGCCGGGGATTGCTGCACGAGGTGGGGCTAGCCGGCGCGCCGGACGTGGTGATGACGACGACGCTGTCGAAGGCACTGGGCAGTCAGGGTGGTGTTGTGCTGGGGCCGCGCGCGGTACGCGATCATTTGATCGACGCGGCCCGGCCGATGATCTTCGACACCGGGCTTGCCCCTGCTGCGTTGGGTGCCGCTTCGGCGGCGCTGCGCGTATTGATCGATGAGCCCGACCGGGCGTCGCGAGTACTGCGCATGGCGGCGGTTCTGGCCGAGACGTGCGGTGTCGACGAACGGCCCGAATCCGCCGTCGTCTCGGTCATTCTGGGCGAACCCGAGGCGGCGGTGGCAGCTGCAACCGCATGCCTGGACCGCGGCGTGCGGGTGGGGTGTTTCCGGCCGCCGTCGGTACCGGCGGGGACGTCGCGGCTGCGATTGACCGCCCGCGCATCCCTTTCCGACGACGAGCTGGACACGGCGCAGCGGGTGTTGACGGACGTGCTCCGCAGCGCACGCACGTGAGCGTCCTTCTCGTCACGGGAACCGACACCGCCGTCGGTAAGACGGTCGCGACCGCGGCGCTAGCGTGTCGTGCGCGGCTCGCGGGGATCGACGTCGAGGTGTGCAAGCCCGTGCAGACCGGCACCGCGGACGGTGACGACGACCTCGCCGAGGTCACCCGGCTATCGGGTGTCGATCGCGTCGTCGGGTCGTGGCGCTACCCCGAGGCGCTGGCACCTGTCGCGGCGGCATCGCGTGCTGGGCTGCCGCTGCCGAACCGCGTCGAACTCGACGTTTTCATTCGTACTGTCGGCCGAGCACATCAACTCACTCTGGTCGAGGGAGCGGGCGGCCTGCTCGTCGAACTCGGCGACGACGGAGTGACGTTGCGCGACCTCGCTGTCGACCTGCACGCGCCGGTGCTTGTCGTCGTCTCAGCCGGTTTGGGCACGCTCAACCACACCGCGCTCACGCTGGAAGCCCTTGAGGCGCGGAATGTTTCATGTGAGGGTCTGATCATCGGCGCGTGGCCGTCCGAACCGGGGCAGGTCGAATTGGGCAATAGGGAAGCGCTGGGACGGATGGCGCCGCTGCGGGCGGTGTTGCCGGCGGGGGCCGCGGCGCTGTCCCGCGAGCAGTTCGAGCAGGTGAGCGAGTCGGCCGTCGACAAAGACTGGCTGGCAGCTCTGGCGGGCTGACATGGTGCATTCGATCGAGCTGTTGTTCGATCCCGATACTGAGACAGCTATTCGCCGTGTGTGGCAACGACTTTCGGATCTCAGTCTGCGCAGTCCCACTCAGACCAGCCGTCCACACGTCACGCTGGTGGTGGCCGACACCATCGCCGCGGACGTCGACCCACTGCTGTCTGCGCTCAATGCCCGGCTGCCTTTGTCCGCAATCGTCGGCGCGCCAATGGTTTTCGGTCATTCACCGTTGATTTTAGTGCGGGCGGTAGTGCCGTCGACGGATCTACTCGCGCTGCACGCCGAGGCATGGCGGATGTGCCAGCCGTACGCCGACCCCGCTCCGGCGCCGAATACGGCTGTGGGCCAATGGACTCCGCACGTCACGCTTGCTCGCCGGGTGGACCCGGCGCAACTACGTGAAGCGTTCGCGATCCGGCGGCTGTCGCGGGACGTTCACGCGGAGTTCGTCGGCATCCGCCATTGGGACGGAAACAACCGCGTCGAGCACGTCATCAGGTAACCCGCGAAACCGCCGTTTCGCACGTCGCTACTCGCACTTAGCGTGCGAAACCGCCGTTTCGCGCGGTCCTATGCCGTCGACTAGCAGCCGCAAACCGAACGTGAATCGCGCGGACGGGTCCGTCGTCAGCACCGACTGCCCATCGGGCAACGCGCCTGCTGCGTCCCACTGCAGTCGCGACTGCTCGTCCGCTGTGAAGCCCAGCACGTAGTAGACGACCGTGCGAGCGGCGAGTTCGGCCTGCTCACCCGCGAGGCCGGCGTCGGCCGCGGCGGCGGACAAGTACGCGACGATGCGCGTCGTCGCGGCTGACTGGCCCGCCGCGAAGCTTGCCGACACAAGCTCCGCGCCGTCGGTGTGCGAGAGCAGAGCATCGCGAAGGCGTGCGCCTACCTGGCCGACCCGGTCGCGCCAGTCGCCGGGCGCGTCGTCGACTCCACGCAGAATCCGGTCGGCCACCGCGCCGAGCAGGGCCTGCTTGTTCGGGAAATGCCAGTACAGTGCGCCCGGGCTGACGTCGAGTTCGCGTGCGAGCCGGCGCATGGTCAGGTCGGCGATCCCGTAGGTGTCCAACAGCGCGGCCGCCGCGTCGACGAGGTCCGCTTTGTGGAGCTGCACCCCGCTACCGTAACCTGAACGCTGTTCAAGTGAGCTAAGGAGCACCGTGACCGACATTCTGGAACAGGCCCGCGAGCAAGTGCTGGAACGCGGCGAAGGCCTGCGCGAGGACCAGGTGCTTCAGGTGCTGCGGCTACCCGACGAGCAGGTCGACGAGCTGCTCGCGCTGGCCCACGAGGTGCGGATGCGCTGGTGCGGCCCCGAGGTCGAGGTCGAGGGCATCATCAGCCTCAAGACGGGCGGCTGCCCCGAGGACTGCCATTTCTGCTCGCAGTCCGGGCTGTTCGCGTCGCCGGTGCGCAGCGCTTGGTTGGACATTCCGAGCCTTGTCGAGGCCGCCAAGCAGACCGCGAAGACCGGCGCGACGGAATTCTGCATCGTCGCGGCGGTGCGGGGACCCGACGAGCGGCTGCTGGCCCAGGTGGCCGCGGGTATCGAGGCGATCCGCAACGAGGTCGACATCCAGATCGCGTGCTCGCTGGGCATGCTCCGCCAGGATCAGGTCGACGAGCTTTCCGCGATGGGCGTGCACCGCTACAACCACAACTTGGAGACGGCACGGTCCTACTTCACCAATGTCGTGACGACGCACACGTGGGAGGAGCGCTGGCACACGCTGTTGATGGTGCGCGACGCGGGCATGGAGGTGTGTTGCGGAGGCATCCTCGGGATGGGGGAGACGCTCGAGCAGCGCGCCGAATTCGCTTGCCAGCTAGCTGAATTGGAACCCGATGAGGTCCCACTGAACTTCCTCAACCCGCGTCCCGGCACGCCGTTCGGCGACCTGGACGTGCTGCCGGTGCCTGAAGCGCTCAAAGCCGTCGCGGCGTTCCGGCTGGCGCTTCCGCGCACGATGCTGCGGTTCGCGGGCGGGCGCGAAATCACACTCGGCGACCTCGGCGCCAAGCAGGGGATTCTCGGCGGCATCAACGCGGTTATCGTCGGCAACTACCTGACCACCCTGGGCCGGCCGGCGGAGTCCGATCTCGAGCTGCTCGACGACCTTCAGATGCCGATCAAGGCACTGAACGCCACGCTGTAGTGATGGCAGAAAATTTCAACGTCTACACGGGCGAACCGGCGGGCAGCGGCACTCCGATGGCGGCACGGCTCGGGCTCGAGCCGCCGCGCTACTGTGCCGAGTGCGGGCGGCGAATGATCGTGCAGGTGCGCCCCGACGGGTGGACGGCCCGATGTTCGCGGCACGGGGAGCTGGACTCGAAAGACTTGGAGACGAAGCGGTGAAATTGTGGCTCGCAGTGGTGGCGGGCATGGCCGTTGCCGGTGCCGTTGCCGGTGCCCTCTGGGCGTGGATCGCGCCGCCGGTGCACAGCGTCGCCGCAGTGTCCAAGTCGGGCAAGCGAATTCACGAATACCTCGGAAACGAGGCGGACCACTTCTTCGACTCCGCGGTGATGATGTTCGGCCTGCTGGTGGGATTGGCGATCGTCAGCGCGGTGCTGATGTGGCAATTTCGGCAGCGTCGCGGTCCCGCCATGGTGATGGCGCTGACCGCGGGCGGAATCACGGCTGCCGGCGCGGCTGCCGGCGTCGGCGCCGGCCTCGTTCGACTTCGCTACGGCCACTTCGACATTGGAACGGTCCCCGCCGATCACAAGCTTCACTACTTCACCGAAGCACCGTCAGTGTTCTTCGGCCACAGTCCGCTGCAGATCATCACGGTGTTGCTCTTACCCGCCGCAGCGGCCGCCCTCGTCTGCGCGGCGATGGCCGCCGGATCGGCCCACGACAACCTCGGCGTCATGCCGGAGGTCGCGGAAACCGAGGACGCGCCCGTCGCGAATTAGCCTGCGTCAGCGTAGGACAGCGGACAGCGCTCGACCGTGCGCCCGGTGATGACCTTCGCGGCGATCTTCACAAGTCGTACCATCCCGACGTACGTCGACGGATTGAACAGCGTCGGCCAGGTTGTCCGCACAATGTGCTCGTTGACCGGTCGCCCGGCGAAGCGGTCACGAAGCCAACGCAACGTCATCGGCGCCGACAACGGGTGCAGCAGCATGTGCTCGCAGAACCGGTCGCGGTGGTAGGTGACGGTGGTCCCGCCCGCGCGGTAGTTGTCGGTCAGCTCGTCGATGTCGTCGACGGACACGATCTTGTCGTGCACGGCCTGCACGACGAGGACCGGAAGGCTGGGCGCGGTCTTGCCGAGCTTGATGTCGGCGAATACGTGCTGCACCTCGGGCTCGTCGAGGATTTCCTCCAGCGGCCTGTCCACGTAGGAGTCCATGTCCTTGCGGATCATCCGCAGCACGGCCTCGACGGTCGTCATCCGCTCCAACGACTCGAGCAGCTTGCGACCCTCGTCGGTGGCATGGCGCTTGATCACCCGGTCGAGCTCCGGATAGACGTGGCCCAGGGCGGCGACGACCATCGCGGGCAAACCGGAATAGAACGAACCGTTGAGTCGGCGGAAGGTGCTGCCCAGGTCGCCGACGGGCGAACCAAGCACGGCGCCAACGAGATTCAGCTCGGGCGCATAGTCGGCCGCGACTTCGGCGGCCCATGACGATGCCAATCCGCCGCCCGAATAACCCCATAAGCCGATCGGAGCCGTAGCGGCCAGGCCGAGGCGCTCACAGGAAAGCGCGGCCCGGACGCCGTCGAGAATCCGGTAGCCCGGCTCATACGGCGCGCCCCAGATGCCGTGGGAGCCCTCGTGGTCGGGCACCGCGACCGCCCAGCCCTCCGCCAAAGCGGCGCTGATCAGCAGCAGCTCGAACTGTGCCAGGGCGCCGACGGCGAACGCACCGCGGCGCAACGCGTACGACGGAAAGCAGCGCGAAGCGATCGCGTCGATCGCGCATTGATACGACACCACCGGGCAGACGTCCTCGGGGCCGCGTTCGGCGGGCACGAGCACGGTCGTCACGGTCGCTTCCGGGGTGCCATGACGGTCGTTGGACCGGTACAGCAACTGGGTGGCGGTGAACTCTTGCTTGACGAGGCCCATGAACGCCAGCTCGACGTCACGCGACCGCAACACCGTTCCGGGCGCGGCGTGCTCGAAGCCCTGCGGCGGGTCGTAGAACGGATCGTTCTCGGGGAGCACGGGGCGACCGCGCTGAACCTCCTGGTGAGGCTCGCGGCCGATCCACTCAGCACCGGTGGTCGTCGCCGGCCTGGCAGACGTCATGTGAACACCTCTCCGATGAGCGTTCGGGCGAAAAAGTCGATCTTTGGTAGCCCCCCGGCATTCTTACCTTAAGAAGCCATTAAGAATCCAGTCGACTCACCCGGGCGGCCGCAACGCGGCGAATTCGTCGGTGACGCGGTATTGGGACTCGGTGAATTGGTACAGCGCGGCCGGCCTGCCCCCGCTTCGTCCGGACCGCGCGGTCCCGCCGGTCGGTGTGATCACGCCGCGACGGGCCAGCACGCGCTGCAGGTTGGTGGCGTCCACCTGATAGCCCAGCGCCGCACCGTAGATGTCGCGCAGGGACGACAATGCGAATTCCTTTGGCGCCAAGGCGAATCCGATATTCGTGTAAGACAGTTTCGCTCCGAGCCGGGCTCGCGCGTACTCCACCATCGGTTCGTGGTCGAATGCCATCGTCGGCAGCGCACCGACGGGATGCCATCGAGTATCCGGCGGCAGGGCGGGCGTCGCGGGGGAGGGCACCAATCCGAGGAACGTCGACGCGATGGTTCGCGTGTCCGGCACCCTCGCCGGGTCCGAAAACACAGCCAACTGCTCCAGGTGAGCTATCTCACGCAGGTCCACTTTTTCGGCCAGCTGACGGCGAATTGAGCTGGTCATGTCCTCGTCATCGCGCAGCCGGCCCCCGGGCAACGACCAGGTGCCACGCTGCGGATTCATCGCCCGTTCCCACAGCAGCACGCTGAGCTCCGGATCCGGTGTGTCGAGGTGGCGAACCTGGAACACGACCGCGAGCACCTCGTGCTCGGTGCTAGTATGTGGCATGTTTTCGATTATAAGTCGAAAACTACCCTTGAGGAGAGCGCGGCGATGACGATCCTTCAGGACGGCCCCTACACAGGCGTGGAGCCGGATGCTGCGTGGGCCGCCGAGGTCCGTCGACTCGCCAAACAGCGCGACGCGACGCTTCTCGCGCACAACTACCAGATCCCGGCCATCCAGGACGTCGCTGACCATGTCGGCGACTCGCTCGCGTTGTCCCGCATCGCCGCCGAGGCGCCCGAGCAGACCATCGTGTTCTGCGGCGTGCATTTCATGGCCGAGACGGCCAAGATCCTCAGCCCAGACAAGACCGTGCTGATCCCGGACCAGCGGGCCGGGTGTTCTCTGGCCGACTCGATCACCGCCGACGAGTTAGCGGCGTGGAAGGCCGACCATCCCGGCGCCGTCGTCGTGTCCTACGTCAACACCACCGCGGCGGTGAAAGCGCTCACGGACGTCTGCTGCACCTCGGCCAACGCCGTCGACGTCGTCGCGTCCATTCCCGAGGACCGCGAGGTGCTGTTCTGCCCGGACCAGTTCCTCGGCGCGCACGTGCGACGGGTGACAGGCCGCAAAAATCTGCACATATGGGCGGGCGAATGTCATGTCCACGCCGGCATCAACGGCGACGAATTGGCCAACCAGGCGCGCTCGCACCCCGACGCAGAGTTGTACGTGCACCCCGAATGCGGATGCGCGACGTCGGCGTTGTACCTCGCCGGTGAGGGGGCAGTGCCGCCCGAACGCGTCAAGATCTTGTCCACTGGTGGCATGCTCGAGGCGGCGCGCGGAACCCATGCACGGCAGGTCCTCGTCGCCACCGAGGTTGGCATGCTGCATCAATTGCGCAGGGCCGCACCGGAAGTCGACTTCCGGGCGGTCAACGACCGGGCGTCGTGCAAGTACATGAAGATGATCACCCCGGCCGCATTGCTGCGCTGCCTCACAGACGGTGTCGACGAAGTCGACGTTGATCCCGAGATCGCGCGGTTGGCGCGCCGCAGCGTGCAGCGGATGATCGAGATCGGCCAGCCCGGCGGCGGCGAATGAGCGACTGGCAGGCGCGTGCCGACGTCGTGGTGATCGGCACGGGGGTCGCCGGTCTGGCGGCTGCCCTGGCCGCATCCCGGCGCGGTGCCACGGTCATGGTGTTGAGCAAGGCCGGCAACACCGCGACGTTCTACGCGCAGGGCGGCATCGCGGTCGTGCTGCCGCAGACCGAGGACTCCATCGATGCCCACGTGAACGACACCGTGGCGGCAGGCGGAGGATTGTGTGACCCCGACGCGGTTCGCTCGATCGTCGCCGACGGCTATTGTGCGGTCACCGAATTGTGTTCTGCCGGAGCTCAATTCGACGAGAGCGCACCTGGCCAATGGGCGCTGACCCGCGAGGGCGGGCATTCCACGCGCAGGATCATTCACGCCGGCGGTGACGCGACCGGCGCCGAGGTGCAGCGCGCGCTCGATCACGCGGCCGCTTCGCTGGACATCCGCCGCAATCACGTTGCCCTGCAACTACTTTCCGATACCGAGGGCATCACCGGGGTGGAAGTGGTCAACGACGACGGCGTGGGCGTCGTACACGCACCGGCTGTGATCTTGGCGACTGGCGGGCTCGGCAACATGTACCTCGCCACCACCAACCCGCCGGGCTCGACGGGCGACGGCATCGCGCTGGCGCTGTGGGCCGGAGTTGCGGTCAGCGACATCGAGTTCATCCAGTTCCACCCAACGATGTTGTTCGACGGACGCGACGGACGGCGACCGTTGATCACCGAGGCACTGCGCGGAGAAGGCGCCAAACTCGTTGACGCGCAGGGCAGGTCGATCACTGCGGGCGTTCACCCGATGGGCGATTTAGCACCTCGCGACGTAGTCGCCGGCGCGATCGATGCGCGGCTGCGCAGCACCGGCGATCGCTGCGCCTACCTCGACGCGCGCGCTGTCCCGAACCTCGCAGACCGGTTCCCGACTATCACCGCGGCGTGTCGAGGCGCCGGAATCGACCCGACTCGCGAGTTGATTCCCGTCGTGCCAGGCGCGCATTACAGCTGCGGGGGTGTCGTCACCGACGTGGACGGCTGCACGGACCTTGCGGGTCTCTACGCGGCGGGGGAAGTCGCGCGCACCGGACTGCACGGCGCGAACCGGTTGGCGTCCAACAGTCTGCTCGAGGGTCTGGTCGTCGGTGGCCGGGCTGGTAGAGCCGCCGCAACACACGCGCTCGCCCGCGGCCCCGTGACGGCGTCACCGGCGGTGACGGTCACGCGTGATGCGTTGTCCCGCAAGTACCTTCAGCGCGCTATGACGGCGCACGCCTCGGTCGTGCGCGACGCTGAGGGTCTCACCCGTCTCGCGCAGGAGCTCAGCACCGCACCTGTTCGGTCGGCACACACGCGCGCGGACGCCGAGGACATCGCGCTGACCGTCACTGCCCGAGCGGTAACTGCTGCGGCGCTGGCCCGTGCCGAGACACGCGGCTGTCACCATCGAAGCGATGATCCGGATGCCGATCCCGCGCAGGCCAGAAGCACCACCCTGCGGCTGGCGTCCGACGGCAGTGTCGTCGTCGAGGCGCCGGTGCCGGCCGGGGCCTGCTCCTGATGCGACTCACCGAGCACGAGGTCGCCGAGGCTCGTGCGGTGATTCGCCGCGCACTCGACGAAGACCTACGGTACGGCCCGGACATCACCACCGAGGCGACCGTGCTCGCGGACGCCACGACTACCGCGGCGCTGGTCACCCGCGACGCCGGCGTCATCGCCGGACTCGAGGTCGCGCAGTTGGTGCTCGACGAGGTGCTCGGCATGGGTGGCTACCGGGTGCTCGACAAGACCGCCGATGGAGAGTGGCTCGGCGCGGGCAGCGCCGCGCTGCGGATCGCGGCGCCGACGCGTGGGCTGCTGACCGCCGAGCGGACGATGCTGAACCTCGTCTGCCACCTCTCCGGGATCGCGACGACGACCCGGCATTGGGTCGACGCCGTCGCCGGCACCCGCGCGATCGTGCGCGACACCCGCAAGACCCTTCCCGGGCTGCGGGTGCTGCAGAAGTACGCCGTGCGCGTCGGCGGTGGGCAGAACCACCGGATGGGGCTGGGCGACGCGGCGCTGATCAAGGACAACCATGTCGCTGCGGCGGGCTCGGTGGTCGCAGCGTTGCACGCAGTCAGGGCGGCGGCGCCCGACCTGCCGTGCGAAGTCGAAGTCGACTCGCTCGAACAGCTCGACGAGGTGCTCGCCGAACCCGTCGAGCTGGTTCTGCTCGACAACTTCCCTGTGTGGCGGACGCAGATCGCCGCGCAGCGCCGCGACGCCCGCGCGCCCGGCGTCAAACTGGAGTCCTCTGGCGGGCTGTCACTGGAGAACGCGCACGCGTATGCATCGACGGGCGTCGACTACCTTTCCGTCGGCGCGCTCACCCACTCGGTGCGCGTGCTCGACATCGGCTTGGATTTCTAGCCTGCGCTGAGCAGAGCCCGCGCGGCTGTCTTGGCCGAATTCAGCGCCGCCGCATCACCTTTCGTGCGCGACAGCACCAGCGCACCTTCGATGAGCGACAGCACCGCCAGCGCGGTGTCGTCGGCCCTGTCAGGCTCCCATCCGTCTGCTTGCAGCCGTCCCGCGAGCGCTGCACTCCAACTGTCGAAGGCCTGCGACGCGGCGCGACGCACCAATTCGCTGGCGTGCACGGACTCCGTCGCAATGGGCTCGACCGGGCACCCGTCGCGGTGGTCGCCGGCCAGCCCGGCGGCCAGCATGTCCAGCCAGCGCTCGACGACCACGGCCGCCGGGACGTCCTGTGCGAGCGCCCCGCGCAGGATCTGCCCGATCTGGGCACCCGCGGACTCCACGACCGCCGCCGCAAGCTCTTGCTTCCCGCCGGGGAAGTGGTGATACAGCGATCCCGCTTTGGCCCCGGCCTCGTCGAGGATCTGGTTCAGCCCGGTCGCCGCATACCCCTGCCGGCGGAACAGGATCGCCGCGGCGTCGATCAACGCCGCGCGGCTGCGATCGGGGCGGGGCACGGTATTGACTTTACTTGAGTGATTACTCAAGAATGGTCACGATGCGGCAACTGCTGTTCGAAGACGCGGACGTCTACGCGTGGCGCGACGCCCCCGAACCGGCGATTACGTCCCCCGAGCAGGCACTGGTGCGTCCCATCGCGGTCGCATGCTGTGACTTGGACGTGGGAGTCAGCCAAGGCGTGTTGCCGGTTCCGCCCGGCCACGCGGTAGGTCACGAGGGAATCGCCGAGGTGATCGCCGTCGGCGATGACGTGACGAGCGTGCGCGTCGGCGATCGGGTGGTCGTACCGTTCCAGATCAACTGCGGCAGCTGCCCCGAATGCCGTCGCGGCCTCACGGGGTCGTGCAGCTCGCTTCCGTTGATGGCGACGTACGGAATGGCCCCGATATCGGGGCACGACGGTGGCGGGTTCATGGCCGACGTGGTGCTGGTGCCGTATGCCGATGCGATGCTGATTTCCGTTCCTGGCACGGTCGACCCGGTCGCGATCGCGTCGCTGTCGGACAACGTCCCCGACGGCTGGCGCACGGTTGGCCCGTACCGCTCCGAGCTGGACGCGCTTGACGCGAGCGATCGCCGCGTCCTCGTCGTCGGAGGACTTTCGATCGGCGTGTATGCCGCAGCGTTCGCAGCGGCGATCGGCGCCCAGGTCGACTACGTCGACACCGACGAGCATCGGCTCGCAGCTGCCGAGAAGCTGGGCGCGAACGTCCACGACCTGGCCAAACCGGATCGGTCGTGGGATCCGTACCCGGTCACTGTGCATACCGCCAGAGACCCAAGCCTGCTGTCGGCCACCCTGCGCTTGACCTGGCCGGACGGCGTGTGCACGGACACCGGCGTCTATTTCCAGGGCAGTGTCGAGATGCCGCTGCTGGCCATGTACACCCACGGAGTCCGGTTCGTCACCGGGCGGGTGAACGCGCGCACGGTGATTCCGGAGGTGCTCGAATTGATTGCTGGCGGCTGTGACCTCGCATCGGTCGTCGAACGCGTCGCGGAGTGGGACGACGCGCCGACGGTGTGGCCGGCGATGACGGGCAAGACGGTGTTCGTGCGCGCCTAGCACGACCACATTCGGCGCGCTCAGAAGCGCTCACCGCGCCTCACCGCGCCAAAAGTGATTTTCATTCGGATGCCTCGATCGGGGAGAATCGAGGTAATGGCCGCAATCGAGATGTCGCGAATCGACCTGCGCAATGCCACATTGGGCGTCGCGCAGTTGCGTGCGGCGCTGCCGCGGGGCGGCGCGGACGTCGAGACTGTGCTGCCGGTGGTGCGCTCCGTCGTCGAGGAAGTCGCCCACCGTGGCGCCGGCGCGGCACTCGAATACGGCGCATCGTTCGACGGCGTGCGGCCCGAGACCGTACGCGTACCGGCGGCGCGGCTCGACGAAGCGCTGGCCGGGGTGGCACCGGACGTGCGCGCCGCACTGGAGGTCGCGATCGAGCGCGCGCGCGCGGTGCATACCGATCAGCGCCGCATTGACACCAGGACGACGCTCGGGCCGGGCGCGACCGTCACCGAGCGCTGGGTGCCGGTTTCGCGGGTGGGGCTCTATGTTCCGGGCGGCAATGCGGTCTACCCGTCGAGCGTGGTGATGAACGTCGTGCCGGCACAGACCGCAGGCGTCGAATCGCTAGTGGTCGCCTCACCACCGCAGAAGCAATTCGACGGATTGCCCCACCCGACGATCCTTGCCGCCGCGCGGCTGCTCGGCGTCGACGAAGTGTGGGCCGTCGGCGGCGCGCAGGGGATCGCTCTGCTCGCCTACGGGGGCACCGACACCGACGGCACGGAGCTGTTGCCCGTCGACATGATCACCGGGCCCGGCAACATCTATGTCACTGCGGCGAAGCGGATTTGCCGCTCGCAGGTCGGCATCGACGCCGAGGCCGGACCGACGGAGATCGCGATCCTGGCCGACCACACCGCAGATCCGGCGCACGTCGCCGCCGATCTGATCAGTCAGGCCGAGCACGACGAGATGGCCGCCAGCGTGTTGGTGACCCCGTCTGAGCGGCTCGCGGACGCCGCGGTGAAAGAGCTTGCCGCACAATTGGATACGACCGTGCACCGGGACCGCGTGCACGCTGCGTTGACCGGGTCCCAGTCGGCGATCGTGCTCGTCGACGACATTGACGCGGGGGTGGAGGTCGTGAACGCCTATGCCGCCGAGCATTTGGAGATCCAAACCGCCGATGCCGCGGATGTCGCGTCCCGGATTCGTTCGGCCGGCGCCATCTTCGTCGGCCCCTACTCGCCGGTGAGCCTCGGCGACTACTGCGCGGGGTCGAACCACGTGCTACCGACCGCCGGGTGCGCCCGGCACTCCAGCGGATTGTCGGTGCAGACATTCCTGCGCGGCATCCACGTCGTCGAATACACCGAGGCGGCATTGAAAGACGTCTCCGGCCACGTCATCACGTTGGCGAAGGCCGAAGACCTGCCCGCGCACGGAGAGGCCGTGCGCAGGAGGTTCGAGTCGTGACGCCCGGCAAACGTGTCACGCTGGACGATTTGCCCCTGCGTGACGACCTCCGTGGCAAGGTGCCGTACGGCGCGCCTCAACTCGACGTCCCAGTACGGCTGAACACCAACGAGAATCCGCACCCGCCGACGGCCGCCCTCGTCGACGACGTGGCGCGCTCCGTGCGCGAGATCGCCGCGAACCTGCACCGGTACCCGGATCGGGACGCGGTCGCGCTGCGAAGCGATCTTGCTGCCTACTTGACCGAGCAGACCGGTGTGCGCGTCGGCGTGAAAAATCTCTGGGCCGCAAACGGATCGAACGAGGTGTTGCAACAGCTTCTGCAGGCGTTCGGTGGGCCGGGCCGCAGCGCGATCGGCTTCGTGCCGTCCTATTCGATGCACCCGATCATCTCTGACGGCACCCAGACACGCTGGCTCGAAGCACGGCGCGCCGACGATTTCGGTTTGGACACTGACGCTGCGGTCGCGGCGATCGGGCAGTACCGCCCCGACGTCGTCTTCGTGGCGAGCCCGAATAATCCGTCAGGGCAGAGTGTTTCGCTGGTCGAGTTGCGGCAGCTACTGGATGCGATGGATAGCGGCATGCTGATCCTCGACGAGGCATACGGCGAATTCTCCTCGGCGCCAAGCGCGATCGGACTGTTGGATGAGTATCCGACGAAGCTCGTCGTGACGCGGACGATGAGCAAGGCGTTCGCCTTCGCCGGTGGCCGGCTGGGTTATCTGATCGCCGCGCCCGCGGTCATCGACGCGATGCTGCTGGTGCGCTTGCCTTATCACCTGTCGGCGCTCACGCAGGCTGCGGCGCGGGCGGCGCTGCGCCATGCCGACGAAACGCTGGGCAGCGTCGCCGCGCTGGTCGCGGAGCGCGAGCGCGTCACAGAGAGCTTGGCGCGCATGGGCTTTCGTGTCATCCCCAGCGACGCGAACTTCGTGCTGTTCGGCGAGTTCGCCGACGCCGCAGCGACGTGGCGCCGCTACCTGGAGGCCGGAATCCTCATCCGTGACGTTGGTATCCCCGGGTTCCTGCGCGTCACCACCGGGCTACCCGCCGAGAATGACGCCTTCCTCGCCGCCAGCACCCGCCTGGTGGCCACCGAACTCGCCATAGGAGCATCGTGACCGAGAACCGCCGCGCCCGCGTGGAGCGCACCACCAAAGAATCGGACATCGTCGTCGAGCTGGACCTCGACGGCAGCGGAATCGTCCAGGTGGACACCGGGGTGCCGTTCTACGACCACATGCTGCACTCGCTCGGCAGCCACGCGAGCTTCGACCTGACAGTACGGGCGAAGGGCGATGTGGAGATCGAGGGTCACCACACGATCGAGGACACCGCAATCGTGCTCGGCCAGGCGCTCGCCCAAGCGCTCGGCGACAAGAAAGGCATCCGCCGGTTCGGCGACGCGTTCGTGCCGATGGACGAAACACTTGCCCACGCTGCTGTCGACGTGTCGGGCCGGCCGTACTGCGTGCACACCGGCGAGCCGGATCACCTGCGCCACACCACGATCACGGGATCGAGTGTGCCCTACCACACCGTGATCAACCGTCACGTGTTCGAATCGCTGGCGATGAATGCGCGCATCGCTCTTCACGTGCGCACGCTGTACGGCCGCGACCCGCACCACATCACCGAGGCCCAGTACAAGGCGGTGGCGCGTGCGCTGCGTCAAGCCGTCGAACGCGATCCCCGGGTTACCGGCGTGCCGTCCACGAAAGGCACGCTGTGACAGCAAAATCCGTGGTGGTTCTTGACTACGGGTCGGGTAACCTCCGGTCGGCGCAGCGCGCGCTGGAGCGGGTGGGCGCGGACGTGACGGTCACGGCGGACCCCGCCGCGGCCGCCGCCGCCGACGGGCTGGTGGTTCCCGGTGTCGGGGCGTTCGAGGCATGTATGACGGGCCTGCGCGCGGTCGGTGGCGACAAGATCATCGCCGAGCGCCTCGACGCCCAGGCTCCTGTTCTGGGCGTGTGCGTGGGAATGCAGATCTTGTTCGACCGCGGCGTGGAGTTCGGTGTCGAGAGCGTCGGGTGTGGCCAATGGCCCGGTGCCGTCACGCGATTGGATGCGCCGGTGATCCCGCACATGGGGTGGAATACGGTCGATGCCGGAACCGACAGCAGGCTTTTCGCCGGTCTCGACGCCGAAACGCGGTTCTATTTCGTGCACTCCTACGCCGCGCAGCGGTGGGAGGGCCGCCAGGACGCCATGCTGACGTGGGCCACCCATCACGTTTCGTTTCTTGCGGCTGTCGAGGATGGCGCCTTGGCGGCTACGCAATTTCACCCCGAGAAGAGCGCGGACGCGGGAGCGACGCTGCTGAGCAATTGGGTGCATGGCCTGTGACGCCGCTGATCCTGCTGCCCGCGGTCGACGTCGTCGAGGGGCGCGCCGTGCGACTGATGCAGGGCAAGGCCGGCAGCGAGACCGAATACGGCTCGGCGCTGGACGCCGCGCTCGGTTGGCAGCGCGACGGCGCGGACTGGATCCACCTTGTGGACCTTGACGCGGCGTTCGGACGGGGCTCGAACCGCGAGCTTCTCGCAGAGGTCGTCGGCAGACTCGACGTGAAAGTCGAACTGTCCGGGGGTATCCGCGACGACGCCTCATTGTCTGCGGCCTTGGCGACGGGATGCGCGCGCGTCAACCTCGGCACAGCGGCACTGGAGAACCCGGCGTGGTGCGCGGCGGCGATCGCCGACCACGGCGACAAGGTCGCCGTCGGACTGGACGTGCAGATCGTCGACGGCCAGCACCGCCTGCGCGGTCGCGGCTGGGAAACCGACGGTGGAGATCTCTGGGAAGTGCTGGAACGCCTTGACAGCGAAGGCTGTTCGCGGTTCGTCGTCACCGACGTCACCAAGGACGGCACGCTGATGGGGCCGAACATCGAGCTGTTGGCCAGCGTCGCCGAACGTACCGACGCGCCGGTGATCGCCTCCGGCGGTGTGTCAAGCCTTGACGATCTGCGCAAGATCGCCACGCTCACCGACGCCGGTGTCGAGGGAGCGATCGTCGGAAAGGCGCTCTACGCCGGGCGTTTCACGCTGCCGCAGGCGCTCGCGGCAGTCGGAGGATAGGTGGCTATGGCGAGCACCACCGACGTCGCCGCACTCGTCGACACGGCAGCGACCATTCTCGACAAGGCGGCCAAACAATTCGTCGAAGGCCACGGCGCAGACTCGGCGGTCCGCAAGAAAGGCAAGGATTTCGCCACCGAGGTTGACCTCGCCATCGAGCGCGAAGTCGTCGACGCGCTGGTGTCCGCGACCGGTATCGAGGTGCACGGCGAGGAATACGGCGGCGCCGACATCAACTCGCCGATGGTGTGGGTGCTCGACCCGATCGACGGCACCTTCAACTACGCGGCCGGTTTGCCGATGGCGGCGATACTGCTGGGGCTGATGCGGGACGGCGAGCCGGTCGCCGGGCTGACCTGGTTGCCATTCACCGACGAACGCTTCACCGGAATCGTCGATGAATCTCTGCGCTGCAACGGAGCCGAGCTTCCGCCGCTGGAACCCGCAAACTTGGAGGATGCGGTCATCGGCGTCGGCACGTTCAACGTCGAGTGGCGCGGCCGGTTCCCAGGTCGCTACCGCCTCGCGGTAGTCGAACACCTGAGCCGGGTCACGTCGCGGCTGCGTATCAGCGGCGCCACAGGAATCGACATCGCTTATACCGCAGCCGGAATACTCGGTGGCGCAATCAGTTTCGGCGACCACATCTGGGACCATGCCGCGGGAGTGGCTCTTGTCAGAGCCGGTGGCGGCGTCGTCACCGATTTAGCCGGCTACGACTGGACCGCGCAATCGACGTCGGCCCTCGCGGGCGTGCCGCGGTGTCACGAGCAGATTCTCGAGATTCTGCGCGACGTCGGCGATCCCGAGGATTACTGATGGCCGACGTCGCGGTTCGCGTCATCCCGTGCCTGGACGTCGACAACGGCCGCGTCGTCAAGGGCGTCAACTTCGCGAACCTGCGCGACGCCGGCGACCCCGTCGAATTGGCCGCCCTTTACGACTCCGAGGGCGCCGACGAGTTGACGTTCCTTGACGTCACCGCGTCGTCGTCAGGACGGGCCACCATGCTCGACGTCGTGCGACGGACGGCGGAGCAGGTGTTCATCCCGCTGACGGTCGGAGGTGGTGTGCGGTCTGTGGAGGACGTCGACATGCTGCTGCGCGCCGGCGCCGACAAAGTGTCGGTCAACACCGCCGCGATCGCGCGTCCGGAGTTATTGGCCGAGCTGGCACGGCAATTCGGCTCGCAATGCATCGTGCTGTCCGTCGACGCGCGCACTGTGCAGGAGGGATCGCCGGCCTCGCCGTCGGGGTGGGAAGTCACGACGCACGGCGGGCGCCGCGGCACGGGTATCGACGCGATCGGGTGGGCGGTGCGCGGTGCGGAACTCGGTGTGGGCGAAATCCTGTTGAACTCGATGGATTTCGACGGAACGAAGGCAGGTTTCGACTTGCCGATGCTCCGCGCCGTCCGTGCGGCGGTGACGGTGCCGGTCATCGCGAGCGGCGGCGCGGGGGCGGTGGAACATTTCGCGCCGGCCGTTGTTGCAGGAGCCGACGCCGTGCTCGCCGCGAGTGTCTTTCACTTCAGGGAGCTGACCATCAAAGAGGTCAAAGCAGCGATGGCGGCAGAAGGGATTGTCGTTCGGTGACGTTGGACAAGGAGATCGCGTCGCGGCTGAAGCGCGATGCGAACGGATTGATCACCGCGATCGCACAGGAGCGCGGCACGGGCACGGTGCTGATGGTCGCGTGGATGGACGACGCGGCGTTGGCCCGCACGCTGGAAACACGCGAAGCCACCTACTATTCGCGGTCGCGGGGCGAACAGTGGGTGAAAGGTGCGACGTCCGGACACACGCAACACGTGCATTCGGTGCGGTTGGACTGCGACGGCGACACCGTGCTGCTGGAGGTCGATCAGGTCGGCGGCGCGTGCCACACGGGCGACCACAGCTGCTTTGACGCGGACGTGCTGCTCACGGATGGGTAAGCAGAGTCAGGCGCTTTGGCGCGCGCGCAACACCTCCAGCGCCTTGTCGGCGTGGGTGTTCATGTTCACCT
>DASRFZ010000188.1:0-10193 GCA_035651275.1 Mycobacterium sp. | reverse complement strand
GTCGCCCTTGTCCGGCTTGGTTTCCCAGATCCGCTGGCTCTCCTTCGTCGTGTGCTCCGAGCCGACCGTCAGTACCCCGATCACCGTCTGCTCGTCGCCGAGCACGGCGACGGGACCCAGACCGAAATTTCCCGGATACATCGTGCCCAGCGGTGTCAGGTGCAGCGTGCCGTCCGATTCGACTCGCTTGACGAGCATCGACAACTCGTCCATGTGCGCCAACACGCGCGTGGCGGACGTGTCCTCGCGGCTACCGCGGATGTGACCCACCAGGTTTCCGGCCTCGTCGACCCACATGTCGTCGACCGACGATTCGAGTTCGCGCCGGCAGATCGCACGGACGGCCTCTTCCTGGCCGCACGGACCGTAGGCCCACAACAACTCCTGCAACAGGTCGCGATACTCGTCGGTCACGGTCAACGGCGTTGCCAACGATGACGATCGACAAACATCCGGAGACCGCCGCCGCGGGATTAAGGTGCTTCGGTGCGGGTGACACGGCGGTCAGTGCTTCGGCTCGTCGCCGTGGCCCCGCTGGCGCCGATGGTGGCCTGCGGTCGTGCGGAGCAGCGGCCTGCGCAGAATCAGACGTCCGCCGAAAACGCGTTGCCGGGCACCGCTGACTGGACGCTGACCAATCCTGCGACGGACAGGGAGATCGAAGGCTACGCGTCCGCGACGAGCGTCGATGCGGGTGAATCGATCGCGTTGCACGTCAGCACAGCGGCGGCGAGCTTCCAGTTCGAGGTCTTCCGCATGGGCTGGTATCAGGGGTTAGGTGCCCGCCGGGTTGCCGGTCCGGTCACCGTGGCAGGTGGGTTGCGCAGTGTGCCGGCGCCGGACCCGACGACCGGTCTTGTCGACTGCGACTGGCCGGAGTCATACCGCTTGTCCACCGAAAAAACTTGGGCCACAGGGGTTTATCTCGTCCGCCTGACCGCGTCCGACAGCGGCAAGCAGTCCTACGCCGTCTTCGTCGTCCGTGATGACATGCGCGCTCACGACGTCTTGTTCCAGCTGCCCGTCACCACCTACCAGGCCTACAACTTTTGGGGCGGCAAGTCGCTGTATCCGTGGGGCAGCGGGCCGGCCACGCCGTGGGCATCCGCGACCGGACCGCCGGCGGTGAAGGTCTCCTTCAACCGGCCGTACGCTGCGAGCACCAGCCCGTCAGCCGCGAGCGGGATCGGCGCGGGCGACTTCCTGACCAACGTGCAGCCCGTCGCGAGCGGTTATCCGATTTCGCCTGCCGGCTGGGACTACAACATGATTCGGTGGCTCGAACGCGAGGGCTATGACGTCGCCTACGCGACGAGCATCGACACCCACACGTCGCCTGCAGCCGTGCGCAGCTCGAAAGTCTTTATGTCCCATGGGCATGACGAATACTGGACGTGGCAGATGCGCGACAACGTCGAGGCGGCGCGCGACGCGAAGGTCAACTTGGCGTTCTTGTCTGCGAACACCTCGTGCTGGCAGATCAGGCTGGAGCCGAGCCCGGCGACGGGAGCGGCGAACCGCGTGATCGTCTGTTACAAGGACGCGGCGACGGACCCGTATTCGCACGACGGCGATCCGTCGCACCGACACCTGGTCACCACGCAATTCCGGCAGTCGCCGGTGTCGCGTCCCGAGGAGCAGATGAAGGGCAGCCAGTACATCGTCGACCCGGTCGACGGCGACATGGTTGTGGCGGACGCGTCGCACTGGGTGTTCAAGGACACCGGACTTATCGACGGGGACCGCCTGAAAGGTCTGCTGGGCTACGAGGTCGACGGACGCTTCGGCGGCGAACCATCGAACACCGTCACGCTGGCGAGCACGCCCGTAGGGAACCCGCCGACAGGACAGCCGGGCCAATATTCGCAAATGACGTACTACACCGCAGCTAGTAGCGCGGGCGTCTTCAGCACTGGGACCATCCAATGGTGTTGGGGGCTGGACGATTACAACGCACCAGCGATCCGGACGTCACGCCTGAGCACGGCTGCGGCGGCGATCACGCGCAACGTGCTGACCAACTTCGGTGTGACACCCGGTGGGCCGCAACGCTTGTGAGCGCGTCAGCCGGCGTACGGTGTTGCCTTCACGGTCGGCGACGCCGACACCGTCTCGATCGTCAGCGGTGCGCCGGTCTGGGTGACGGTTTGGCCGGCGCCGCCGAACTTGTTGTCCGCGCGCGCCTGTTGGCCGGTGCCGAAGGCGATAGTCAGGACAGCCATCGCCCCAAGCACCGCTATGCCGAGGCTGGTGAACACCTTCTTAGCCACGGTGTACCTCCTGTGTGGTTGATGGGCGGACGCTAACGCCCGCAAATTACCGACTTGCAACGCAGAGTTACCGGGTCGTTTCGCCGCATGCGCTGGGCTGCGGTTTCACCGGATGTGCAATCACAGCGCTCAGTGTGTCGGGGCGGCGGAATTTTTCAAGATCTACGTCCGCGCGCGGCGGCGGGCTATCCGATCGTCAGCATCCCGTTGGCGGCGGTGATCGGTGCCGACGGCAGCGGCTTCGTCGCAGGCCCGTGCTCCACCGCTCCTGTCGCGGCGTTGAATTCGCTGCCGTGTGCCGGGCAGACGAGGGTCAAGCCGTCGCCGGCGCCAACCGTGGTGCCGCGGTGTGTGCAGACAGCCGAGAACGCGACGAACTTCCCTGCTGTCGGTTGAGCGACGACGTATGGATTCTTCCCGGTCACGACGATCGCCTTGCCGACCGGTACCTTCGATTGCTCGACCTGAACGCCCTGCCCGGCGGTCGACGTTCCCTGCACCTCGTTCCCGCTTGTGGTCGGCGATGCCGATTCCGACGAAGAGCACGCCGCGACGACGACCGGCAGGAGGACAACCCCGGGAAGAGTGGCGAATATCGCCCGGCGGCTCACGCAGAAGGGCAGGTCGGGAGGCATGCCATGACACTACGCGGGTAGCCCGCGCAGCCATGAGACGATCCGGAGGTGCGGGTGGGGCTACATGCGCTGGGTATCGGGGCGGGGGCCGACCGCGACGTGATCGACGCCGTCGCACGTGCCGCCGACGCCCACGGCTTTGCGACGCTGTGGGCCGGCGAACACGTCGTGATGGTCGATGACGGCACGTCGACGTATCCGTACTCCGACGACGGCAAGATCGCTGTGCCCGCCGCGGCGGACTGGCTCGACCCGATGATCTGCCTGAGTTTCGCCGCCGCTGCGAGTACGAACATTCGCATCGCGACCGGTGTGCTGCTGTTGCCCGAACATAACCCGTTGGTCGTTGCGAAGCAGGCCGCGAGCCTGGACAGGCTCAGCGGCGGTCGGTTGACGCTGGGCGTCGGAATCGGTTGGTCCAAAGAAGAATTCGATGCGCTTGGCGTGCCGTTCGAACGCCGGTCGCGGCGCACGGCCGAGTATGTCGACGCGATGCGGACGGTGTGGCGTGACGACGTCGCGTCTTTTCGTGGCGCGTTCGTCGACTTCGACGCCATCCGGGTGAATCCGAAGCCAGTACATGACCGTCGTATCCCAATTGTCTTGGGCGGCAACAGCGATGCGGCGATGCGCCGAGTGGTTGCATGGGGTGACGGCTGGTACGGCTTCAACTTGGACGACGTCGCCGCGGTGGCCGACCGTGTGCAACTGATCGACGGGTTGTGCCGTGAGCATGGACGTGACCGCTCGGAACTGAGATTGGCGGTCGCAATGCGAGAGCCAGATCCCGCCGATCTCCCGGCGCTGTGCGACCTTGGTGTCGACGAATACGTTGTCGTGGCCGGGCCGCCCGACGATGCCCAGAAGGTAGAAGGCTGGGTCGCGAGGCTCGCCGAACAATGGAAGGTGGAGCGATGAGCGCGCCGTCGGCGGTGGCCGTCGCGTCAATCTTTGTGTGGCTGGGCATGGTGCTGGCGATCTCGTTTCTCGAGGCGCCGCTGAAGTTCCGGGCGCCGGGGGTGACGCTGCAGATCGGTCTGGGCATCGGGCGGTTGGTCTTCCGCGCCCTCAACGCCGCCGAGTTGGTGCTGGGCCTGACGGCGCTGGTCGCGCTGCAGTTCCAGCCACCGCCGCTGCGGACGATGGTGGCGATCCTGGTCGCGGTCGTCGTCCTCGGTCTCCAGCTTGTGGTCGTGCGGCCCCGACTCAACCGCCGATCCGATGCCGTGCTGGCCGGCGAGGAAGGGCCCCGTTCCCGCGGGCACTACTACTACGTCGGGCTCGAATTGATCAAAGTCATTGCTCTCCTTATTTCCGGCATTCTGTTGCTTGCCGCGTGACACCGACGGAAGGTATTCACATGGATTCGTTGTCGTTGACCGCAGTAGCCGACGAACAGCTCGCGCGTGCTCGCCAATCCAACAGCGGTCGATCCGCGCTGACGATCTACGGCGGCCACGAGCATTTCCTGCGCCAGACCGTGATCGCGATCATCGGGGGACGCGAGCTGTCCGAGCACGAAAGCCCCGGCGAGGCCACATTGCAGGTACTGGCCGGGGAGGTGAAGGTGACCGCCGAGGACAACACGTGGAAGGGCGCTGTCGGCGACTACCTCGTGATTCCGCCTGTGCGCCACAGTCTTCAGGCCGTCGAAGACGCCGTCGTGTTGCTCACCGTTCGCGCTGATAGCCGCGACGGCATTCAATAGCGAAAATCGGCGAGGCCGGTGCCGCCGGCGCGGTGCTGGCCGTCGACCAGGATCAGCGCAGGCACCATTTCGCTTGTCACCAGCCCGTGTTCGCGGGTGAACTCGTCGACGATCTCGAAGCTGCGGGCAATCCGGTCGGGGGGATCGACAATGATCGTCGTCACCGGCACACGCCGGGCGAGCTGAAACAGCTTGTCGCCGTGCGGTTCTCGCTGTCCGTGGAATCCCCACACACCGCGCAGCACGGTCGCTCCGCTGGACGCGCCCGACCTCCGCAGCTCGCGGATCAGCGCTCGGTGAATCGGCGCGCCGTCATGAAGTGCTGCCGATGACGTGTAGACCATCAGCTTCTGCCACAGGTTGCGCCCCTGGGCGTCGGCCGTGGGAAGCGTGTCCGGACGGACAAGCAGTTCACCGTCGCGCTTGCAGACCCGGATTCTCTCCACGGTGAGTAGCGGCCGTCGTAGCATCGCGCCGAGTTGTGGCACCACGCTGGCGATCCGGTCACTGGCACCGACCGAAATGATCATCACCGGCACGTCGATGTTCCGGTTGAAGAAATGCGCGCGGCGCCGCTCGCCCCGCACCGTGCCGTCGACACCGAGGAACACTGACGCGCCAGCGACACCCTCGCGGTGCAGCAGGTCGCAGATCGCGTAGTAGGCGGGCGAGCCGTCGACGTGTTCCTGGCGACCGACATACAGCGTGAGCTTGGTGGCGTCGGCGTCCGACGCGACGAAGTTCGTGACGTCGCCGGTGATGAGGCGGGCCCGCTCGAGGGTGATCAGCCCGCGGGGCGTCAACTCGACGACGTCGTCGATGAGCCGAGTCATCTTGTCGCGGGTGTCGACCGCGGCGACCGCGACCGGGGGATCCTCGGACATGCTCAGCCATTCGTCGCTGCGCAATTCCTGGCGCGGACCGAAGCTGCCGATGCCCCGCAACATGACGCTCGTCGCGAGCTGTCGTTCGCCGAATAGCCGCAGAAGGTCTTCGGCGAGAAAGCGTTTCGCGGTGCGCTGCCGTTCGTTGAAGTAGGCCGTCAGCTTCAGGCACTGGTCGTTCACAGCCGGCCCGCGATCCATTGGCCGAGCACCGCGGCGGCCACGCCGAGCACGACGCTGACGACGATGTTGGCGACCGCCGGCCAGATCTGGCGCTCCTCGGCGAGCCGTTGGGTTTCCAGCATCCACGTCGAGAACGTCGTGTAGGAGCCGACGAACGCCGTGCCGGCCAGCAGCGAAACATGATGGCTCAGCGTCAATCCCGACAGCAGGCCGAGGAGCACAGCGCCGCTGAGGTTCACCGTCAGCGTGCCGAACGGAAACAGCCGGGCGACGCGTCGGGCAACGGCGCGGTCGATTAGAAAACGCAACACGGCGCCCGCGCCGCCGAGCAGCACCACGCCCGCCCACACGGCCACCGTCACGACCGCACCCGCACCCGTCGCACCAATGCGGTCGCGATGTACACCGCGACGAGCCCGGCCGCGATACTGGCGGCCGTGTACGCGGCGGCCAGAGCGTAGTGGTGGTGTTCAAGCATTCGGAGCGTCTCGACCTGCATGGTCGAGAAAGTCGTCAAACCGCCGCACAAGCCTGTGCCGAGCAGCGGCCGGCGGTAGCTCGACAGCGGCAACCGTTCCAACAGGCGGGTGGTGAAGTAGCCCAGCAGGAAGGCGCCGACGATGTTGACGACGAACGTTGGCCAGGGCCAGCGCGCGGGGTCGGAGTCAGTCAGCGCTGACAGGCCGGCACGGGCAAGGGTGCCAAGCGCTCCGCCGGCGAACACGGCCGCGAGTTCGCGTCGGTCGAAGGCCATGACGCAAAGTATCGCGTCACCAGACTCCGGGGATGAGCCTGCGGGTGTGTCGCCTGTATTCCGCGTACTCGTCGCCGAGACCGTCAAGCAGGGTGCGCTCTTCGACCCTGATGCGGTAGAGGATCGCCGCGACAATGCAGCAGTTGAAGACGGCGATCGACGCGATGTTCGCGAACGTCAGCGATATCCCGAAGAGCGCCAGCAAAAGGCCCGTGTAGGCGGGATGGCGCAGTACCTTGTACGGCCCGGAGCGCACCACGTGGTGGTCTTGCTGGAGGTGGACGATCGGCTTGAAGTAGCGGCCCAGCGTGCCGATTGCCCACAGTCGCAGCGCGATACCGCACCACGCGATCGCCACTCCGACGGCGATCCACAGCGTCCGATGAAACGGAAGATCGAGCGCGGACGCGTGCTTGGCGAGTATTCCGGCCGCGAACCCGCCGATCCAGCCACCCGCCCAGATCACCAGCAGACTGCGCCACTCGCGAGTGACGGTGCGTTCGGCGCGGCGACGCTGGGGAAGGCGCAGCGCGAGCTCTCCAGCCAGCCAGACGACGACCGTTACCAAGACCAGCACGCGCACGACGCCATGCTAGGGGAGCAGAATCGGAGACGTGGCGGCCAATCCCCGCGCCGGTCAGCCGGCGCAGCCTGACGACCTCATCGACGTGGCGCACGTCGTGACCGCGTACTACAGCATCGAGCCGGACCCCGACGACGTTGCTCAGCAGGTGGTGTTCGGGACGTCGGGCCATCGCGGGTCTAGCCTCGACGGCGCGTTCAACGAGGCGCACATTCTCGCGACGACGCAGGCGATCGCGGAGTACCGGGCCGCGCAGGGCACTACTGGCCCGCTGTTCATTGGGCGGGACACGCATGCGCTATCCGAACCGGCCTGGACCACTGCGCTGGAGGTTTTGGCGGCGAATGACGTTGCGGTGATGATTGATTCGGCGGATCGCTATACGCCGACCCCGGCGGTCAGCCATGCGATTTTGACGTACAACCGAGGACCCACGGCGGATCTGGCCGACGGGATCGTCGTCACGCCGTCCCACAACCCGCCCCGCGACGGCGGGTTCAAGTACAACCCCCCGAACGGCGGACCAGCCGACACCGATGCGACGGCGGCAATTGCCAAGCGGGCCAACGAGATTCTGCGCGATCAACTGGCGGGTGTGAAGCGAGTGCCGCTGGCCCGTGCGTTGCAGAGCACTCGGCGGCACGACTACATGGACGCTTACGTCGCAGATTTGCCGAATGTGGTTGACGTGCATGCTATTCAGGCTCAGCGAGTGAGGATCGGCGCTGACCCGCTCGGAGGTGCGAGCGTCGACTACTGGGGGGCGATCGCCGAGCGGTACGGCCTCGAGTTGACCGTGGTGAACCCGTTGGTGGATGCGACGTGGCGGTTCATGACGCTGGATACGGATGGAAAGATCCGGATGGACTGCAGCTCGCCCGATGCGATGGCTGGGCTTATCAGCAATCGCGATGAGTACCAGATCGCGACGGGCAACGACGCCGACGCCGACCGGCACGGCATCGTGACGCCCGACGGCGGACTGCTGAACCCGAATCATTACCTGGCCGTGGCGATCGACTACCTCTTCAGCCACCGCGAGCTGTGGCCGTCGTCGACCGCCGTCGGCAAGACGGTGGTGAGTTCGTCGATCATCGACCGAGTGGTGGCCGGGCTGGGCCGCAAGCTGATCGAAGTACCGGTCGGGTTCAAGTGGTTCGTCGACGGATTGCTCAGTGGGACCATCGGTTTCGGTGGGGAGGAGAGCGCAGGCGCGTCCTTCTTGCGAATGGACGGGACAGCGTGGACCACGGATAAGGACGGCATCATTCTGGCGCTGCTGGCGTCGGAGATCCTGGCGGTGACGGGACAGACACCGTCGCAACGGTACGACGAACTTGCCGAGAAGTACGGAGCGCCAACGTATGCGCGTGTCGATGCGCCGGCTGACCGTGAACAGAAGGCGCGGTTGGCGAAGCTGTCCGCGGACCAGGTGACGGCCACCGAGTTGGCGGGGGAGAAGATCACCGCGAAGCTGACGACCGCGCCCGGAAACGGTGCCCCGCTGGGCGGGTTGAAGGTGACGACGGAGGACGCGTGGTTCGCCGCGAGGCCGTCGGGAACCGAGGATGTCTACAAGATCTACGCCGAATCATTCCGCGGGCCAGAGCATTTGGCGCAAGTGCAGGAGGCTGCCCGCGAGGTGGTGGCGAAGGCGCTGGCGTGAGTTCTTCGGAGGCAGAGTGTCAGGCTGAACGTCGGCTGCCCAGCGAAGTCTGGGTGCTGATCACCGCCAACGCTGTGATCGCACTGGGGTATGGGGTGGTGTCGCCGGTGCTGCCGCAGTATGCACGCAACTTCGGTGTGAGCATCAGCGCGGCGACGTTCGTCATCACGGCGTTCGCGGCGATGCGGCTGTGTTTCGCGCCGCTGAGCGGCTTGTTGGTGCAGCGGCTGGGGGAGCGACGCATCTACGTCACCGGCATTCTGATTGTCGCGCTGTCGACAGGCGCCTGCGCATTTGCTCAAACCTATTGGCAGCTTTTACTTTTCCGGTCGCTCGGCGGAATCGGGTCGACGATGTTCTTTGTGTCGTCGCTGGGCCTGATGATTCGGGTGAGCCCGGAGGACGCGCGCGGTCGCGTCGCGGGAATGTTCTCGACGGCGTTTCTGATCGGCTCGGTCGGCGGTCCGGTGTTGGGCAGCCTGACGGCGGGGCTGGGACTGTCCGCGCCGTTCGTCATCTACGGCGTCGCGTTGCTGGTCGCTGCGGCGGTGGTGTTCTTCAGGTTGCGGCATTCTGCGCTGGCGGCCCCCGAGCAACAGAGCTCGCCACCCGTCACGCTGCGAGTCGCGTTGCGGGTGAAGGCATATCGGGCAGCGCTGTTGTCGAACTTCGCGACGGGGTGGTCGGTGTTCGGGTTGCGGATGGCGCTGGTGCCGCTGTTCGTGACGGAGGTGCTGGGTCACGGTCCTCGGCTCGCGGGCGTGGCGCTGGCGACGTTCGCGGTGGGCAATGTGTCGGCGGTGATCCCGAGCGGGTACGTGTCGGACCGGGTGGGCCGGCGGACGCTGCTGATCGTCGGGTTGTCGGTGTCGGGGCTGGCGACGGCGATCGTCGGGTCGGCGTCGTCGTTGCCGTTGTTTCTCGCGGGGGCGTATGTGGCGGGCGCGGCGGCGGGGATGTTCAGCTCGCCGCAGCAGGCCGCGGTCGCCGACATCATCGGCAGCAAGGCGCGGGCCGGCACGGCGTTGGCGGGATTTCAGATGATGTCCGACTTCGGATCGATCATGGGCTCGTTCGCGGTGGGGGAGATCGCGCAGCGCCTGTCGTTCGGCACGGCGTTTGCGATCAGTGGCGCGATCTTGCTTGCGGCGGCGGTCGGCTGGGTGGTGGCACCGGAGACTCGGCGGCACCCGTCGACCGAGCCGACCCCCGCGCGGGCGCTCGGGCCGGAAGCGGGTGGTGAGTTGCCATGACGTGCGACTTTGAGGCGATTTCGCTGGTGGTGTAGCTTCGATGGGCACACCTTGCGGGGCTATGGCGCAGCTGGTAGCGCACCACACTGGCAGTGTGGGGGTCAGGGGTTCGAGTCCCCTTAGCTCCACCAGCGAAGAGGCCTTTTTTCAGGCCGGAAATTCGAACGTTTGACGACACTCGCGCTGTGGCTTCCCAGCGGAAGCGTGCGATTAACGAGCCAGTCCGAGGAACACCATCAAAGATCGTTCGATCTCCG
>DASRFZ010000187.1:0-37125 GCA_035651275.1 Mycobacterium sp. | reverse complement strand
TGGTCGAGGAGATGGTCGACTTGAAGCAACGCCGCGATCTCGTCAGGCGCCGGAACGCTCACAGCGAGGCCAGGCGGTTGGTGATGCGCTCGACTTCCTCACGCGCCAGCTGCTCGCGCGCACGGATCTTCGCGACGACGTCGGCCGGCGCCTTGGCCAGGAACGCCTCGTTGCCCAGCTTGGCCGACGTGCCGGCAAGCTCCTTTTCCGCGGCGGCCAAATCCTTTTGCAGCCTGCGCCGTTCGGCCTCGACGTCGACGCTGCCGGACGTGTCGACCTCGACGTAGACGGTGCCCTGGCTTAGCCGAACCTCGACGGACGCGGTCGGGTTGAAGCCGTCGGCCGAGTCGGTGAGCCACGCCAGCGCCTTGATGGCCGGCAGCTGCGACGCGAGCCCTACCTCGACTCCCGACAGGCGGGCGGGGACCTTCTGCCGATCGGCCAGCCCCTGATCGCTGCGAAACCGGCGCACCTCGGTGACCAGCTTCTGCATATCCGAAACCCGCTGCGCCGCACCGGGATCCAATGCCATACCCGCAGTAGCCGGCCAGTCCGCCACAACCAGCGACTCGCCGCCGGTGAGCGCGGTCCACAGCGCTTCGGTGACGAACGGCATCACCGGATGCAACAGCTTCAGCAGCGTGTCGAGCACGTCGGCCAGCACCGCAGTCGTGTGGTTGATCCCCTCGGACAGCTGCACCTTGGCCAGTTCGACGTACCAGTCGCAGAACTCGTCCCAGGCGAAGTGGTAGAGGGCTTCGCAGGCGCGGTTGAACTCATAGCCGTCAAGCGCCGAATCCGCTTCCGCGCGAACTTCTTCCAAGCGCCCGAGGATCCAGCGGTCGGCGTCGGTCAACTCCGCGAAGTCTGGAAGCGGAGCCTTGGCAGCACCGTTCATCAACGCGAAACGGGTGGCGTTGAAGAGCTTTGTGACGAAGTTGCGTGACGCCCGGGCGTGGTCTTCGCTGACGGTCAGATCGCCGCCGGGGCTCGCGCCGCGCGCCAGCGTGAACCGCAGCGCGTCGGCGCCGAACATGTCCACCCAGTCCAGCGGGTCGATGCCGTTGCCGCGTGACTTGCTCATCTTGCGGCCGAACTCGTCACGAATCAGCCCGTGCAGGAACACATTCCGGAACGGCACCTGAGCCCCGCGGGTGCCGCCCAAAGTGATCGCGTCGTCGTCGGCGACGAACATGCCGAACATCATCATCCGCGCCACCCAGAAGAACAGGATGTCGTAGCCGGTGACCAAGACGTCGGTGGGATAGAACTTCGCGAGGTCGGGCGTGCGCTCCGGCCAGCCCATAGTCGAAAACGGCCACAACGCCGAGCTGAACCAAGTGTCCAGCACGTCGGGATCCTGTTCCCAGCCAGCGGGCGGTGTCTCGTCGGGCCCGACGCACACCATCTCGCCGTTGGGTCCGTGCCAGATCGGGATGCGGTGCCCCCACCACAGCTGGCGCGAAATGCACCAGTCGTGCATGTTGTCGATCCAGTCGAACCAGCGCGGCTCCAGGCTCGCCGGGTGAATCACGGTGCCGCCGTTGCGCACTGCGTCGCCGGCGGTCTTGGCCAGGCCCTCGACCTTGACCCACCACTGCAGGCTCAGCCGCGGCTCGATCGGTTCACCGCTGCGCTCCGAATGCCCGACGCTGTGCGTGTACGGCCGCTTCTCCGCGACGATACGGCCTTGCTCGGCGAGCGCTTCGCGCACCTTGACGCGGGCCTCGAACCGGTCCATGCCGTCGAAAACCGTTCCAGTGTCGGCGATCCGGCCCTTGGTGTCCATGATCGTCGGCATCGGGAGTCCGTGCCGCAGTCCGATCTCGAAGTCGTTGGGATCATGCGCGGGCGTGACTTTGACTGCGCCGGTGCCGAATTCGGGATCGACGTGGTCGTCGGCGACGACGAGGAGGGCGCGGTCGAGGAACGGATGCGGCAGTGTCTTGCCAACCAAATCGCGATAACGCTCGTCGTCGGGATGGACCGCGATCGCGGTATCACCCAGCATCGTCTCGACCCGGGTGGTCGCCACCACGATGTGCGGCTGGTCGTCGTCGAGTGATCCGTAGCGGAACGACACCAGCTCGCCCTCGATGTCTTCGTATTTCACTTCGAGGTCGGAGATCGCGGTCTCCAGCACCGGCGACCAGTTGACCAGCCGCTCGGCTCGGTAGATCAGACCTGCGTCGTAGAGCCGCTTGAAGATCGTGCGCACCGCGCGCGACAGGCCGTCGTCCATAGTGAACCGGTCGCGGCTCCAGTCCACGCCGTCGCCGAGCCGGCGCATCTGCGCGCCGATCGTTCCGCCCGCGTCGCGCTTCCAGTCCCACACCTTGTCGATGAACAGTTCGCGGCCGAAGTCCTCTTTCGTCTTGCCGTTGACCGCGAGCTGTTTCTCCACGACGCTCTGGGTGGCGATGCCGGCGTGGTCCATGCCGGGCAGCCACAGCACCTCGAAGCCCTGCATCCGCTTTCGGCGGCTCAGCGCGTCCATCAGCGTGTGGTCAAGCGCGTGCCCCATGTGCAGGCTGCCGGTCACGTTTGGCGGCGGCAGCACGATCGAGTACGCGGGCTTGCCGCTAGACGCGTCGGCCGTGAAGTACCCGGCGTCGACCCAGCTCTGGTACAGCTCGCTTTCGGCCGCCGCGGGGTCCCAGGATTTCGGAAGGGCGTCAGCGGTCACCCGTCAATCCTAAGAATCCGCGCCGGCCGACGGCGAGCGGACCGTCAGGCCAGCCGCACCGTGTCCAGAGAAACACCGGCGTTGGGGAGCCGGGCGAGCAGCGCGTCGCCCATCGCAGCCGCCGGTGTCAGCACGCCCCGCAGCTCGGACAGCCGGTCACGGTCGAGGGCAAGCGCCAACCCGCTCTCCCCCAGCAGCACTGATGTCGCCTTGTAACCCGGGTCTCCACGCTGGGCCATCGTCGTGACATACCGGGCGCCGGTCGTCGTGGTCGTGTACGTCTCCACCTTGTAGTAGCCGCGTTCGCGCGCGGTCTCGCTGGGCCCCGTGCCCGGTTTCGGCAGGATCCGCTCCACGAGCCGCCGCGGCACGAACCGGAAGAACCTCGTGCCCAATCCGAACGAGAACGTCGTCGCGCCCGTCGCGACCGCCGAAATCACCGGTGACAGCGCCGACGAACCCACATTCACCTGCTCGGAGTACCGGAACCGGCGGCCATATGGCCAGTCCAACAGCGCGTTGGTGCGACGGACGGTGCGGGTATTGGGTAGGGCCATCACGAATCCGGTGGTCCAGATGCCGGCGAGTTCCGGCGCGATGTCGCTGCCGCGGCGCCACGCGGTATCGGGCTGTGGGCCCAGGTCAGGTTCGGCGCTGCGGTCAGTCGTCAGCGTGTACGGATCGCTGAGCATGCGGCGCACGTCAGGATCGCTCGACGCGTCACGCATCAACTCCGTCATCGAGGCGATCGTCCCGCCGGACAGGCCGGCCCGGAAATCACGCACCACGAACGTGGTGTCGGTCAACTCGCCGCTGCCATCCTCGGCGGCCTTGCGATAAAGCGCAAATACGGTCAAATCCGAAGGGACCGAATCGAATCCGCATGAATGCACAATGCGGGCGCCGGTGTCGATCGCCTGCTTGTGGAACAAGTCGATGCTGCTGCGGATGAAATGCGGTTCGCCCGTCAGGTCGGCGTAGTCGGTGCCCGCGGCGGCGCACGCCTCGACAAGTGGCAGGCCGTATTTCGCATACGGCCCGACCGTCGTGACGACCACTCGCGCCTGCGCGGCCATGGCGGCCAGCGTTGACGGCTGCGACGCGTCAGCCGACACCAACCCCCAGTCCGCGGCGGCCTCGCCGAGGCCGTCTCTGACCGCACGTAGGCGCTCCGCGGAGCGGCCGGCCAGCGCGATGCGTGCGCCGCCTCCCGCGCGGGCGAGGTAATCGGCGGTCAACTTGCCGACAAAGCCGGTCGCTCCATATAGGACGAGATCGAATTCACGGTCGCTCATTCGTCGAAACTACAGTCGAGGCCATGCCGAGTCGCATCGTCGTGGTGGGAGCGGGGATCGCGGGACTGTCGACGGCAGTCGCGCTGCAGCGCCGCGGTGTCGACGTCACGCTCGTCGAAGAGCGAGACGACGCGTCGAGCGGGGCCGGCATCAGCATCTGGCCGAACGCGCTCGCAGCCCTCGACGAGATCGGCCTGGGTGACGCTGTTCGTGACGCCGGCGGCCCGGTCACCGCCGGGGCGATCCGCTGGCGCGACGGGACATGGCTGCGGCACGCGCACCCCGACCGGATGGTGAAAGCACTCGGGGAACCTCTCGTCGTCGTCCGTCGCGCGACGCTCACCGACATCCTCGACGACGCGTTGAAGCCCGATACCCGCCGATTCAACGTCGCGGCGGCCGGTGTCGCCGAGACGGCCGGCGGCGTGCGGGTCGATCTCGCCGACGGGACAGCCGTCGACGCGGACGCGGTGGTCGGCGCAGACGGCACGTATTCCGCCATCGCAGCGCATCTGAACGGCCCGCTCGAACAGCGCTACACCGGCTACACCGCGTGGCGGGGTGTGGCGGACGCGACGATCGACCCGAGCCTCGCCGGCGAAACGCTCGGAATGGGCGTCGAGTTCGGCCACGTGCCGATGGGTCCGCACCACGCATATTGGTTCGCCACCGAGCGCGCGGCCGAGGGCGCGTCTGCGGCCGAGGGCGAGCTGACGTATCTGCGCAAGAAGTATTCGTCGTGGGCCGACCCCGTTCCCGACATGCTCGCCGCCACCGATCCGGCCGCGCTGCTGCGCCACGACATCTACGACCGGCGCGCGGCGAAGGTCTGGGCGCGAGGACCGGTCGTCCTCGTCGGCGACGCGGCCCACGCGATGCGCCCGCACCTCGGCCAGGGCGGCTGCCAGGGCATCGAGGACGCGGCGATCCTGGCGGCGCTCGTCGACGGCGCCGAAGACCTCGCGTCCGCGTTCACCCGGTTCGCCGAGTTCCGGCAACGTCGGGTCAAGCCGCTGATCCGGGAGTCGGTGTTGATCGGACGGATCGTCAACCTTCGGCCGGCAGTGCTGTCCGCCGCAGCCCTTCGCTCGACGGTGTTGGTACCGGAGTCGCTGCTGACCCGGCATATGGCGGCCGTCTCGTCGCGTGACGCGTTCGTCATGCCCGCCGGGGACGATCTCAGCGGCCCCCGAAGATCTGCAGCGGCGCGGTGACGGTCGTGCAAAGGAGAGACAAGTTGATGCCGAGCACGCTGGGAACGGCCTGGCAGCCGGGCGTCGTCGGAGCGCTCCAGGTCGCAGGCATCGCCGTGGCCGGGCTGCCCGCATAGGTGCCGCACTTCGGCCACGCGCCCAGACCCTGAGTCCGCAACACGTTCTCGGCAACCCGGATCTGCTCGGCGCGGCTGGCGGTCGCCGGTGACCCGACACCGCCGTTGGCGGTCCACGTCGCCTGCTTGAACTGCAGACCGCCGTAGCTGCCGTTGCCGGTATTGCTGGCCCAGTTGCCGCCCGACTCGCACTGCGCGATCGCATCCCAGTTGACGGTGTCAGCCTGGGCGGTAGCCGCCGAGAGAGCGGTGGGCACTGCAAACAAAGCGCCCGTCATTGCGGCCAAGAAAAGGGCCTTGCGGGCCTTCTGGATCCCCGACATCTCACGATCCCTTTCGCCGAGCCCCCGAAACTGCGGTCGATGTTGTGATCGCGGCGTGTCTTACTGGTGTTACATCCGTGATGTGTGTTATTGGAGGGTTTATTGCGAAAGAAGAGTCGGGCGGTGCCAGATTTCCTGGCACCGCCCGACTTCTTTAAAGCGGTTATCAGCCGCGATGGCCGCAGACCGGCCACGCGCGGAGCCCCTGGTGGGCCAGCACGTTCTGCGCGACGCGGATCTGCTCTTCACGCGACGCGCCCGCGGGCGAACCCTGACCGCCGTTGGCCCGCCATGTGCCCATGGTGAACTGCAGGCCTCCGTAGTAGCCGTTACCGGTGTTGATACCCCAGTTGCCGCCGGACTCGCACGCCGCAATGGCGTCCCAGTTCACGTCCGCATGCGCGGTCGCCGTCGACAGCGCCAACGGCGCAGCCAGCAGCCCACCCGCGATCGCAGCCGTCGTGCACAGCTTGCGGAGGTTCTTCACATCTATCCCTTTCGCCAAGCGCGCGCCAAGGCCGCCCGCGTTCGCGGGCGGAGGTGCCCTCTCGGGCGTGGTGGTTTCTTGGATCGCGCCGTCTCGGTCAGGCGCGACATGGGAGATTGACGTCTCCCGCTCACACGCAGGTTCTTGGTATTTAAATTATGTTTGCTCCTATTTAAGAAGCCGAACGGACGGTACAAATCCGCAGCGCAAAAGTCACATCACGACACGCCGTATCTCGAACTGATCACGACGGAATCACGAGAAGGAATTCTCAGAATTCGGCCAGGTCAGAACGGCGTGTCTGAGATTCTCTTAGATTGGCTGCTTAGTATGCATAGGTGATGCGAATCACGATCATTTTGTGAGGTGGCCCACGAAAATGCGTCCGTCGGCTAAATGTGATCCAGCCCTGCAGCAAGTTTGCTTCGTGACGTGCGCTACACATTTCCCAAAATGGCGCGCACGGACAATTTACCGAAATGGCCAGGTTTCTGCAATGACAGAAATATGGCGGAGTGACGTCGGTGCCAAATCTGAGATATCACCGCCGCGGCTGAAATTCGCCCCGATAGCAGTCAGAAATAATTAACGAAGGACGGGCAGATCGGCTGTCGCGTTCACATTCGTGAGCGCGTGGCCGTCGGCCAACACAATTCGCTGCGCCTCAACGGAATTCACCAACGCCGCCATGCTGCGCTCCCCCGCGCCGACCAACGACTTCACCCGCTCGACGAGCGACGTCCGGTAGAGCCCGGCCAGATAGTGGTCGCGGCCGTCCCACGGCAACACCACGTCAGCGGTCAGGTTCTTGGACGCGTCGACCAGCGTGTCAATCAACGCAGAATCGAGGAACGGCATGTCCACGGCGCAAACAAACACCCAGGGCAGGCCGGCCTCCGCGGCGGCACGCAGCCCGCGGCCGGTCGCCACTAGCGGCCCGACGCCGCGTACATCGTCGCGCAGTACCTCCGCGTTGAGCGCGGGCATCGGCTGGCCGGGGGCCGCGATCACGAATACCGGCGCGCATCGCTCGCTGATCACGTCGACGACGTGCTCGATCAGTGTTCCGCCCAGGTACGGCAGGGTGGCCTTGTCTCGGCCCATTCGGCGCGACGCGCCGCCTGCCAGCACGACGCCGGCCAGTGAGCTCACCTCAGGAGACCGTCCAGGTATCGCGCCCGCGCAGCAGCGACTGCAGCGCGGCGGTGTCGTGAGCGGTGGACTCCCGGGCGCTGCGCACCTGCTCGCGCACGCCGTCGTCGTAGGTCGGTCGCTGCACCTGCCGGAAGATGCCCATCACGGTGTGTTCGAGGTTCTGCTCGGAGAGGCGTGACAGCGCGAACGCGTATGCCGAATCGTCGACCGTGGCGTCGTGCCGTACCACCAGATCCGCCGGCACGTCGGCGGTCTTGGCGATCTCGAAACCGAATCCGGCGCGAACGACGCAGTACTCGTTGCCGTTGCCGAACGTGATCGGCTCACCCTGCCGCAGCGAGATCAGCCGCTCTTCGGCGCCTTCTTTGCGCAGAAGGTCAAACGAGCCGTCGTTGAAGATCGGGCAGTCCTGCAGGATCTCGACGAACGCGGCACCCCGGTGCTGCGCCGCGGCCCGCAACACCTCCGAGAGTCCCTTGCGGTCGGAATCGAGTGCGCGCCCGACGAACGTGGCCTCGGCACCGAGCGCGAGCGACACGGGATTGAACGGCTGGTCCAGCGAACCCATCGGCGTGGATTTGGTGACCTTGCCGACCTCCGACGTCGGCGAGTACTGACCCTTGGTCAGCCCATAGATGCGGTTGTTGAACAACAGGATCGTGAGGTTGACGTTGCGGCGCAGCGCGTGGATCAGATGGTTGCCACCGATCGACAACGCGTCGCCGTCGCCGGTGACCACCCACACGGACAGGTCGTCGCGGGCCAGGGCCAACCCGGTCGCCAGCGTCGGCGCGCGACCGTGAATCGAGTGCAGCCCATAGGTTTCCAGGTAGTACGGGAACCGGCTCGAGCACCCGATGCCGCTGACGAACACCATGTTCTCGCGCCGCAGGCCAAGCTCAGGCAGGAAGTTCCGGATCGTGTTGAGGATGACGTAGTCGCCGCAGCCGGGGCACCAGCGCACTTCCTGGTCGCTGGTGAAGTCCTTGGCCTTCTGCGGTTCGTCGGTGGTGGGCACCCCGCTGAAGGCGGTGAGGCCCAGGTCGTTGCCGATTAGAGCCGGAGCCGCCCGGCCGGCGACATCCATATCAGTCATGCACTAGCTCCCGCATACTTACCGACACGCTACCGTCAAACTTCGCGAATCTGGCCTTGTCACTCTCTTTTTCGTCCAGCGACCCGTCCAGTGCGGAATCGATGATGTCCTCGATCTCGTCGGCCAGAAACGCCATGCCTTGCACCTTGGTCACCGACCGCACGTCGACGAGGTACTTCGCCCGCAGCAGCAGCGCGAGCTGACCCAGATTCATTTCCGGGGCCACCACCTTGGGGTAGCGCCGCAGCACGTCACCCAGGTTGGCGGGGAACGGATTCAGGTGCCGTAGGTGCGCCTGCGCGACCTTGATTCCCTCACGACGAGCGCGCCGGCAGGCCTCGCCGATAGGGCCGTAACTGCTGCCCCAGCCGATCAGCAGCAGCTCCGCGTCGCCGGTCGGGTCGTCGACCTCGACGTCGGGGACGGGGATGCCGTCGATCTTGGCCTGTCGCAGCCGCACCATCAGGTCGTGGTTGGCCGGATCGTACGAGATGTTGCCCGACCCGCTGGCCGACTCGAGGCCGCCGATGCGGTGCTCGAGGCCGGGTGTGCCGGGGATGGCGAACTGGCGGGCCAGCGTCTCGGGGTCGCGGGCATACGGCTGAAAGTCCTGGCCCGGCTGAGCGAGATTGCGGTCGATGGGCTCGAAGGTGTTGACGTCCGGAATGCGCCACGGCTCAGAGCCATTCGCGATCGCCCCGTCGGAGAGCAGGATCACCGGAGTCCGGTACGTCAGCGCGATCCGCACCGCCTCGATCGCCACTTCGAAGCAGTCCGACGGCGACCGCGTGGCGAGCACGGCAACGGGGCATTCGCCGTTGCGGCCGAACATCGCCTGCAAGAGGTCGGCCTGCTCGGTCTTCGTCGGCAGCCCCGTCGAGGGCCCGCCGCGCTGGACGTCGACGACCAAAAGCGGCAGCTCGGTCATCACGGCAAGGCCGATCGCCTCGGACTTCAGCGAGATGCCCGGGCCCGAGGTGCTGGTCACGCCCAGCGCTCCGCCGTACGACGCACCGATGGCGGCGCCGATACCGGCGATTTCGTCCTCGGCCTGGAAGGTGATCACGTTGAAGTTCTTGTGTTTCGACAGCTCGTGCAGGATGTCGCTGGCCGGGGTGATCGGGTAGCTGCCGAGGACGACCTTGGTGTCGGCGAGTTGGCCGGCGACGACGATTCCGTACGCCAGTGCGGTGTTGCCGGAGATCTGGCGGTATTCACCGGTCGCCAGCTTGGCCGGGGCGACCTCGAAGGTGGTGCCGAACGCCTCGGTGGTTTCGCCGTAATTCCATCCCGCGCGCAGCGCCAGCACGTTGGCCTCGGCGATGTCAGGCTTGCGGAGGAACTTCTCCCGGATGAACGTTTCCTGCGGCTCGATCTGACGGCCATACATCCACGACAGCAGCCCGAGTGCGAACATGTTCTTCGCGCGCTGCCCGTCTTTCTTGGATGCGCCGATCTCCTCGACGGCGCCCAGGGTGAGCGTCGTCATCGGAACCGCTTGCACCACATAGTCGGAAAGCTCATCGGTTTCAAGCGGATTCGCGTCGTACCCGACCTTGGCGAGGTTGCGCTTGGTGAACTCGTCGGAGTTGGCGATCACCAGCCCGCCGCGGGGCAGATCACCGATGTTGGCCTTGAGCGCAGCGGGATTCATGGCGACGAGGACGTCGGGGCGGTCGCCTGCCGTCAGGATGTCGTAGTCGGCGATCTGGATCTGAAACGACGAAACGCCGGGAAGCGTGCCTTGGGGCGCACGGATCTCGGCGGGGTAATTCGGTTGTGTCGCAAGGTCATTGCCGAACAGCGCGGCCTCGGAGGTGAACCGGTCGCCAGTGAGTTGCATGCCGTCACCGGAATCACCGGCGAAGCGAATGACTACCTTTTCTAGTTTCTGTCGACCTTCTGCTGTGCTGGCGTCGTTGACGGTCGGCGCCACGACAGACCCACCTTTCGCCCCAAGCCGAAAATTTGATGTCACTGCTAGTACCGATTATTGCACTTTCTTAGTCATGCCTTTGCGTTCTCTTGCCGATTCGGATTTCTACTCTGCCGCCAAACACACAGCTCAGCGCCACCGACACTCCGAGGACGCCCCGACAATGTGGTTTTCGTCACGTTTGGCGCCCACCGATTTCTAAGAGATCCGCTTAGCGGGGCTAGCACCCATTCCCAGGTCGCTCATAACGGTCCCCAATGAAGGCGGCAAACCTATGCTGATCTCCTATGGCGTTGCGTCGAGCGGGCTCCCGCATGGCCACCCTGATGGATGGTGCAACGCTCTACGACGTGCCGCTGCAGACCCCCACCGTGCCTCCCGCACCCGTCGCGATCACCGCACCCAGCACGGTTCCCGTGGGCCGGTTTCCGGTCAGCGTGGCCGTCAGCCCCGACGGCCGCAGTGTCTACGTCGTCAACAGCGGCGACGACTCGGTGTCCGTGCTCGATGTCGAGACCGGCACACCGACGGCAACGATCGCCGTCGGCCGCGGGCCGTACGGAATCGCGCTGACGCCCGACGGGGCCTTCGCCTACGTCGCGAACGCGGGCGACAACTCGGTGTCGCTGATCGACACGCAACGACGGACACTGCGCGCGACTCTGCGCGGCGGCGTGAATCCGTACGGGGTGGCGGTCAGTCCGGACGGCAACAGGGTCTACGTCACCAATCAGTCGGACGGGTCGCTCACCATCGTCGACGGCGACCTGGTGAGGGGCACGGTCGCTGTCGGGCGCGCCCCCACCGGGGTGGCCGTCAGCCCGGATGGCCGGCGGGCGTACGTGGTCGACAACGACGAGCACGCGCTGCTGGTCGTTGACGTCGACACCGGCAGAATCACAACGACGATCGAGGTCGGCAAGCATCCCGCGCAGATCGCGGTCACGCCGGACGGCACCCAGGCGTTCGTGACCAATGCCGGCGCGGGTTCGGTCTCGGTGGTCGATCTGATGAGTGCGACCGTCGCGGAAACCCTTGTGGTGAGCGCACATCCGATCGGAGTTGCGGTCGACCCCGACGGGCGCTTCGCGTACGTCACCGCGCTGGATGCCTCGCGCCTTCGCGGCACGGTAACGGCGATCGACGTCGCGACCGGCACCACCACCACGTCTCGCGCCGGCGCTCCGTACGGCGTGGCCGTGCACCCCGGCGGTGACCACGCATACATCACCGACTTTCGCGCACATGCGGTGTCCAAAATCACCGCCGGTGAGCAGCCGATCGACGGCGACCAGCTGGCCAAGGGCGGCCTTCGGCTGGACCATGCGGAACGATCGCGGCGGCGGGAAACGGTGCGCCACATCGTGATCGACCGCGAGGTCAACGGGGTGACCGCTGACCCGGATACCGGCCGGGCCTTCGTGATTCACAGCGAAGACGACTCCATCGACGTGCTCGACGCACACGGCTCCAGCACGACGGTCGGCGTCGGCGCATTCCCGACGGCCGTCGTGCTCAGCGACGACGGAACCCGGGCTTATGTGACCAACTATCAGGACCGCTCAGTGTCGGTCATCGACATCACCCCGGACAGCCCGTCGTGCTACACCGTGGTCGCGACACTGCCCGTCGGGCGCACGTGGTCGACCGGGGTGGTCGTCAGCGGCGACGGCAGCCGCGCGTATGCGGTCGACGGCGTCACTGGGCGGCTGTCGGTAATCGACGCGGTCGCGGACAGTGCGGACCGCGACACCGTCGTGGCACGGATCGAGATCGGCGAACCGCCGGCGGCTCTCCGGCTGGCGCCCAACGGCAGGTGGATCTACGCAGTCAATCATTTCGACCATGCGGTGTTCGCGATCAACGCCCTCTCGCACCGGTTTGCGCGGATTCCGCTCCCGTCGTATCCGTACCGAATCTCGGTCAGCCCGAACGGTTTACGTGTGTATGCCAGCCTTGAAGGCGACGGATCGACGTGCGTCATCGATACCGATTCGCGCAGTGCGAACTACCACCGGGTGATCGCACGACTGCGTCTCGGTCACGTGCCGGACCCGGTGTTCACGACCGCCGGTGGCCGCGCATATGTGTTGAACTCCGAGAAGGATTCGGTGTCGGTCATCGATACGGCCACCAGTGCGGTCAAAACCATTGCGGTGGGACGGTATCCGTGGGATGTAGCCGTCAGCCCCGACGGCCGCCGGGCATATGTGGTGAATTATTTCGACGATTCGATGTCGATCGTTTCGTCGACAACCGAGACCGTCGCCGTGACCGTTCCGGCGGGCGCACGGCCCTGCCGAATCGCGGTCAGCGCCGACGGCTCCCGCGCGTTCGTCGTCAACAACCGGGACGACTCGGTATCGGTGATCGACACAGCGACCGCCAGTGTCGTCGACACGATTGCCGTGGGCCGCAACCCGTTTGACGTGGCGCTCAGCAGCGATGGCACGCGTGCGTGTGTGCATCACCGCGACGGGTTGTCGATGGTCTCTGTCTAGCTCTGCCTCGCCTTTCGTGCAGCGTCAGAGAAGCGAAACCGTGCGCAGTCCGCAGTGCGCCGAGATGTCCTCGAAGTCGCGGTCTCGGTGCGCCACTTCGACATCGAGCCGCAGAGCCATCGCCGCCATAAGGCAATCGATCAGGTTGCGGACCGTTTGCCCGCCGCGCCGGCAGCGACGATGTATGGCCGCGGCGTCTTCGGCGTCGCCGACCGGAGCGAGTGGCTCGATGTCGAAGCGCTGCAAGGTGCGTCGGCGCACCGCCGCCTTGGACTCGTCCGTCGTGCCAATCAGCAGTTCCATCAACACGACTTCGGGCACGACGATCGGCGATTCCGACCTGATCCGCTTCGTCAGCCAGCGATCAGCGGCAGAATCGGACGCCGCGAAGAACTCGATCCACGCGGAGGTGTCGACGATCATCTACGCCTCGTCGCGTCGTCCTGGCTTTTGATCGGAGAACGACTCGAGCTCGTCATTGGTGTAGTCGAATCCGGTTCCGCGCATCGCGAGCACCTCGTTGCGTGATACTCGTTCTCCCACGAGCCTGCGCAAAGCGAGATCGACGGCGCTGCGCTTGGAGTCCAGTCGATACATGCGCATGGCGGCAGCAACCAATTCGTCGTCGATGTCGATGTTCGTGCGAGACATGACACCACGATACACCTACAGGTGTATACCTTCGGGCCGCCGCACGAGGAGGGCAAGATAGGTGCATGGCCCGCCGCGGAGACCCGACCCACGAGGTCGATGTCGGCTACGACGAACACGCGGTCACCGTCACGCCGCCTGAACGCGAGGCGGCGGGCGTCAAAGCGGTGATGGTCTCGCTGCAACGCGGCCTGAAATCGATGGGCGCGCTGCGCACCGCCGCATCCTTGCTGCGGCTGAATCAGCGCAACGGCTTCGATTGCCCCGGGTGCGCGTGGCCGGAGGAGCACGTAGGCCGCAAGGTCGCCGAGTTCTGCGAAAACGGCGCCAAGGCCGTCGCCGAGGAGGCGACCAAGCGCGTCGTCACTCCCGAGTTCTTCGCCCGTCACTCAGTCGCAGACTTGGCCTCGCGGCCCGAATACTGGCTGAGCCAGCAGGGCCGGCTGACCCACCCGATGGTGCGACGCGCCGGCGACAACCACTACCGCCCGATCGGCTGGAAAGCTGCCTACCGCTTGATCGCCGACCACCTGCGTGCGTTGGCCACTCCCGACGAGGCGGTGTTCTACACCTCCGGTCGGACCAGCAACGAGGCGGCGTTCCTCTACCAGCTGATGGCGCGCAGCTTCGGCACCAACAACCTTCCCGACTGCTCCAACATGTGCCACGAGTCGTCGGGCGCGGCGTTGAGCGAATCGATCGGTATCGGCAAGGGCTCCGTGACTGTCGCTGACGTCGAAGCCGCCGACCTGATCATCATCGCCGGACAGAATCCCGGCACGAATCATCCGCGGATGCTGTCGGTTTTGGGAAGGCAAAAGCCAACGGCGCCAAGATCATTGCGGTCAATCCGCTCCCAGAGGCCGGACTGATCCGATTCAAGGACCCGCAGCGGGTGCACGGGGTGGTCGGCCACGGCGTCCCGATCGCCGACGAGTTCGTCCAGATCCGGCTCGGCGGCGACATGGCATTGTTCGCAGGACTGGGCCGCTTGCTTCTCGAAGCCGACGATCGCGCGCCGGGCAGCGTCGTCGACCGTGACTTCATTGCCCAACATTGCGCGAATTTCGCCGAGTACGAAGCACATACCCGTGCCGTCGACCTGGACACCGTGTTGGAGGCGACGGGAATCGACCGTTCCCAACTCGACCGGGTCGCAGACATGGTCATCGCATCAGAGCGGACAGTCGCATGCTGGGCGATGGGCCTGACACAACACCGGCACGCAGTCCCGATGATTGCTGAGATCACCAACCTACTGCTGATGCGGGGCATGATCGGCAAGCCGGGTGCCGGATTATGCCCTGTGCGTGGACATTCCAATGTCCAAGGCGACCGGACGATGGGCATCTGGGAGAAGATGCCCGAGGAATTCCTGTCCGCACTCGACACGAGGTTCGGCATTGCCAGTCCCCGCCAGCACGGCCTCGACACCGTCGACTCCATCCGCGCCATGCGCGACGGGCGCGCGAAGGTGTTCATGGGCATGGGTGGCAACTTTGCCTCCGCCACGCCCGACACCGCCGTCACCGAAGCGGCGCTGCGCAATTGCGCGCTCACCGTTCAGGTGTCGACGAAGCTCAACCGCAGCCACGTGGTCACCGGACGGGAAGCAGTGATCCTGCCATCGCTGGGCCGCACCGACCGCGACCTCCAGAACGGCGTCAAACAGCAAGTCTCCGTTGAGGATTCGATGTCGATGGTGCATTTGTCCCGCGGCAGCCTGCATCCACCGAGCGGCTACGTCCGCAGCGAAGTCGCCATCATCTGCCAACTCGCGCGGACTTTGCTCGGCAATGAGCACCCCGTCTCCTGGGAGCTGTTCGCCGCGGACTACGACGCGATCCGTGACGCGATCGCTGCCGTCGTGCCCGGTTGCGAGGACTACAACCGCAAGGTTCGCCAGCCCGACGGCTTCCAACTGCCGCACCCGCCGCGGGATTCCCGCGAATTCCCCACCAGCACAGGCAAAGCCAACTTTGCGGTCAACCCGCTGCAGTGGGTTCCTGTGCCGCCGGGCCGGCTGGTGCTGCAGACGCTGCGCAGCCACGACCAGTACAACACCACGATCTACGGGCTCGACGATCGCTACCGCGGAGTCAAGGGCGGCCGCCGAGTGGTGTTCGTCAACCCCGCCGATATCGAGTCGCTCGGACTCACAGGCGGCAGCCGGGTCGACCTCGTGTCGGAGTACGACGACGGCGAGCGCACAGCCAAAGACTTTCTGGTCGTCCCGTATCCCACACCCGTAGGAAATGCCGCCGCGTACTACCCGGAGACCAACGCGTTGGTTGCGCTCGATCATGTTGCCGCAAAGTCGAATACGCCCGTGTCGAAGGCGATCGTGGTCCGGCTGGAGCGCGCCTAATGGGCCGGGTGACGGCACGGCGACGGGCACACCATGTCACCGCATCCGACACGGTGACCCGGCCGGAGACCCTGGCGGTCGAAGAGCCGCTGGAGATCCGGGTGAACGGCACCGCGATCACGGTGACGATGCGCACGCCTGGCTCGGACATCGAACTCGCGCAAGGCTTTCTGCTCACCGAAGGTGTGATCGGCAAGCGCGACGACGTGCTCACTGTGCGTTACTGCCGGGGCTCTGGCGACGACGGCGCCAACACCTATAACGTCCTCGACGTCACGCTGGCGCCGGGCGTCGAACTGCCTGAGGTGGACGTCACCCGCAACTTTTACACCACGTCGTCGTGCGGCGTGTGCGGAAAGGCCTCGCTGGATGCGGTGAAGTTGATCAGCCGGCACGGCCCGGGCGACGACCCCACGGCGATCCGAGCTGATGTGTTGACGGCGCTGCCCGGGCAGTTGCGGTCGTCGCAGCGGGTGTTCGCCAGCACCGGCGGGCTGCACGGCGCCGCGCTGTTCGGCGTGGACGGCACGATGCTGGCGGTCCGCGAGGACATCGGTCGCCACAACGCCGTCGACAAGGTGGTGGGATGGGGGCTGGAATCGGGCCGAATCCCGTTGAGCGGCACGGTGTTACTGGTCAGCGGCCGCGCGTCGTTCGAGTTGACGCAGAAAGCGGTGATGGCCGGCATCCCGATGCTCGCGGCGGTGTCGGCCCCGTCATCGCTGGCGGTCGACCTTGCCAGTCAATCGGGGCTGACGCTCGTGGCGTTCCTGCGGGGCGATTCGATGAACGTCTACACCCGACCCGATCGCGTCGTGCGGTAGCAGCGAAAGCTCGCGCGCTCGTCGCGAGATTCACGTTTTGCAGACAGTTACTCGCACTTCTTCTGAATAACGTGAATTTCGCCGCGCGGGCAGGCCGTCGTCAGGCCGTCTTGTCGCGGCGCTCCGGGCGAGCCGGCTTGCGCGGCACAATCGTCGGAAGCACGTTGTCCTGCACGGTCTCCTTCGTCACCACGACCTTCGCGACGTCATCGCGGCTCGGGATGTCGTACATCACCGGCAGAAGCACTTCCTCCATGATCGCGCGCAAGCCGCGCGCGCCGGTGCCCCGGTGGATCGCTTGGTCGGCAATGGCTTCCAGCGCGTCGTCGGTGAATTCCAGCTCCACACCGTCCATTTCGAACAGCCGGGTGTACTGCTTCACCAACGCGTTCTTCGGCTTCGACAGGATCTGCACCAGAGAGTCCTTGTCGAGGTTGGTCACCGACGCCACGACCGGCAACCGGCCGATGAACTCGGGAATCAAGCCGAACTTGATCAAGTCCTCGGGCATGACCTCCGCGAAGTGGTCCTGGGTGTCGATCTCAGCCTTCGAGTGCACCTCGGCGCCAAAGCCCAGCCCGCGTTTACCCACCCGGTCCTGCACGATCTTCTCCAGCCCCGCGAACGCGCCCGCCACGATGAACAACACGTTGGTGGTGTCGATCTGGATGAACTCCTGGTGCGGGTGCTTGCGGCCGCCCTGCGGGGGCACCGACGCCTGCGTGCCCTCCAGGATTTTCAGCAGCGCCTGCTGCACACCCTCGCCCGAGACGTCACGCGTGATGGACGGGTTCTCGCTCTTGCGGGCGATCTTGTCGACCTCGTCGATGTAGATGATGCCCGTCTCGGCGCGCTTGACGTCGTAGTCGGCGGCCTGAATCAGCTTCAGCAGAATGTTTTCGACGTCCTCGCCGACGTAACCCGCCTCCGTCAACGCGGTCGCATCGGCGATCGCGAACGGAACGTTGAGCATCTTCGCCAGGGTTTGCGCCAGATACGTCTTGCCGCACCCGGTGGGACCGAGCATCAAAATGTTGGACTTGGCCAGCTCGATCGGCTCGGAGCGCGAGTCGCGGGTCTTCTCCCCCGCCTGGATGCGCTTGTAGTGGTTGTAGACGGCGACGGCCAGCGTGCGTTTGGCGGTGTCCTGCCCGATGACGTAGCCCTCGAGGAAGTCGCGGATCTCAACCGGCTTGGGCAGCTCGTCGAGTTTGACGTCGTCGGCGTCGGCCAGTTCTTCTTCGATGATCTCGTTGCACAGGTCGATGCACTCGTCGCAGATGTACACGCCGGGGCCCGCAATGAGCTTCTTGACCTGCTTCTGGCTCTTACCGCAGAACGAGCACTTAAGGAGGTCACCGCCGTCTCCGATGCGCGCCATGGTGGTGAGGTCCTACTTCCTTGTCGCCGTCGGTTGCCTACTGGTCTGCCACGTCTGCTCCGACGCTACCCGCTCGATCGGCCGGGGTGCGACCCATCGAGGCGAATCGCGTCGGTGGTATTTCGGCGCAGGCCATTCCTGCGTTGCAGTGAACATATCGCCTGAGCGCGGTATCGGCCCGGTGGAACGCTCGACCGTGTCCTGGGCGTGTCGCCCCTGACACCTGCGCGCGACGAAGCCGTTCGAACGCTCAGGCCGTCTGCGCGGAGAGCTTGCGATACTCCAGCACGGTGTCGATGATTCCGTAGTCCTTGGCGTCTTCGGCCGTCAGGATCTTGTCGCGGTCGGTGTCCTTGCGGATCACCTCGGGGTCCTTGCCGGTGTGGCGGGCCAGCGTGGTTTCCATCAGCTTGCGCATCCGCTCGATCTCGGCGGCCTGGATCTCCAGGTCGGAGAACTGGCCCTGGATCACTCCTGCCAGCGCCGGCTGGTGGATCAGCACCCGCGCGTTCGGCAGCGCCATCCGCTTGCCCGCGGTGCCCGCGGCCAGCAGCACCGCCGCCGCCGACGCCGCCTGGCCCAGGCACACCGTCTGGATGTCGGCGCGCACGTACTGCATGGTGTCGTAGATCGCCATCAGCGACGTGAACGAGCCGCCGGGCGAGTTGATGTACATGGTGATATCGCGGTCGGGGTCCTGCGACTCGAGCACCAGCAGCTGGGCCATTACGTCGTTCGCGGACACGTCGTCGACCTGGGCGCCGAGAAAGATGATGCGCTCGTCGAACAGCTTGGCGTACGGGTCGACGATTCGTTCGCCGAGATGCGTGCGCTCGCTGAACTGCGGCAGGACGTAGCGAGATTGCGGTGCGAGGTTGGGGTTCATTGGTCTAGTCCTGCTCCTGGTCCTGATCCGTTGACGTCGGCGCGGGTGATGATGCGGTCGACGAAGCCGTACTCCAGCGCTTCCTGGGCAGTGAACCAGCGGTCGCGGTCGGAGTCGGCGTAGATGCGTTCGATCGGCTGACCGGTGAACTCCGCGTTCAGCCGGAACATCTCCTTCTTGATCACCGCGAACTGCTCGGCCTGGATCGCGATGTCCGCGGCGCTGCCGGTGACGCCGCCGAGCGGCTGGTGCATGAGGATGCGGGCGTGCGGCAGCGCGTAGCGCTTGCCCTTGGTGCCCGCTGCCAGCAAGAACTGGCCCATCGAGGCGGCCATGCCCATCGCGTAAGTGGCCACGTCGCAGGGGGCGAGCACCATCGTGTCGTAGATCGCCATGCCGGCGCTGATCGAGCCGCCCGGCGAGTTGATGTAGAGGTTGATGTCCTTGGTCGGGTCCTCGGCGGCCAGCAGCAGGATCTGCGCGCACAGCCGGTTGGCGATGTCGTCGTCGACCTGAGAGCCAAGGAAGATGATGCGCTCAGTCAGCAAGCGCTCGTAGACAGAGTCGACGAGGTTGAGCCCTGGCGCGCTCGAACGCATATCGGTCACGGCTGGTTACCTGCTTTCTTGCTGTCGCTTGTCCTTGACACTAACCAACTCAGCGCCAGGCGCAGTCCCGACGACGCGCGGGTTCGCTCACAGCGTTATTCGTCGTCGTCGTTGGCGGGTTCTTCAGCTTCGGTGGCCGGCTGCTCTTCTTGGCGCGGGCCGAAGAACTCCTCGGTGTCGACGGTCTCTCCGGTGGTGTCTTTGACGGTGGCGCCGTGCACGACCACCGCCAGTGCCTTGCCACGACGCACGTCGGCGAACATCGCCGGTAGCTGGTTGTTCTCCTGGAGGAACTGCAGCAGCTGCTGAGGCTCGACGCCGTACTGGCGCGATTGCAGCACGAGCCGCTCGGTCAGGTCGTCCTGGCCCACTTGCACTTCGAGCTTGTCGGCGATCGCATCGACGAGCAGTTGCGTCTTGACCGCCTTCTCTGCGTTCTCGCGGGCATCCTTGTCGAACTCTTCGCGGCTGCTGCCCTGTTCTTTCAGCGCCTCGGCGAACCGGTCCTCGTCGTGGTCCAGGCCGTGCAGCGCGTTGTGCAGAGTGTCGTCCACCTGCGCCTGCACGACCGCCTCCGGCAGCGGAACGTCGACTTGTTCCAGCAGCGCTTCGAGCGCCGCGTCGCGGATCTTCTCGGCCTGCTGGATCCGCTTCACCCGCCGCACCTGGTCGCTGAGGTTCGCCTTGAGTTCGTCGATCGTGTCGAATTCGCTTGCCAGTTGGGCGAATTCGTCGTCCAATTCCGGCAGTTCGCGTTCCTTGACAGACTTCACCGTGACGGTGACTTGCGCTTCTTTGCCGGCGTGCTCACCGGCAGCCAGCGTGGTGGTGAAGACGCGGCTCTCCCCGGCCGACAAGCCGACGATCGCCTCGTCGAGGCCGTCGACCAGCTGACCCGAGCCGACCTCGTGGGACAGCCCTTCGGTCGCCGCCTCCGGAACGTCATCGCCGTCGACGGACGCGGACAGGTCGATCGACACGAAGTCGCCGGTCTGCGCCGGCCGCTCGACACCGGCAAGCGTGCCGAATCGCGCCCGCAACGCCTCCAACTCCTTGTCGACGTCCTCGTCGGAGACCTCGATCGGGTCGACGGTGATCGTCAGCGCGCTCAGGTCGGGCAGTTCGATCTTCGGCCGCACGTCGACTTCCGCGGTGAACACCAGCTCTTCGCCATCCTCGATCTTGGTGATCTCGATCTCGGGCTGGCCGAGGGGCTGCACCTCGGAGGTGGTGACGGCTTGGCTGTAGCGCGTGGGCAACGCGTCGTTGACGACCTGCTCCAACACCGCGCCGCGGCCGATGCGCGCTTCGAGGAGTTTGGCGGGCGCCTTTCCGGGTCGGAATCCCGGCAGCCGGACCTGACGCGCGAGTTCCTTGTAGGCGCGATCGAAGTCGGGCTGCAGTTCGGTGAAGGGCACCTCCACGTTGATGCGGACCCGAGTCGGGCTCAGCTGCTCGACGGTGCTCTTCACGTTTGGGACTCCTGTCGTCTTCTGGTCGTGTTCGGTCGGGGTGACAGGATTTGAACCTGCGGCCTTCCGCTCCCAAAGCGGATGCGCTACCAAGCTGCGCTACACCCCGCACGTAACCAGGCGATCCTACGGCCCCCTTGGCTTGCCGCGCGAAAGCACCGTACAGTGCGTTCGTCCTGTACTGCGGGCGTAGCTCAATGGCAGAGCCCTAGCCTTCCAAGCTAGTTATGCGGGTTCGATTCCCGTCGCCCGCTCCGACTCGTTTTCGGGCCAGCCTGACGACCGTGCCGCGTCGGTACTGTGGGTCGCATGAACGCGGCGCTCGTGGTGATCCTCGTGTTGATCGTCGCGGGTATCGCGCTGGCAGTGGTCAGCTCGTCGCGGGCCTCGCGCAATCGCACGGCGGCCTCACTGGCCGATGCGAAGGCCGACGCCCGCCGCGTCATCGAGCGGCTCGGCGGCCAAGTGCTCAACCTCAGCGGCACCGACGACGCCTCCAAGCAAGCGCTGGCCGATGCGTCCGAGCGCTACACCGCGGCGTCGTCGCAAATCGAGCAGGCGACATCTGCGCGGCAAGCGCAGTTGGCGAAGCAGAGCGCGGTCGAAGGCCTTTACTATGTGCGCGCCGCGCGCCAGGCGATGGGCATGGACCCCGGGCCCGAGCTCGAGACGCTGACCGGGCAGCAGTCCGCCGGCGCAGTCACCGAGGACCGCCGTGTTGAGGTCGAAGGGCGTCAGATCGAAGCCTCGCCGACGCCATCTCCGCGCACGCCGAACTACTACCCCGGCGGCAGAGTTGCGGGCCGTCCGGTGCCGGCCGGTTGGTACTCCGAACCGTGGTGGAAGACGGCATTGGTCGCCGGCGCATGGGGTGTCGGCTCGGCACTGCTGTTCGACTCTCTGTTCTCCGGCATGCACGGAGTCGGCTACTCGGGGGCGCAGTTCGAAAATGGCTACGGCCAGGGATACGACAGCGGGTATGACGCCGGCTTCGATAATGCGCAGGGCCAGGACGCCGGGAACTTCGACGGGGGCAACTGGGACAACAGCGGCGGCGATGGCGGCTGGGGCGATTTCGGCGGCAGCGACTTCGGAGATTTCGGGGGCGGGGACTTCTAAGCCCGAGCGGCCGGGCGGACCATGCGAGTTGGCCGCCTCTGAGCGACAATTGCGTTTGCGCAGTTCAGGCCCGCATTCCGACTCGGTTAATCAGCGACAACTGAGAGCTTCCTGCGCAGATCAGAGAGTTGTCGCTCAGAGGCCACCAAGGTACCCACTTGGCCGGCCGGCGCGCATCCGCTATTTCAACGAGTTCTGCATGAGGGCTGTGCCAAGCACGAAATCACGACCCTGGTGCAGAATTCGACGAACGCGCCGCAGCGACGCTAACGCTCTATGTCTGGCACGCCGGGCACCAGAAGACGTTGCGGCCTTCGAGCACGGCGGTGAGCACGGGCGTGCCGCACACTCGGCACGGGTCGCCGGCGCGGCGGTAGACGTAGGTGCGCGGCCTGCCGGGCCGGTACGACGGCGCGCCGTGATCATGCTCAGGCCGGACGACGTGAATCTTCCCGCGGCGGTAGCCAATTCGCATCAGCTCGACGAGATCGGTCCACAGCGAATCGAATTCGGCGACGTCCATGTTCCGACCCGGCCGGTACGGGTCGATGCCGTGCCGGAACAGCAGCTCGTTGCGATAGACATTGCCCACGCCGGCGATCACTGCCTGATCCATCAACAGCGCCCCAATTGGCCTCTGCGACTTGCTAATCCGCTTCCACGCGCGAGTCGGGTCGGCCGAGCGTTCCAACGGATCGGGCCCCAGCCGCGCAATCACCGCATCGACCGCCGCCTCGTCGAGCACCTCACACGCCGTCGGCCCGCGCAGATCGGTGCCGAAGTCCGCACCGACCATCCGCATGCGCACCTCGCCGACCGGCAGCGCCATCGGAACCGCGGAGTCGGTGAACGAGCCGTACAGGCCAAGGTGCACATGGACTATCGGACCACCGGCGTAGTGGTGGAACAGATGCTTGCCGTAAGCGTCCGACCGGCGCAGCACCCGACCGTTGACCACAGCCGCGCCGTCAGCGAACCGTCCCTGCGGGCTCGACACCGCGACCGGGTGGCCGCCGAACTTGCGCTGATGCAGCCGGGCGAGCCGGTGCAGCGTGTGACCTTCGGGCACGCCTAAGCCGGTGCGCCCGGTACTGGCGGAGCCTCGTGGGTGCGCTCGTATTCGGACAGAATGTCGATACGGCGTTGGTGCCGTTCGGCTTTCGACCACGGCGTTGATAGGAACGCGTCGACGATAGCCAGCGCTTCGTCGACGGTGTTCATGCGCGCGCCGATGCCAATCAATTGCGCGTTGTTGTGCTGGCGGGCCAGCGAAGCGGTCTCGGTGTTCCACCCCAGCGCGCATCTGACGCCGGGCACCTTGTTCGCAGCGATCTGCTCGCCGTTGCCGGAGCCACCGATGACGATGCCCAGGCTGCCCGGGTCGCCGACGGTGTGCAGCGCGGCCGCGATACAGAACGCCGGATAGTCGTCCTCGGCGTCGTAGCTGTACGCACCGCAGTCGACCGGCTCATGCCCGCCCGCCTTGAGGTGCTCGATGATCTGCTGCTTGAGTTCGAATCCGGCGTGGTCAGAGCCGAGGTAGACGCGCATGGCGGCCATTGTGTCAGAGCGCACCAGGCTCGATCCGATGTACCGTTTTGGACACCGTCCGCGAAGGAGGCCGATGTGTCCAACCACTTCACAGGGCTGAGCCTCGGACCGCCACTCGGAGATCAGCGACTCGACCTGTGTGACCTGTACGCGTTTCAATCGCCGGCCGACCATGACCGCACGGTGCTGATCCTCAACGCCAACCCGAAAGCCGACGCGCTGCACCCGGAGGCGATCTATCGCCTGGCGGTCGACAATGACGGAGATCTGTTGAACGACATCACTTTCAGCTATGTGTTCTCCGAGCCGAGCGATGGCAGACAGACGGTCGACGTGTTTATGGCAACCGGTGAGCAGGCCCGTTCCGCCGAAGCGGTCGGCGCGAAGATCTTCTCAGAAGTCGAGGTTTCGTTCGGACCCGAACCCACCATTGCGACCTCCGGGGACATCACGTTCTTCGCGGGCGCCCGCAGCGACGCGTTCTTCTTCGACTTCGACGGCATCAAGAACTTGTTCGACACCTCGGGCAAGCGCAACTTCACCGAGCCACACCGCGGCGGGAAGTCACCGTGGACGGGCGTCGATTCCAACGCTGAGGCGAACGTCTTCTCGACAGTGCTCGAACTGCCCACCGAACGACTCGGCTGCAATCCCGGCATCCGGATCTGGGGCCGGTGCAGCGTCCGTCGCGGCGGGAAACTAATCCATGTCGACCGCGCCGGTCACCCGTCAGTGAGCAGCTTCTTCAACACCGATGACACCAAGGAGGAGTACAACGCCAGTGAGCCGGTCAACGATCGGGACCGCTGGCTGGACCAGTTCGTCCATCTGATGGGCCATACCGGCGGGTACACACGCGAAGAGGCCATAGCGGCGATCGACACCGAGGGCACGCTCCCAGACATGTTGGGCTTCAACCCATTCGAGCCCGCGAAATATCCCAATGGCCGGGTGTTCACCGACGACGTCATCAACTACCGTCTCGCGTTCCTGTCGAAGGGCGACATTCCGCCCACGGGCTTGGCGCCTCACGCAGACACCCTCACAGAGTTTCCCTACCTGGGAACGCCGCACCCGCCAACGAGTTGACGGCAACTTTATTCGGCCAGCAGCGGGATCACTCCTCCGGCAAGCACGGCTTTGACCTGCCGCGGCGACAGTCGGTGGCACAGCTTGATATCGACGTCCTGCGTCTTGTTGTGCAGAGTCAGCTCGGACGACGACGACAGCGCGTCGCGCAGGCCGTCTAGGCGCAACACGTCGTCCTGCTCGATCCGGTCGTAGTCGTCGGCGTCGGCGAACTCGAGCGCGAGGATGCCGAAGTTCGCGAGGTTCTGCCAATGGATCCGGGCGAACGACTTCGCGACGACCACCCGCAGGCCCAGATACCGCGGCGTGATCGCCGCATGCTCGCGGGACGAACCCTGCCCGTAGTTCTCCCCGCCCACGACGAAATGCCCTGTGTCGGAGGCTGTTTCAGAAGCCCGCGACGGATAGTCCTCGTCGATCTGAGTGTAAGTGAATTCGGCCAGCTTCGGGATGTTCGACCGCAACGGCAACGCCCGGCCCGCCGGAGAAATCTCGTCGGTGGAGATGTTGTCGCCGACCTTCAGCAGCACCGGCGCCTCGATCTCGTCGGGCAACGGGTCGAAGTCGGGCAGGTCGGAGATGTTGGGCCCCTTGACCAATTCCACCTTCTGCGCTTCGTCCTCGGGCAGCGGCGGCACCAGCATCGCGGTGTTCACGGATGCGTGCTCGGGCAAATCCAGCGTCGGATAGTCCAGCCCGAGCTCCTCCGCGAGATCGCGCGGGTCGGTGATCTTCCCGGTCAGCGCGGCCGCCGCAGCCGTCTCCGGTGAGCACAACCACACCGCGTCCTCGCGAGTTCCGGAGCGGCCCGGGAAGTTACGAGGCATGGTGCGCAACGAGTTTCGGCCAACCGCGGGCGCCTGCCCCATGCCGATACACCCCATGCAGCCCGACTGATGGATCCGCGCACCGGCGCGGATCAACTCGAACGTCGCACCCATCTTCGTCAGGTCTTCAAGGATTTCCCGCGACGTCGGATTCACGTCGAAGCTGACGGCAGGGTCGGTTTGGCGCGCGGCGACCATCGCCGCGACGATCGCAAAGTCCCGCAGCCCGGGATTGGCCGACGAGCCGACGACGACCTGCGCAACCGGCTCACCGGCGACCTCGCGGACCGGCACCACGTTGCCCGGCGACGACGGCTTCGCAATCAGCGGCTCGATTTCCGACAGGTCGATCTGCTCGTCGACGTCGTAAGCGGCACCCTCGTCGGCCAGCAGCTCGGTGAAATCGTCCTCACGCTCCTCTGCCCGCAGAAAATCGCGCACCGCGTCGTCCGCAGGGAACACCGTCGTCGTCGCACCCAGCTCGGCGCCCATGTTCGCGATCACATGCCGGTCCATTGCGGTCAGCGTCGCCAGGCCGGGCCCGTAGTACTCGATGATCCGGTGCAGGCCACCTTTCACGCCGTGGCGACGCAGCATTTCCAGGATCACGTCCTTGGCCGAACACCAGGGCGGCAACTCGCCGGTCAGCTCGACGCCCCATATCTCAGGCATCCGGATGTAGAGCGGCTTACCGGCGATCGCAAGCGCCACTTCCAGGCCCCCGACGCCGATCGCGAGCATGCCCAGCGACCCGGCAGCCGGCGTGTGGGAGTCGGAGCCGACCATCGTCGCACCGGGCTTGCCGAACCGCTGCATGTGCGTCGGGTGCGACACCCCGTTGCCGGGCTTGGAGAACCACAGCCCGTAGCGCCGGCATGCCGACAGCAGGAATTCGTGGTCCTGCGCGTTCTTCTCGTCGGTCTGCAGCAGATTGTGGTCGACGTACTGCGCGCTGAGTTCGGTCTGGACGCGGTCCAGCCCAAGCGCTTCCAATTCCTGCATCACGAGTGTGCCGGTGGCGTCCTGCGTCAGCGTCTGGTCGATCCGCAGTCCAATCTCCTCGCCGGGAGCCATGTCGCCGTCCACAAGGTGCGACCGGATCAGCTTGGATGCGACGTTGTCCGACATCTGCTCTCCTCTCAACCCCAGAGGGGTTCCCCCGATCGCGCACGGCTAACAAGTGGCGACTACGTGCAAGGCATCCGGGGAAATCAAGTGACATGAGTACGACGGTCGCTGGCCGAAGCGGCATGCCCCGCACGCGCACCGAGTTGTTGCGGTTGCCGTGAGCGTCGCGTTCGTATTGTCCGGCGGCGCGAGCCTGGGCTCGATCCAGGTCGGCATGCTACAAGCGTTGACCGCCAACGGAATTCGGCCCGACCTGATCGTCGGCACGTCGGCTGGCGCGGTCAACGGCGGGTGGCTGGCAAGCGGGGACACCGGCAGCGACCTCGAGGAGCTCGCCGACATCTGGCGCGGACTCAACCGCAACGACGTGTTTCCCTTCAATCCGGTCACCGGCCTGTTCGGATTCGCCGGGTGGGGCAACCATCTGGTGCCCGACCGCGGGTTGCGCCGGCTGCTGCGCAAGTACCTGCGGTTCGAGCGTCTTGAGGACGCCCCGATCCCGCTGCACGTCGTGGCCACCGACGTGTTGACCGGTGTCGACGTCCGGATCTCGCGTGGCAATGCGATCGAGGCCATCTTGGCCAGCGCGGCAATCCCGGGGGTGTTCCCGCCGGTGGTGATCGACGGTCAGCTGTTGATGGACGGCGGCGTGGTCGAGAACACGCCGATCGGGCACGCCGTCGCTCTCGGTGCGACGACGGTGTGGGTACTTCCGTCCGGCGGCGCATGCGGCATCGAGGAGGTACCGCAAAGCGCTTTGGGTGTGGCCATGCACGCGATCGTGCTGGCGATCAGTCAGCGCATCGCGTTCGACATCGAGCGGTACGAGGACCGCGTGGACCTCAAAGTCGTTCCGCCGCTGTGCCCGTTGACGATCAGCCCCACGGACTTCAGTCACGGCGCCGAGCTCATCGCCCGCGCCCGCACACAGACCGAGCGGTGGCTCAGCCGGGAGATCCCGACGATCGGGCAGTCACAGCTGTTGTCGGTGCACTCGCATTAGTCGAATTCGGGCGGCTCGGTGCGCGTGCGCTTGAGCTCCCAGAAATGCGGATACGACGCGAACGTCACCGACGCGTCCCACAGCTTGCCCGCCTCCTCGCCGCGTGGGATGCGGGAGAGCACCGGCCCGAAGAAGGCAACCCCGTTGACGTGGATCGTCGGGGTGCCGACGTCGTCGCCGACGGCGTCCATACCGGCGTGGTGGCTCTTGCGCAGCGCCTCGTCGTACTTGTCGGTGTCGGCCGCCTCGGCGAGCTCGGCAGGCAGCCCGACTTCTTCCAACGACTCGGCGATCACCTGGTCGAGTTCCTTGTTGCCCTGATTGTGGATCCGGGTGCCCATCGCGGTGTACAGCGGCGCCAGCACCTCGGATCCCTTGGCCTGCTCCGCGGCGATCAGCACCCGCACCGGCTTGAAGGCCTCCTTCAGCCGTTCCCGGTATTCGTCAGGGATGTCCTTGCTCTCGTTGAGCACGGCGAGGCTCATGACGTGGAAGTTCGCTTCGATGTCGCGGACCTTCTCGACCTCGAGAATCCACCGGGACGTGATCCAGCACCACGGGCACAGCGGGTCGAACCAGAAATCAGCCACCGACTTTTCGGGCATTGCAGGGTCCTCTCGAACGGGTGTGACCAGTCTTCCACTGCAGCAACCGCGGAGTCGCGCCGCCTGTTCCCTGGTTATGTTGGACCGCGTGGCACTTCCCAACTTGACCCGCGACCAGGCCGCCGAACGCGCGGCGCTGGTGACCGTCGACAACTACCGCATCGAGCTCGACCTGACCGACGCCGACGGCGCGCCCGGCCAGCGCACGTTCCGCTCTGTGACCACCGTGACGTTCGACGCGCTGCCCGGCGCCGACACCGTGATCGACCTTGCGGCCGACACGGTCCGCAGCGCGACGCTCAACGGGCTTGCGATCGACGTCTCGGCTTACGACGAGTCCACCGGCATCGCGCTGACCGGGCTGGACAAGCACAACGTCGTCGTCGTCGACGCCGACTGCCGCTACAGCCACACCGGCGAAGGCCTGCACCGGTTCGTCGACCCCGTCGACGACGAGGTGTATCTGTACTCGCAATTCGAAACCGCCGACGCCAAGCGGATGTTCGCGTGTTTCGACCAGCCGGATTTGAAGGCCACGTTCGACGTTGTCGTCACCGCGCCGTCGCACTGGGTCGTGGTGTCGAACGGCGCGCCCGTCAGTGTGGACGACGGTGTGCATACGTTCGCCACTACGCCGCGGATGAGCACGTATCTGGTGGCGCTGATCGCAGGACCGTATGCCCGCTGGGACGACGTCTACGCCGACGAGCACGGCGACATCCCGCTCGGCATCTTCTGCCGCACGTCGCTGGCCGAGTTCATGGACGCCGAACGGCTTTTCACGCAGACAAAGCAGGGCTTCGGGTTTTATCACGAGAACTTCGGCGTGCCTTACGCATTCGGCAAGTACGACCAGTTGTTCGTGCCGGAGTTCAACGCCGGAGCGATGGAAAACGCCGGCGCGGTCACGTTCTTGGAGGATTACGTCTTCCGGAGCAAGGTGACCCGGGCGTCCTACGAGCGCCGCGCCGAGACCGTGCTGCACGAGATGGCGCACATGTGGTTCGGCGACCTGGTGACGATGCAATGGTGGGACGACCTGTGGCTCAACGAGTCGTTCGCGACGTTCGCGTCGGTGTTATGCCAAAGCCGCGCAACCGAATACACCGAAGCGTGGACGACGTTCGCGAACGCCGAGAAGTCGTGGGCGTACCGCCAAGACCAGTTGCCGTCGACGCACCCGGTGGCCGCCGACATCCCCGACCTGGCCGCCGTCGAGGTGAATTTTGACGGCATCACCTATGCGAAGGGGGCGAGCGTTCTCAAGCAGCTGGTCGCCTACGTCGGCCTGGACAGCTTCCTGGCGGGGCTGCGTGACTACTTCCACGCCTACGCATTCGACAACGCGACGTTCGACGACTTGCTCACGGCGCTAGAGAAGGCCTCCGGGCGCGACCTTTCCGACTGGGGCAACCAGTGGCTGAAGACCACCGGGCTCAACACGCTGCGCGCGGACTTCGACGTCGACGGCGACGGCCGGTTCACCCGGTTCGCGATCGCCCAAAGCGGCGCGGAGCCGGGCGCGGGCGAGACGCGGGTACATCGTCTGGCGGTGGGGGTGTACGACGACGACGGCATGGGCAAGCTTGTCCGGGTGCATCGCGAGGAACTCGACGTGGAGGGATCCGTCACGGAAGTGCCTGCGCTGGTTGGCATTCCGCGCGGCGAGCTGGTTCTTGTCAACGACGACGACCTAACGTACTGCTCGCTGCGCCTCGACGATTCGTCGTTGGCGACGGCGCTGTCGCGGATCGCCGACATCGACGAGCCGCTGCCTCGAACACTGGTGTGGTCGGCGGCGTGGGAGATGACGCGCGAGGCCGAGCTGAAGGCGCGCGAATTCGTGTCGCTGGTGTGCGCCGGTGTGCACGCCGAGACGGAAGTCGGTGTGGCGCAACGGCTTCTGCTGCAAGCCCAGACCGCCCTGGGGTCCTATGCCGACCCGGCGTGGGCCTGCTCCGAGGGTTGGCCGATGTTCGCGGACCGGCTGCTGGCGCTGGCTCGCGACGCCGAGCCGGGCTCCGACCACGAGCTGGCGTTCGTCAACGCGCTGTGCTCGTCGATGCTGCAGACACGGCATATCGAGGTGCTCTCCGCGCTTTTGGATGACGACCACCGCCAGCCGGGGTTGTCGGGTCTGGTCGTTGACACGGATCTGCGCTGGCGGATCGTCACGGCGTTGGCCCGCTCGGGCGTGATCGACGCCGACGGGTCACCGACGCCGTTCATCGACGCCGAGGCTCAGCGGGACCCGACGGCCGCGGGCAAGAGGCATGCCGCAGCGGCGTCGGCGGCGCGGCCGCAGCCCGAGGTGAAGGACGCGGCGTGGACACAGGTGATCGAAGACGACACGCTGCCGAACATCGTGGGCCGGTCGATCATCGGCGGGCTCGTCGCCCCCGGGCAGGCCGAGTTGCTGCAGCGGTTCACGTCGCGCTACTTCGACGACATCGGCGGCGTCTGGGAGCGCCGGTCGAGTGAGGTCGCGCAGACCGTCGTCGTCGGGTTGTACCCGTCGTGGGACGTCAGCGAACAGGCGATCGCCGAAGCCGATCGGTTCCTCGAAGGCGAGGTGCCGCCGGCGCTGCGCCGGCTGGTGGTCGAAGGCAAGGCTGGGGTCGAAAGAGCCCTGCGCGCCCGCCGCTTCGACCTCACCTAGTTGGGCCGAGCGTGCGTGTCTGTACATCGACATGCCGTAATTGGCGTGCAGTTTCGGCACGCTCGCGGCTGACGAGCGTGCAACTCAGGGCGGGTTGATGCCCGAGCTGAGCACGCGGATCGCGCTGATGAGCCCGTCCATCAGGTTGCCGGCCTTGAACGACGATGCCGCCGCGGCCACCGCCAGCGGCGCTGCGGACTCGGCGCCTCGGCCCCTGACCCCGGCGCCGTACACGACCTCGATCGCGCGCTGGTTCGGCGAGACCGCCAGCAGCACAGCGTCGTTGGGTGTTGGCACCTGCGCCAGGATCTCCCGCGCGCGGGTCGCCGGGTCCTCGCCCAGGTCGCCGAGGTAGACCGCCATCCGGGCCTTGGACAACCGCGTCCCGTACGTCAGCGCGTCGTCAAGCGTCACCAGGTCGCTGTTGGGGAACGGGTAGTGCACGGACAGCTCGCCCGGCTCGGTGACGCCGGAGATCCGCCCACTGGAGGTGATGACGAATCCGCGCGGCAGGTCGGGTTCCCGCAGGGTCGCAAGCTCACCACTTGCCACTTGCGCCACCTCCTACGGTCAGCTCGTCGGAACCATGCCCGTGCGGGTCGCCGACGTTCTCGTCGACGGCCGCCCACAGAATCGGCTCATGCTTCCACGGCTCGGACATTTTGTACGTCGGCTCGTGCGGGTTCTTGCCCGACCAGATGAGCCCGACCAAAATCAGCACCAGCAACAGCGGGATTCCCACGAACAGGGCGTGGATTTCGAGAACGCTCACAGCGCAAACCGTAACTCAGCGACCAGTTACGCCGCGCCCTCACCCAAATATCGCGCCCATGCCGGGTCGAGTTCTTTCACCGTCGACAGCAGGCGCCAATGCTGGCCCTTCGGCGTCGACGGCACCGCGCGCAGCGTCCACCCCAGTTCGGACAGCAGCCTGTCGGCCTTGCGGTGATTGCACGGCGAGCAGCTCGCGACGCAGTTCTCCCAGCTGTGGCTGCCGCCGCGGCTGCGTGGGACCACATGGTCGACGGTGTCGGCCTTCGCGCCGCAGTACGCGCAGCGAAACCGGTCGCGGTGCATCAGCGCGGCGCGTGTCATCGGGATCCGCGCGCGGTACGGCACATGGACGTAAGACCGCAGCCGGATGACCGACGGCACGGCGATCGTGCGGGTCGCGGAGTGGATGATCGGGCCGGTGGGGTCATCGTGCACGACGTCGGCCTTGCCGCAGATCAGCATGACGATCGCGCGCCGCATTGGCAGCGCGGTCAGCGGCTCGTAGGTGGAATTCAGCAGCAAAACGCGGCGTCGACCCCAGATCGAGGTCGACTCGTGGACGGGATGGGTGTGGACGCTGTGCAGCGCGCGCTCTCCTACCGGGCCGTTGCGACGGCCTTTCTTGCGCTGCGACATGTGTCCTCCGCGGAACAGTCCACCATGAATAGGCCCATAGTGCACGAAAATTCTGAGCGTGTTCGCAGGTCAGTCGGTGAACACCGGGTGACGGCGGCCATGCCCCACAATGGAGGCGATGGAACTTTCGTCTCAGCAATCGTTCTACGACGCCGTCGGCGGCGCGGAAACATTCCATGCGATCGTGTCGCGGTTCTACGCGTTGGTGCGTGACGACGAGATCCTGCGACCGCTGTATCCCGAGGACGATCTGGCCGGTGCCGAGCAGCGGTTGCGGATGTTCCTCGAGCAATACTGGGGCGGCCCGCGGACGTATTCCGACCAACGCGGGCACCCGCGACTGCGGATGCGTCACGCGCCGTTTCGCATCGGCCCGTTCGAGCGGGACGCGTGGCTGCGGTGCATGCACACGGCGATCGCGACGATCGACTCGGCCACGCTGGACGACGAGCACCGCCGGGAGTTGCTCGACTATCTCGAGATGGCGGCGCACTCGATGGTGAACTCGCCGTTCTGATGAGTGCGAGGCCGTGGTGGTCGCGCGCGGTGTTCTATCAGGTGTACCCGCGCTCGTTCGCCGACAGTGACGGCGACGGCGTCGGCGACCTCGACGGCGTCGTAAGCCACCTTGACTACTTGAAACTGCTTGGTGCCGACGCTATTTGGCTCAATCCCGTCACGGTGTCCCCGATGGCCGATCACGGGTACGACGTGGCCGACCCTCGCGACGTCGACGCGCTCTTCGGAGGCATCGAGGCGATGGACCGGTTGATCGCGGCGGCGCATCAGCGCGGGGTCAAGGTGACGATGGATCTCGTCCCGAACCACACCAGTTCGCAACACCCGTGGTTCGTTGCCGCGTTGGCCGCGGGCCCGGGGAGCCCACAACGCTCGCGTTACATCTTCCGCGACGGGTTGGGCGTCGACGGCTCTTCCCCGCCCAACAACTGGGTGTCGGTGTTCGGCGGCCCGGCGTGGACGCGGGTGGTCGAGCCCGACGGACGCGCCGGGCAGTGGTACCTGCATCTGTTCGACGCCGAGCAACCGGACTTGAACTGGGATAACCGCGAGGTGTTCGACGATTTCGAAAAGACGCTGCGGTTCTGGCTCGACCGCGGCGTCGACGGCTTCCGGCTGGACGTCGCGCACGGGATGGCCAAGCCGCCCGGGTTGCCCGACATGAAAGACCCGGAGCGGCGGATGCTGCTCAGCAACGACGACCCGCGGTTCGACCACGACGGCGTGCACGCGATTCATCGCGACATCCGCACAGTGCTCGACGACTACCCGCACGCGGTGTCGATCGGCGAGGTGTGGGTGTTCGACAACGAACAGTTCGCCAAGTACCTGCGGCCCGACGAACTGCATCTCGGCTTCAACTTCCGGCTGGTGCGGGCGGAGTTCTCCGCGGCCTCGATCCGCGACGCGATTTCCAATTCGCTTGCAGCGGCTGCTTTGCAGGATGCGACGCCGACGTGGACGCTGTCCAACCACGATGTCGACCGCGAGGTCACCCGTTACGGCGGTGGGGCGCTGGGGCTTTCGCGGGCACGCGCGATGGCGTTGGTGATGCTCGCGCTGCCGGGCCCGGTGTTCGTCTACAACGGCGAGGAGTTGGGGCTGCCGAACGTGGAGCTGCCGGACGAGGTACTGCAGGACCCGGTGTGGTTTCGGTCGGGCGGCAAGGAGCGCGGACGCGACGCGGCCCGGGTGCCGATCCCGTGGAGCGGCGACCAGCCGCCGTTCGGGTTCTCGACCAATGCGTCGACGTGGCTGCCGATGCCGTCGGAGTGGGCGTCGCTGACGGTGGAACGCCAACTGGCGGAGCAGGATTCGACGTTGACGTTCTTTCGGCGGGCACTCGAGCTGCGGCGAGGATTCGACGGCACGAGGCTGACATGGCTGCCCGCCCCTTCTGGCGCGCTGATCTTCCGGGTCGGCCGCTTGGTGTGCGCGTTGAACGCTGGTCGCCGCGCGATCGAATTGCCGTCGGGCGAGATGCTCTTGGCCAGCGGGCACATTGCCGACGGGCTGCTGCCGCCGGACACCGCCGTGTGGCTGGTTCCCTAACTCCGCTTGCGCTAGATCAACCGCAGGAGGTCGCGGCGGTGGTACACCGAGCCGTACCGGGCATCGACACGCAACCACGCCCCCACCGTTCGCACACGCACCACGTCGTCGGCCGACTCGACGAAACTCATTGCCGTCAACGCGAATACGCATCGCATGGGAACGCCGACCGTCACTCCGGCGCCGCTGACTTCAATCACCTGCTGATCGAGCAGCGACATCGGGGGCCCCTGTGCGCCTTGCTCTTTGGACACTTCCGCACCGCGGTCGGCAAGGTCGAGCACCACACTGGCCGGCACGTCGTCGACGTGGACGAAACGGGCTTCCGGCGGCAACGCCCCACGCCAGGCGGAGTCCATCGGGAAGCCGGGGTCGACGTAGCCGGACGGATCGACAGCGGACAGGCCGCTCAACAACGAATCCGCGCCCGCACAGATGTCATCCGGTCGCACAGACCCCGCCACCACCCGGCTCGCCAGCACATCGAATCCCGTTGCACACCAAGCGACCACCACGTCGGCCGACCGCTGTCGGAGGCGGACTACCGCGGCGTCATCGAGCCGGCGCGCCCGCTCGGCGAACGCTCCCAAATTCTCTCGCGCAGCCTTATTCGGCATCCACAACCCCCGCTCGGCGGCAGTCATCGCATCCAGCGCCGAAGGTAGTCCTGTTGCGCCGTCGAAAGCCGTTGCAGCCGTTGCTCTTCGATATGCACGGTGGCCAACTGGGTCTCGGCGATCACCGACGGCTTCGACGTCAGCTCGGCGCCGGCCGGACGCACCTCGTAGCCCAGCGTGAAATCCACCGCCCGCACGCGCTTGGTCCAGATCGTCACCTGCAGCGGCGAGTCGACGAGCCGCAGCTGACCTTTGTACAGCACCCGGACTTCGTGAATCAGTAGACCGATCGTGGTGATCTCGGCGCCGAAAGGTTCACTGAGAAAGGGGATTCGCGCCTCTTCAAGGATCGTCACCATCGTCGCATGGTTGACATGCTGATACATGTCGATGTCCGACCACCGCACCGGCACCGGTGTGGTGAAGCCTGTCACGCCGACGTCCCCGTCCCCGTTCGCGTCATGCTGCGGATCTGCCGCGCGGCCACCGATAGCGTCGCGAGATCATGCTCGGCGCTCTGGTAGATATCGGTGAGCGTGCGCCGCGCCCTATCGATCCGCGAGGTGTTCGTGTGCTCCCATTCTGCGATCTTCTCTTCTCCGCTCTCGTCCGGCTCCCCCACCGCCAGCACATCGAAACACAATGATCGCAACGAGCCGTAGATGTCGTCGCGAATCGCCAAGCGCGCGAGGGAATGCCAATGGTCGTTGCGCTCGAGTTCGGACACGGCTGTGAGCAGCCCGTCGATGTTGAGGTGCCCCATCAGCGCGAAGTATGTGTCGGCCACCTCGATACTGTCGCGCTCGATGATGTCGGCGATGTCGATCACGTCGAGCAGGCTGTAGCTGTAGAGGCCCGCGGCGACCGCACCGGCCAAGTCTTCCGACGCCCCGTGCGAAACGAACTCGTTGGCCCGATTGACGACGATCTCGCGGTCTTCGGCGCGCAACCACTCCGCGATGCGCGGAGCTAATTCCCTGACCTGCGAACGGAACCGATTGATCTCAGCACCCACCGCCAGCGGCTGTGGCCGGTAGTTGATCAGCCAGCGCGACGCCCGGTCGAGCAGGCGCCGAAGGTCGAGCGTCATCCGGTCCGACAAGATCACCGGAATGCTGCCCTCCTCGCCGGCCGCGAGGATGCGTCGCCAATGGTCGCCGATTCCGAAAATCGCATCGGTCGCAACGAACGTGCGCACCGCGTCGACCAGACTGACACCGGCTTCTTCGACCACGCGGTAGGCGAAGGTGATGCCGCCGCAGTCGACGACGTCGTTGACCAGCATCGTGGTGACGATCTCCCGGCGCAGCTGGTGCGAACGGATTTCGCGGACGAACTGTTCGCGCAGCCGCGTCGGGAAGTAGGCGGGCAGCCGCGACGCGAACACTTCTTGATCCGGCAGGTCGCTGGCGAGCACGTGATCCTTCAGCTCCAGCTTGACATGCGCCATCAATGTGGACAGCTCCGGCGACGTGAGGCCGATCCCCTCGTCCATCCGGCGCCGAATCTGCTTGTCCGACGGCAGCGCCTCCAATTCGCGATTGAGCCCGCGATACCGTTCCAGGTCCCGGATCTGGCGGGCATGCACGGTAAGCAAGCTGGCGGCATTGGCGCGGCTGGTGCCCATCAAGTCGTTCTGTTCGATGTTGTCGGTGAGCACGAGTTGCCCGACTTCGTCAGTCATCGACTCCAGCAGTGAGGTGCGTTCGTCGCTACTGACTTTTCCGGCGGTGATCAGCGAGTCGATCAGGATCTTGATGTTGACCTCGTGGTCGGAGCAGTCGACTCCGGCCGAGTTGTCCAAGGCGTCGGTGTTGATGCGGCCGCCCGCCAGGTCGTACTCGATACGGCCCAGCGCGGTCAGGCCGAGGTTGCCGCCCTCGCCGATCACCTTGGCGCCCACCTGATTACCGTTCACCCGCACGGCGTCGTTGGAGCGGTCGCCGACGTCGATGTTGGACTCGGACTCCGCTTTGACGTAGGTACCGATGCCGCCGTTGAACAACAGGTCGACGGGCGCACACAACACTGCGCGCACGAGCTCGGGC
>DASRFZ010000186.1:0-14493 GCA_035651275.1 Mycobacterium sp. | reverse complement strand
CCAGGTGCGCCGGCCCCACCGGTGCCGCCGACCCCACCGTTACCGCCGACGGGACCCACATCGGTTCCCGCGCTGCCGCCGTTGCCGCCGTTGCCTCCGGGCGCGCCGGTCGCGCCCGCTCCACCTGTGCCGCCGTTGCCGCCCCTCGCGGCGCCGGTGCTGGTATTCGCGTTCCCGCCGGTGCCGCCGTTGCCGCCGGCCTGCCCGATCGTGGCACCCGGTGACCCGGCTCCTCCGGTTCCGCCGGCGGCATCACCGCTGGGCACCAGATCATCGGCGCCCTTGGCGCCGTTAGCGGCCGGTGGTCCGACGATGTTCTCGGTGGGGTTAACCCCAGCGGCCGCGGTTGCGCCTGCACCACCTGCACCGCCTGCGCCGCCGTTGCCGAAGAGCATTGCGTCTCCGCCGTTGCCGCCTACGCCGGGGCCGCTAGTGGCGGTGGCATCCGCGCCCGTTCCGCCGGCGCCGCCATTGCCGATCAGTGCAGCGTTGCCGCCGGTGCCGCCTGCCCCGCCATTGGCGCCGGCCCCGCCGGTACCGCCGGTGCCGAACAGGCCGCCGGTCCCGCCGGCGCCGCCCGCGCATGCGACGCCCACGCAATTAGCTGCAGCGTTGCCGCCCGCCCCGCCGCTCCCGAACAGCCCGGCGGCCCCGCCGGTCCCCGGCATCGTGCCCGCCGGATCGGTGACAAGCGGGGTGTAGCCCTGCCCGCCATTGCCGAACAACGTGCCGCCGGCCTGGCCGTTGGGATGATCGACGGTGCCCGCGGCGCCGTTGCAGATCAGCCCACACGGACTATCCAGCGGATCGGGAGTCGACGCCGTCGTCACCAATGCTGCCGCGAGCGCATTCGGTGTCGGCGTGCTGAACGCAGGACCGAACACGTCGCCGCACAGCAGACCCAGCACGCAGTCCGTCGGCGCCAGCGGCATCGGTGCGCCGACCGAGGCGAGCTCGATCCCAGTGTTGTGCTCCTGTGTCAACTGACCGGCGGCCAACCACAATCCCGCCCCGGCGACAGCGATTCCAGCGGAAACATATGAGGAACGAAGAATATTGGCCATAATTAACTCCTCAGGAAATTAAATAGGCCCGGTTCGGAGTGTTCTGGTTATAGCACGTCGCTGAGCCGATTTTCGCCGCAATCGCGCATTGCAATTCCTAATTATTGTGTGCTCCTCGCGCGGCGGCGTGATCCCGTCAGCAATCAGCCGAAAGTGTTAAGGTACTACTTTTTAATCGTAAGTCTTCACTTAGCTACCGTCAATAGGGGGTTGTGCGCCGGCACGGGTTCGGCAAGCAGGGCGGGGGTCGCCCGATCGCCCACTCCTCGACCGTGACCCGCAACCGATGACGGAAATCATCAGCCGGTCGCTGTAGCCGATAATCGGGGTATGCGTCAGCAAGTCACCAGTGAACAGCAGCTGCGAGAGCTCGTCGGGTATCCCGCCGAGTACGTGGCGAACAAGGTGTCCGATCGGCTGAAGGACATCCATCGCCTGTGGTTGGCGCATTCGTCACTGAGCTTCGTCGCCACCACCGATGCCGACGGGCGCGTCGACGTGTCACCCAAAGGCGACCCGGCCGGATTCGTCCACGTCATCGATGACACCACTATCGCGATTCCCGAGCGGCCCGGCAACAAGCGCGTCGACGGCTACCTCAATGTGCTGCAACGACCTTGTGTCGGAACGATTTTCGTGGTTCCTGGTCGCGGGGATACCCTGCGAATCAACGGCCGCGCGACGCTCCTTGCCGATGCCGACTACTTCGACGAGATGGCGGTCAACGGCAAGCGGCCGATCCTCGCATTGGAGATCGATGTCGAAGAAGTGTTCTTCCACTGCCCCAAGGCGTTTCTGCGCTCGAATGCGTGGAAGCCGCAGACCTGGAATCCCGACGCGCTGCCTAGCACGGCCGCCATCGCTGCGCAGCTTCGGCCCGACGCCAACGAGGCCGACCTCGAGGATTACTACCGCGAAGAGAACTACCGCAAGCTGCTCTACTGACAGCCGAGAGGCCGCCAAACTTAAACGTCTGCGGTGCGCATCGCCGCGTCGCCGCAGAGATTTATGTGTCGTGGGAGGAGCGGCGGCGCCAGATCACCAAACCGACGACGGCCACCACGGCGGCGAGAATCGCCACCGGAACCACCGGGGGCGTCTTGGAGCGCAATTCGGCGGCCTTGTAGCGGGCCTGCTCCTTGACGTTCAGCTTGCTCGACAGGGCTTCGACCGTCTGACCCAACTCGTGGCGGGTTCGCCGGATGTCGGCCTGGATGTCGTCGATGCCGGCATCGGGCGGCAGTTCAGGCGGAAGGTGCTCAGGCGTGGCCATGTCGCGCGTCCTTTATCTCGTTGAGGTCGGCCTTCACGCTTTCGACCGTCTCGCGGGGCGGCGACACCTCGCCGATCTGCCGCTTGCTGACCAACGCTGCCACCGCGGCCGCGAGCATCAGCGCAGCGCCGACGATCACCGCGGCCGCCCACACCGGCAGCACCAGCGCGATCGCCGCGACGACCGCGCCGATCAACGCCGTCGCGCCGAAGAACGCCAGCAGCCCGGCTGTGCTTAGCAGTCCGGCGCCGATGCCGGCATGCTTCGCGGCGTTCTGGAACTCTTTTTGCGCCAGCCGCATCTCGTCGCGCACCAGCCGCGACGTTTGCGCTGACAGTTGACTCATCAATTCACCGATCGACGCTTCCGCGTGCGGTCTCGTTTCGACGCTCATGCCGTCGTGATTTCCCGCTGACGACGGGTGTCAAAACATCGGATTGCATACTTGCTCGCGTGGACTCCGACGTGATCGTGGTGGGCGCGGGCCTGACCGGTCTGGTGGCCGCGGCTGAGATCGCCGACGCGGGAAAGCGGGTGTTGCTGCTCGACCAGGAAGGCGAGCAGTCCCTCGGCGGTCAGGCGTTCTGGTCGCTGGGCGGGCTGTTCATGGTCGACACCGTCGAGCAGCGCCGGATGGGCATCAAGGATTCGACTGAGCTGGCCTGTCAAGACTGGTTCGGCAGCGCACAGTTCGACCGCGACGAGGACTATTGGCCTCGGCGCTGGGCCGAGGCGTACCTGGATTTCGCTGCCGGGGAGAAGCGGGCGTGGCTGCGCGCGATGGGGCACCGGATCTTTCCGGTCGTCGGCTGGGCGGAACGCGGCGACGGCCGCGCCGACGGGCATGGCAACTCCGTGCCCCGCTTCCACCTCACCTGGGGCACCGGCCCCGGCGTCGTCGAGCCGTTCGAGCGACGGGTGCGTGCGCATGCCGACGCTGGCCGCATCGCGTTCAAGTTCCGCCATTGCGTCGACGAACTTGTCACGGCCGCGGGCGGGGTGACGGGTGTGCGCGGACGGATCCTGGAGCCGACGACGCAGCCTCGCGGCAAGGCCACCTCGCGCGAGTCCGTCGGCGACTTCGAGCTGACCGCGCGGGCCGTCGTCGTCACGTCCGGCGGTATCGGCGGCAATCACGACCTGGTGCGCAAGGCGTGGCCGTCGCGCCTCGGCTCGCCGCCGAAGACGATGGTCGCGGGTGTACCGGCGCATGTTGACGGGCGGATGGTGCAGATCACGCAGTCCGCCGGCGCGCGGGTGATCAATCCCGACCGGATGTGGCATTACGTCGAAGGCCTGCGCAACTGGGACCCGATCTGGGAGAACCACGGCATCCGCATCCTGCCCGGCCCGTCGTCGCTGTGGCTCGATGCGACGGGACGCCGCCTGCCCGCGCCGTGCTATCCGGGCTTCGACACGCTGGGCACGCTAAAGCATTTGCGCACAACGGGTTACGACTATTCCTGGTTTGTGCTGACGCAGAAGATCATCGAAAAGGAGTTCGCGCTGTCCGGCTCCGAACAGAATCCCGACCTCACGGGCAAGGACATTCCTCTGCTGCTGTCGCGGGTTACCAGCGGCGCGCCGGGGCCGATCGAGGCGTTCAAGCAACACGGGCCTGACTTCGTCGTCGCCGAAACGCTCACCGACCTTGTCGCGGGCATGAACCGTGTCGGTGACGAGGCGCTGATCGACGAATCCTGTTTGCGGGCAATGCTGGAAGCGCGCGACCGCGAAATCGACAACCCGTTCTCCAAGGACACTCAGATCACGTACATCCTTGGCCACCGGCGTTATCGCGGCGACAAGATCAGCCGGGTCGCCGCTCCGCACAAGATGCTCGATCCCGCCAACGGCCCGCTGATCGCCGTGCGGCTCAACATCTTGACGCGAAAGACGTTGGGCGGCTTGGAGACCGACCTCGACGGCAGGTGCCTAGCCAGCGACGGTCAGCCGGTGCCCGGTTTGTATGCGGCGGGTGAGGTGAGCGGCTTCGGCGGCGGCGGGATGATGGGCTACAACGCGCTGGAGGGCACGTTCCTCGGCGGCTGCCTGTTCTCGCGTCGAGTGGCGGGCCGGGCAGCAGCGGCCGCGGTGCGCTGACTGCTCGCGCAAGGAACGTCAGCCGTTCACCTTCGCGATCACCTGCTCCGCGAACTTCTCCAGATGGCGAATCTTCGCGTCCAGCGGCTCGGTGTCGTCGCCCATGATGTAGGGCATCCGGAAGCCGACGATCACGTCGGTAATGCCTTTGTCCTCAAGCCTTTTCACGCCATCGACGGAAAATCCGTCGCCGGAGATCACGTGGATCTCGAACGGCCCAGAAGCACCTTGTTGTTCGCGAAACTCCTTGAGCCGCACCAGAAGCCGGTCGAGCTCTTCGGGAGGTCCGCCGCCGTGCATCCAGCCGTCACAGCGTGCTGCGCGGCGCAGCGCGGCGTCGGCATGCCCGCCGACGAGAATCGGGATCGGCGCGGTCGGCGCCGGCGTCATCTTCGTCTTCGGGAAGTCGTAGAACTCGCCGTGGTATTCGAAGTAGTCCCCGGTGGTCAGGCCGCGGATGATGTCGATGCATTCGTCCATCCGCTTACCGCGCTTGGCGAACGGCACGCCCATCAGTTCGTAGTCCTCCGGCCACGGGCTCGTGCCGACGCCGAGCCCCAACCGGTTGCCGAACACGGCGGTGAGTGACCCGGCTTGCTTGGCCACCAGCGCCGGCGGGCGGATCGGCAGCTTGAGCACGAAGAAGTTGAACCGCAGCGTCGTCGTCACGGCCAAGAGCGCGCCAGCCAGAGCGAACGCCTCGACAAACGCCTTCCCGTCGAGGAACTCGCGGTTGCCGTCGGGCGTGTAGGGGTATGTCGAGTCGGACTCGAACGGGTACGCGATGCTGTCGGGGATCGTCATTGCGTCGTAGCCTGCAGCCTCGGCCGCCCGAGCGAGCGGCACATAGAACGTCGGGTCGGTCATCGCCTCGGCAAACGTGAACCGCATCGGTTCCTCCTGTGTCGTCGACTCCCCGAGCGGACACTACTTGGCCGACGAGGTGCGCGGCGCCTCGGCCTCAGAGCTCGTTCTCGCGGCCGATCAGCGCCCAGACCGTCTTACCCGACGACATCGGGGCATTGCCCCAATGCCGGCACAGTGCTCCGACGATCGCGAGACCCGACACGTCCTCGCCGCCCCCGTCCGCCCGTTCGAGACGGGTCGCCAGTGCATGCGCGCCATCCTGCACTCCCACCGTGACCGCGTCGCCGGTGTCCTCGAGCCGCAATGTGGGAGCGCTGTCGGTATGAACCAGAACGTTTTCGACGAGGACGGTGACCACCAGTTGCGCAATGGAAGTCAGTTCGCGCCGATTCCACAGTGCCAGCCAGTGCGAGACCAGATCCCGCGACTCGTGGACGCTCGCCGGGCCCCGCAGGAGATCGACTCGCGCACGGCGCCGGGCAACGTCAGAACGCTGGGTCCGAAGTGCGGCGACCGCATCGAGCGTCGACGTGTACACCGGCACGTGTCGGCAGACGCCGCAATTTCTCAGTGCCGCAATGCATTTGCGGTCATGACACACCAGAGCCAGCGGAGTGTCGGGCCAGCAGCGGATGTGCCATCCCGCACTGCTGAACACCGCCCACGCCGACGCAGTCGGCACCGACAACGATGACACGTCGACGACGACACCGTTGGGTTGTTCGACCGCCGCGGTGATGACGGCGTCACGCAAGCGGTGATACGTCGAGCTGTCCAAAAGTCCTTGCGGGCGGAGTACGCACGTTCCTGTCGCCGGTGCTTCCCCAACTACCAATTTGTCGCCGCCAGCTCCGATGCCCATTGGCATGGCTGTACCCGCCGGGATGCGCGAGTACTCCTGCGGCTGTGATGTTCCTGATAAGCATTGAGGGGCGCATACTCGCGAGGGTGACCGAATTCCACCGCTACATCGCCGAAGAAATCGCCATCGACCACGTCGACGGAGTGCTGTCCCGCCGTGAAGCAATGCGCCGGCTTGCGCTGCTCGGCTTGAGCGCGGGCGCCGCGAGCGCGTTGATCGCCGCCTGCGGGGGCGGAGGGACGAAAGGGTCGACGGGCGCCACCACCGGAACGCAGGCGGTCACCTCGCCGCCGCCCGGGATGGATCACTCGCTGCCAACGCAGCCGGTGACCTGGCAGGGCCCGACGACACAGCTGCAGGGCGCGTGGGCACCGGCGCAGAACGTCCGCGGCGCCGTGCTGGTGATCCACGAGAACACCGGGCTCAACGAATGGGTCAAATCAGTGGCGGGACGCCTTGCGGGTGCGGGCTATTCGGCGCTGGCAATCGACCTGCTGTCCGAAGAGGGCGGCACGGCGAAGGTCGGTGATCCCGGTCAGGCTCAGGCGGCGATCAGCAAGATCCCGTCGGAACAGGCCGTCGCGGACCTGAAATCCGGTGTCGGGGAACTGCAGCGCCGAGTGCCGGACAAGAAGCTCGCTGTCGTCGGGTTCTGCTGGGGCGGCGGAATGGTGTGGAAGCTGCTCGCGTCGGGCGAACCGCGGCTGGCCGCTGCCGTACCGTTCTACGGTCCGCTTCCCGACAACCCGGACTTCTCCGGATCCAAAGGGGTGGCGGTGTTGCCGATCTACGGCGCACTCGACACTCACGTGACGCCGTCGAAGGACGCGGCGATCGCCGCCCTCGATCGCGCCGGTCTGGTGCACGCACCACTGCTCGTCGAACCCGATGCGGCTCATGCGTTTTTCAACGACACCAAACAGAGCTACAACCCGAAAGCGGCTGCGGACGCCTGGCAGCATGTGCTCGCCTGGCTGGGTCAGTACGTCGGCTAGTCGAGACCGAAGGGCGGGGCGCCCACACCCGCGATCGAGTAGCTGCCCCACGGCGTGCGTTCGGTGATCCGCGCCTCGGCCCGCTCGGCGTCGACGACCAACTTCACCGGCTGCGACGCCAGTTCGCTTGCGGCCTCCGAAACTGTTCCCTGCCAATGGTATTTGCCGTCGATGGGATCGAGGTGGCCCGTCAGCCGCGCTCGCACGCGGTGGTCGCAACCGTCGATCGTCAACGTCGCGGGACCGTCGTAGACGTCGGCGCCGGCCGCGCTGAATTCGAATGCCCGCGCAGGTGACGTGACGTGCGCACGAGCTACGAACTGGCGCTGCGCACTGCGCCGCACCTCGACTCGGCCGCTGCCCTTGCGCTGCATCCGGTGCAGACACTCGAGGATCGAGCGTAGTTGCGCGGCGGGCTCTCTCATGTCGACCGGGGTGTCTGGGCCCATCAGCATGAAGTAGTTCGGAAACCCGTGAAGCGCTATGCCCAAGTAGCTTTCGGCACCGTCGCGCCAGGCGTCCTTCACGGCGTAGCCCCGCACGCCGACCAGAGCGTCGTCGTCGATCTCGCTCTTGATGGTGGATCCGGTCGCGTACACGATCGCGTCGGCGGGATACTCGGCGCCGTCGACGGTGACGAGTCCGGTGGGGGTGATCCTGTCGACCCGCGGGCCGATCAATTGCGGTCCGCGTGGGTCCTTGACATGAGGTACCCAGCGCCGCTTGGATTTTCGGGTTCGCCAGTTCGGCGGACAGTCGAAGATCGTGACTTCGGCGCCTTGAAGATGCTCGACGACGTGCGCTGCCCGCTCGCCGATCACCCCGATGCGTTTACCCGCCGGGTCGAACGCATCGTCCCACTCGGCCCAGTGAAAAGCCGGCCCGCGAAAGTGGTCGCCGCAGGGATAGTCGGGTTCCGACGGCCGGTGCAGCATGCGAGTGTCGACGACGACGCCCGCGTGGTACTCGTCGCCGGAACCGGTTCGCAGCAGCCAGGTTTCGGTGGCGTCGTCGTGTATCGCGGAGGTGACGCCGACAAGTGGCCGAGTGTGGAGTTCAGCCACGCTTTCCGTGATGCGGCGTGACACGAGTCCACACTCGTCGCCGATGACCGCGATCGGGGTCACAGGAACTTGGTGCGCTTCCACAGCCGTCGCGCAATCGGACCCATCAAGCCGACTTCGGTGAGAAATGCGGCGAGCGGTGCGAAACCGGCCCGCTGTGCTTCGTGATAGCGCGGATTGGCCCGTGCGACCCGGCGAGCCGCGCGCCCGTCGAGTCCAGCGCGGCTGTACGGCACCGGGTTGGTGAACAGGTAGCGGAAGAAGATGCCACCCAGTCCGTTGATGTTCGCGATCCAGACCTTCTTGATCCTCGGCATCTCGCCGACACGCTTACGCAGGCCGTCGCGCGCGAACTGGATGTGGCGAGCCTCCTCGGTGACGTGAATCCGCATGAGCCGCTGCACCATTGGCTGCAGCTGCGGGTCGTCCATCATCTGCCGCTGGAGCGAGTCGAAGATCTCCTCGCCGATCAGCGCGGCCACCCACAGAAAGGCTCCGCGGAAGGCCAGCGGCAGCGCATTGATGGCCCAGCGCTGGTATCGCTTGGGCTGTACCGGCCGAGCGCCGACGCGTTCGATCGCCTTGCCGAACATCACCATGTGCCGGGTTTCGTCGCCGAGCTCGGTCAGTGCGTAGTGCGTCGCGTTGGCAGTGGGATCCTTGTGCAGGATGTCGCGCAGCAGCGACTGGTTCAGCATGTTCTCGAACCAGATTCCAGCCGACAGTGTGTTGACGAACTCTTGGCGCGACAGCTCGATCTGCTGTTCGCGGCTCATCGCGTTCCACAGGTCGGTGCCGTAGAGCGACACCACCTTCGGCGGAAGATAGAACTTGTCGGGTTCGAGCGGCGCGTCCCAGTCGATGTCGACGACGGGCTCATATGACTTCTTCACCGAGCCCTTGAGCAGCCGGTCGGCGAACTGCTCGCGGCTGGGACCCTGTATGGGCGAGATGGTCATCGTTGACATCCCTTCTTTGCTTAGCGGGAAGCTAAGTCGACCCGAGCGTCTTAGTCAATACCCACGGTACCGGATACTTTGGGTACTACGCCAGGTCGTAGCATCGATTCGTGGCGCGCCGCATTCATGTGATCGGCATCGGTGCCGGCGACCCCGATCACGTCACTGCCCAGGCGGTTTCGGCGCTCAACGACACCGACGTGTTCTTCGCGATGGACAAGGGCGAAGCGAAAAGCGACCTGGTGGCCTGGCGGCGAGACATCTGCGCGCGGTTCATCGACCCGGCGCGGCGGTACCGCTTCGTCGAATTGCCGGACCCGCCCCGGGCGCGCACCGGGGACTATCCGGGCGCGGTGGCGAACTGGCATGCCGCCCGCGCCCGGGTCTGGGCTGAGGCGATCTCGAGCGAGCTGGCACCCGATGAAGTCGGTGGGTTCCTGGCGTGGGGGGATCCGTCGTTGTACGACAGCACGCTTCGCATCCTCGACGCCGTCGCGCACCACGTCGACATCGACTACGACGTGATCCCCGGCATCACCGCGATCCAGGCATTGACTGCGCGACATCGCCTGCCGCTCAACGACATTGGCGAACCGGTCTTGATCACCACCGGTCGCAAGCTCGCTGCCGACTTCACCGGAACCGTCGTCGTCATGCTCGACGGGGACTGTGCGTTCCGAAACTGCCCGCCCCACACCAGAATCTGGTGGGGAGCGTATCTCGGCACGCCGCACGAGCTTCTGGAGTCGGGCACCGTCGGCGACGTCGGTGAGCGGATCGCCGCGTTGCGCGCCGACGCACGCGACCGTCACGGCTGGATCATGGACATCTATCTGCTGCGGTCGGCGACCTAGCTGACCTGGCGATTGCCGCCGCTGTTCGCGTGGCAAGATCAGCCGCATGGGCTCGTTCCTCCTGCGCGCGGCGCTGACGGGGTTTGCGCTGTGGGTGGTGACGCTGTTCGTCCACGGCATCCGCTTCGTCGGCTACCACTCACGGCTGCAGGAGATCGGCGTGATTTTCGTCGTCGCGGTGATCTTCGGTGTCATCAACGCATTCATCAAACCGATCGTGCAGATCTTGTCGATCCCGCTGTACATCCTGACGCTCGGCCTGTTTCACGTCGTCGTCAACGCGTTCATGTTGTGGATCACCGCGTGGATCACCAAGAACACCACCACGTGGGGGCTTCAGATCGACCACTTCTGGTGGACGGCGATCTGGGCGGCGATCGTGCTGTCGATCGTGAGCTGGCTGCTCGGGCTCCTCACGCGTGACGTGGGACGCCGCCGTCTGCAGACTGGATAGATGCCCGAGCTTCCGGAAATCGAGGCGTTGGCCGACCATCTGCGCCGCCACGCCGTCGGTCTGCCCGTCGGACGCGTCGACGTGTCGGCATTCTCGGTGCTCAAGACGTTCGACCCGCCGGTCACAGCGTTGTACGGCCAGCCGGTGACCGGAGCGAATCGGTGGGGAAAGTACCTGGGTCTCGAGGTCGGCCCGCTGCACCTGATCACACACTTGTCGCGAGCGGGCTGGCTGCGGTGGTCGGACAAATTGGCGGCGGCCCCGCTGAAGCCGGGCAAGGGACCGATCTCTTTGCGGGTGCATCTCGGCACGCCGGGGGAGGCGCCCGGGTTCGACCTGACGGAGGCCGGCACGCAGAAGCGGCTGGCGGTGTGGCTGGTCGACGACCCGACGTCGGTGCCCGGCATTGCCGCGCTGGGCCCTGACGCGTTGGAGTTGTCGCCCGAAGACCTGGGTGTGGTGCTGTCCGGTAACAGTGGACGACTCAAGACGGTGATCACCGACCAGAAGGTGATCGCTGGCATCGGCAACGCGTACAGCGACGAGATCCTGCACGTCGCCAAGCTGTCTCCGTTCGCGACGGCGTCGAAGTTGACCGACGCGCAGGTGTCGTCGTTGCACGACGCGATGGTGTCGGTGCTCACGGACGCGGTCAGCCGGTCCGTCGGCCAGCAGGCCGCGACGCTGAAGGGCGAAAAACGTTCGGGCCTAAGGGTTCACGACCGCACGGGGTTGCCCTGCCCGGTGTGCGGCGACACTGTGCGCGAAGTCTCGTTCGCCGACAAGTCATTTCAGTACTGCCCGACGTGTCAGACCGGCGGCAAGGTGCTAGCCGACCGGCGGCTGTCGCGGCTGCTCAAATAAGCTCTTCGGCGTGACCCGTCAAAAGATCCTCATCACCGGGGCGAGTTCCGGCCTCGGCGCCGGCATGGCGCGCGCGTTCGCTGCGAAAGGCCGCGACCTCGCATTGTGTGCCCGCCGCACCGACCGGCTCGACGAGCTGAAGGCCGAACTGACCGCGCGTCATCCCAATATCCGGGTTGCCGTCGCGCCGCTGGACGTCAACGACCACGAGCAGGTGCCGAAGGTGTTCGCGGCGTTCGCCGAAGAACTCGGTGGCATCGACCGGGTGATCGTCAACGCCGGTATCGGCAAGGGCGCGCCACTGGGTTCGGGCAAGCTGTGGGCCAACAAGGCGACGATCGAGACCAATCTGGTCAGCGCGCTCGTGCAGATCGAAACCGCGATCGAGATGTTCAAGAAAGCGGGATCGGGGCATCTGGTACTGATCTCGTCGGTGCTCGGCAACAAAGGCGTGCCCGGGGTCAAGGCCGCGTATGCGGCGAGCAAGGCTGGGGTGTCGTCGCTGGGCGAATCGCTACGCGCGGAGTACCCGTCGGGTCCTATCAAGGTGACGGTCATCGAGCCGGGCTACATCGAATCGGAAATGACCGCGAAGTCGGGGTCGACGATGCTGATGGTCGACAACGAATCCGGTGTGCGGGCGATGGTCGACGCGATCGAGCGTGAGCGTGGTCGGGCGATCGTGCCGGGGTGGCCGTGGGTGCCGCTGGTGCAGCTGCTCAAACTGCTGCCCCCGCGACTGACAAAGCCCTTCGCGTAAGTGATTTCGGTGTGCTAACCGGCGCTGAGCGCATGAAAACGCACCGAAATCACTAGGCGGTGCGGCCTCGCTCGCTTCGGTACCGCCGCACCAACGCGTCAGTCGAGCTGTCCGACTGCTTCGGCGGCGACGCCTCGGCTGTGATCACCGGCAGCAGTGCCTTGGCCTGAGTCTTGCCGAGCTCGACGCCCCACTGGTCGAACGAGTCGATGCCCCAGATCACGCCTTCGGTGAACACGATGTGCTCGTACAACGCGATCAATTGGCCGATCACCGACGGTGTCAACTCGGTCGCCAGAATCGACGTCGACGGGCGGTTGCCCGGCATCACCTTGTGCGGCACCACATTTGGCGGCGTGCCCTCCGCGGCGATTTCGTCGGCGGTCTTGCCGAATGCCAGCACCTGCGTCTGCGCGAAGAAGTTGCTCATCAACAGGTCCTGCATGCTTCCCCGGCCGTCTGCCGTCGGCAGGTCGTCGGTCGGCCGGCTGAACCCGATGAAGTCCGCAGGTATCAGCCGCGTGCCCTGATGCAGCAGTTGGTAGAACGCGTGCTGGCCGTTGGTTCCCGGTTCGCCCCAGAAGATTTCGCCCGTCGAGCACGTCACCGGTGTGCCGTCGCGGCGCACCGACTTGCCGTTGGACTCCATCGTCAACTGCTGCAAGTACGCCGGGAAGCGCGCCATGTCATTGGAGTAGGGCAGCACCGCCCGCGTCTCGGCACCGAAGAAGTTGTTGTACCACACGCCTAAAAGTCCAAGCAGCACAGGCGCATTGGCGTCCAACGGCGCTGTCTTGAAGTGCGAGTCCACCATGTGGAAGCCAGCCAAAAACTCCCCGAACCGTGCGCGGCCGATCGCCGCCATCACCGACAGCCCGATCGCCGAGTCCACTGAATAGCGGCCGCCGACCCAGTCCCAGAAACCGAACATGTTGTCGGTGTTGATCCCGAAGTCGTCGACGAGCTTCTCGTTAGTCGACACGGCGACAAAGTGTTTCGCCACCGCGGCGTCGCCCAACGCATCGGTCAACCAGCGCCGCGCTGCCGTCGCGTTGGTCAGCGTCTCTAATGTCGAAAACGTCTTCGACGCAATGACGAACAAAGTCTTTGCCGGGTCGAGATCGGCCAACACCGAGACCAGATCGGCCGGGTCCACGTTCGACACGAAGCGGCACGAGATGCCCGCGTCGGCGTAGTGCCGCAGCGCCCGATACACCATCACCGGCCCAAGGTCGGAGCCGCCGATGCCGATGTTGACGACGGTGTTGATCCGCTCGCCGGTCGCGCCGGTCCACTCGCCGCTGCGCAACCGGTCGGTGAACTCGCCCATCCGGTCGAGCACCTCGTGCACGTCGGCGACGACGTCGCGGCCGTCGACGATCAGTTCGGTGCCGCGCGGCGTCCGCAACGCGATGTGCAGCACCGCCCGGTCCTCGGACGTGTTGATGTGCACGCCGGAGGACATCTCGTCGCGCCGGCGCTCCAGATCCGCCGCGCGCGCCAGATCAACCAGCAGCGACAGCGTCTCGCGCGTGACCCGATGCTTGCTGTAGTCGACGTAGAGGTCGCCAACTGTCACCGTCAGCTCGCGGCCGCGGTCGGGGTCCTCGTCGAAGAGCTCACGCAGGGTCTTGGTGGCGATCTGGTCGTGATGGCGCGCCAGGGCAGTCCATGCGGATGATGCAGTGATGTCGGGGATTTCCGCACCTTGAGCCGTCATGAAACCGACCCTAGTGCGGTCCGCCGGCCAAACGGGTAAATGATTGGGTATGGATATCGCGAAGCTGTTGTCGTCCGTTCCCACCGGCGTGTGGATCGGCGGCGAGGAACGTAAGGGCGCCACGACGTTCGACGTGCACGACCCGTCCGACGACCATGTGCTCGCCTCGGTCGCCAACGCCTCCGCTGACGATGCGATCGCCGCCCTGGACGCCGCCGCGAAAGCGCAACCCGAATGGGCCGCGACCGCGCCACGCAAACGCGGCGAAATCCTGCGCGCCGTATTCGAGATGCTCACCGACCGCGCCGACGACCTCGCCACGCTGATGACGCTGGAGATGGGCAAGGTGCTGCCGGAGAGCAAGGCCGAGGCGTCCTACGGCGCCGAGTTCTTCCGCTGGTTCGCTGAAGAGGCCGTCCGCTACCACGGCCGCTACGCGCCGAGCCCGGCCGGCAACGGGCGCATCCTCGTCACCAAGCAGCCCGTCGGACCGTGCTACGCGATCACGCCGTGGAACTTCCCGCTTGCGATGGGGACCCGCAAGATCGGCCCGGCGCTGGCCGCGGGATGCACGATGATCGTCAAGCCCGCTCAGGAGACCCCGCTGACGATGCTGTTGCTGGCCAAGCTGATGGACGACGCCGGGCTGCCGCA
>DASRFZ010000185.1:0-33171 GCA_035651275.1 Mycobacterium sp. | reverse complement strand
ACCGGATGCTCGCGACCACGCTGGGTGTGGCGCTTGACACCTATCTCTTTCCCGAGCCCAGCCGGCCGATTTTCGTGGCGGTCAACACGCCCTTTCGGCGCGACCGGCGATGGGGCGGCGACAACACCGACGCCTACTACTTCATGTGTCCGGTCGACCCGCAGCGCCGCTACCGCATCAGCGGCAATCGCGGTGACAGCGTGTACTTCTCGGTGACCGCATACAACGAACCATCCCCGGGCGCGTGGTCAGACCGGATCGTGGCGATCATGCGCGACGACAATCTCGACATCGACGCCGACGGCAACTTCTCGTTCGAGTTCGGCCCGACGCCGGACGCGGCGGTGCTGATGACCCGTGACTACCAGGCCGATCCGCTGACCGGACGGCCGGTCACATGGCACATCGAAGCCCTCGATCCGCCGGAACCCGTGCGGCACAGCGACGCCAAGACGGCGGCGGCGTTGCGGGCGAGCACCACCTGGCTGCGCACGATGTTCGCGATCGTGCCGCTGGCCGTCGGTGTGCGGGTCGACGACGCCCACACGCTCGGCCACGAAATCTCGCAGGTGGCAAACCAATTCGCGGAGCCCTACCAGGTGCCCGATGCTAACTTCGGCTGGTCAGCACGCGACGCGTGCTACGCCTACGGAAGCTTCGTGCTCGAGGACGACGAAGCGCTCGTCGTCACGCATCGCCCGCCGACGTGCCGGTTCTGGAACCTGGTCGTCTGGAACCAGTTCATGGCCACCCACAACGTCACCGACGCGCGCAGTTCCATCAACGGGCATGCCGCGGTGCCGAACGCGGACGGATCCGTGACGATCGTGATCTCCCGCGGGATGACGGCCCATCCGAATTCCCTGACAACCCTGGACTACCCGCGCGGCAACCTGGCGTTTCGCTGGTTTCTCGCCGACGAAGTACCGGCCCGCCCGGAGGTGCAACTGGTGAAAATGGCCGACGCGCCGAGCCGCGTGACGTAGAGCTATCCGACTGCAGCGCACCGCAATTCGGCATAGGAGATTTCGATAGCATCGGCAAGTCGAGCGACGTCGGGCAATGCCTGCGGATCTGTGCACAGCCCGATCCCGACGACACCGGCGCACGAGATCGCTGAGATGCGAAGCGCATGGTGTGCGGCCGGCTCGGACGACGAGAAGAGGTGCTGGACGACGCGCCCCGCGATGCTCACGGGCGCAGGCGGGCCGGGCACGTTCGAGATCGCGACGCTGAATTCCCGCGCGTTCTTGGCCAGCCGCTGCATCGCGCTGCCAACGTGCTTCAAGCGACCGAGTGCATGAAAGAGTGCGTAGAGTTCCTCGGCGTCGCCAAGCGACTTCCGCTTGCGGGTCTCGGCGTTGATCAGGTCGAGCCGCGTGAGCGGATTCGCTTCGGCCAGTGGAAGATCCACGTTAATGAACGAGTCGCGGTTGCCAAGGTCGCTGGCTGTCTCGTCGCGGTGGTGCAGGCTGACCGGTATTTGGGCGTGAAGATGGGGCGCGGCGCTGCTGACGCCGAGCCACTGACGCAAACCACCGGCAACGACGGCCAGGAGGACGTCGTTGACCGTGGCATGCGTGGGACGCGACGCGCCAATCGCCTTCAGTTCTGCCAACGGGGCGACGGTGAATGCCACCTCGCGGGCGCTGGTGATGGGGCGGTCGAAGGGCGAGCGCGAGCCGGGATGGCCGAGTTCGCGATGCACGACTCCGGGCATCCGCCAGGCCTCTGAGAGTCGCGCACGCGCAGGATCAGACTGAGCTGTCGGCACTGCGACCTCAGAACGCGGTGGTTCACGGTGTGGATCCCACAGCACCGCGTCGAGGAAACGGACGCAGGCGATCCCGTCGGCCATCGCGTGATGGATGCGAACCGCGATCGCCTCGCGCCCGTCTGCGAGCGGGCCGATCACGTCGAACGTCCACAGCGGCCGGTTGCGGTCAAGATGCTCGGACATCAATCCGCTGACGGCCCTCCATAAGTCGGCTTGGGACTGGCATTCAAGGTTCGCGTGCCGACGGACGTGTGCGCTGATGTCGAAGTCGGCAGCGTCGACCCAGCGCGGCCGCGGCCCAGAGGAGTCGACGCGCTGTTTCGCCCGCGGTTGATCTGGCAGCCGGCCCGCTACCGCAACGCGCAGCGCATCCACGTCGAGAGGTTCAGGACTGGCGTCGAGAACCACGAGCTTCAGCGTGTGGCCCATGATCGTCGGCGATTCATGATTCAGGATGCGGGCGTCGTCGTCCGACAGGCGGTTGGGATCCAGGCGGTCCACCTGCCGAGTCTCACGCCGAACGTGGGCCTTTGGAGAAGAATTCGCCAATTCGTGTCCGTAAGCCCCTCGGTCGGCGCAAGCCGGCTGGCCACCTTGACTGTGACGCCGCTCACCGTAGAATGACCACTGGTCACTGCACGCGAGGAGGTCCGTGCCGACAGTCACCTGGGCTCGCGCCGACCCGGCTCGCCGGGCCGCGGTGATCGAGGCCGCGGAGGCCGAGTTCGGAGCGCATGGGTTCTCCCGCGGAAGCCTGAACGTCATCGCCCGCCGCGCAGGAGTCGCCAAGGGCAGCTTGTTCCAGTACTTCGCCGACAAGCGGGACCTGTTCGCCTTCATCGCCGACGTCGGCAGCCAGCGCGTGCGCACGTACATGGAAGAGCGGATCCGCGAACTCGACCCGAGCCGACCGTTCTTCGAATTCCTTACCGACCTTCTCGACACCTGGGTCGCATACTTCGCCGAGCATCCACGCGAACGCTCGCTGCATGCCGCGGCGAGCTTGGAGGTCGACACCGAAGCACGCGTCAGCGTGCGAACCGTCATACATCGTCACTACCTGGAGGTGTTGCGCCCGCTCGTACGCGACGCGCGTACCCGCGGAGACCTTCGCGCCGACGCCGACACCGACGCCCTACTTTCGTTGCTGCTCATGATCTTTCCGCATCTCGCCCTGGCGCCGTACGTGCGTGGTATGGATCCGATTCTGGGACTTGACGAGCCCACACCGGAGCAGCCCGCGCTGGCTGTGCGCCGGCTCGTCGCAGTGTTGTCGGCCGCGTTCTCACCGGTCACAGAACCAGCCATCAACGTCTGAGGAGGGCACATGGCACGGACAAGTTACGGCTCACTCGCCGCCGGCGGGCTCAACTGGAATAGCCTGCCGCTCAAGCTGTTCGCGGGTGGCAATGCCAAATTCTGGGACCCGGCCGATATCGACTTTTCTCGCGATCGCGCGGACTGGGAAGGGCTGTCGGAACGCGAACGTCACTACGCCACGCGGCTGTGCGCCGAGTTCATCGCCGGAGAGGAAGCGGTGACCAAGGACATCCAGCCGTTCATGGCCGCGATGCGCGCCGAGGGCCGGCTTGGCGACGAAATGTACTTGACGCAGTTCGCATTCGAGGAAGCCAAACACACACAGGTCTTCCGGATGTGGCTCGACGCCGTCGGCGTCACCGACGACTTGCACGTCTTCCTTGACGACCTTCCGTCCTATCGTCAGATTTTCAACGAAGAACTTCCCGAATCGCTCAACACGTTGTCGACGGACGCCTCACCCGCTGCCCAAGTTCGGGCATCGGTGACGTATAACCACATCGTCGAGGGAATGCTCGCGCTCACGGGATACTATGCGTGGCACAAGATTTGCGTGGAACGCGGCATCCTTCCCGGTATGCAGGAGCTGGTGCGCCGCATCGGTGACGACGAGCGCCGGCACATGGCGTGGGGCACCTTCACCTGTCGCCGACATGTCGCCGCCGACGACGCCAATTGGGGCGTGTTCGAGGCACGCATGAACGAACTGATTCCGTTGGCGCTGCGGCTCACCGAGGACAGCTTTGCTCTCTACGGCGACGACATTCCATTCGGCTTGTCGCAGGAGGAATTCACGCAGTACTCCAGTGAAAAGGGGATGCGCCGCTTCGGCACCATCAGCAGCGCCCGTGGACGCCCGGTCGAAGAGATCGACGTCGACTACACACCACTGCAACTGGAGGACACCTTCGCCGACGAGGACGAAAGGACGCTGGCAGCCTCGGCGTAGCGGACATTGTTATTGCCTCTAAATAGGGCACATGATATATCTCCCTTGTGAAGCAGCCCGCCGTTGATCGTCAGTGCGGTGATGTCATCGGCGAGAGTCTTGACCAAGCTGCCGACCTCACGCTGCGGTATCTGAGCGACCGGGCAGGCCTGAGCGTCTCGGCCGGATACCTGTTGAACCGGCTCAGCCGAGAAGGCCCCCGCCGGCTCACATGGTTGGCCGGCAAAGAGGGGGTCAGTCAGCCGTCGATGACTCAGTTGATCCAGCGGCTTGCGCGCCAGGATCTGGTGACCAGGCTGACCGACCCCGACGACGGACGCGTCGCCCTGATCGCCCTCACCCCGACGGGTGAGGCGCTGCTGGACGAGCGCAGGAAGACTCGACGCGAGCGGCTCACCGAGTTGCTCGAGACGTTGTCGCCGGAAGAGCAAGCGGCACTGTGGCTTTCGGCCCGGGTCGCCTTGCCCATCTTGCATCGGCTGGTCGAGAACGCAGACTCGCTGGACAAGACATGAGCGTAATCCCGGTCGGCCGCATACTGAAACGAGTCTGGATACCGCTAGTGCTCGTGGTGGTGCTGGCCGTTTCGGGACTCGTTGTCTTGCGGCTGCACAAGATCTTTGCCTCCCAGGACCTCAACGCCGGCGCGGGCGCGGGGATCAAGATCGTGCAGTTCAACCCGAAGGTCGTCGTATATGACGTGTTCGGGGCGCCGGGGACCACCGCCATGATCAATTACTTCGACGCAGACGCCAACACTCACGAGGTGAATACGTCGCTGCCGTGGTCGACCACGATCTCGACGACCATGCCCGCGGTCAGCGCGAACATCATGGCGCAGGGCGACAGCGACGAAATCGGTTGCCGCATCACCGTGGACGGGGTGGTCCGCGACGAGAAGAACAGCAATGGCACCAACGCGCAAGCGTTCTGTTTGGTGAAGTCCGCATGACCGGCGCGCACAGCGGGCACGTCAAGCGGCCATGGCTGCCCCATGCGATCCGGCTGCTGTCGGTGCCGATCATCATCGGCTGGGTCCTGATTACCGCGCTGGTGAACGTCCTTGCCCCGCAACTGGAAGCGGTCGGGGAAGCGCACGCCGCACCGATGGCCCCCGAAGACGCCCCCTCCATGAAGGCCATGATGCTGATGGGGCACAACTTTCAGGAATTTAATTCCAACAGCACGGTGATGATCGTCGTCGAAGGTCAGCAGCCGCTCGGAGACGCGGCTCACCGCTACTACGACAGCATCATTCGCCAACTCCAGCAGGACCCCGACCACGTGCAGCACATCCAGGACTTCTGGGGTGATCCGCTGACAGCGGCCGGCGCGCAGAGCAGCGACGCCAAGGGCGCCTACGTGATGCTGAACCTGGCCGGCGACCAGGGCACGACGCTGGCGAACAAGTCGGTCGAGGCGGTACGAAAGGTCGTGGACGACACCCGTCCACCGCCCGGCGTGAAGGCCTACGTCACCGGTCCAGCGGCGCTCACCGACGACATGCACGTCATCGGCAATGCCAGCCTCGGGAAGATCACCCTGTTCAGTCTTGCGGCGATCGCGATCATGCTGCTGCTGGTCTACCGCTCCATCGTCACCACGCTGATCCAGTTGTTCCTGACGTTCCTCGGACTATCTGCCGCCCGCGGGGTGGTCGCGGTTCTGGGCAACCACAACGTCTTCGGACTGACCACCTTCGCGTCCAACATCCTGACGATGTTGGGCATCGCGGCGGCAACGGACTACGGCATCTTCCTTTTCGGCCGCTACCAAGAAGCCCGCCAGGCCGGTGAAGACCGCGAAATGGCGTACTACACCACCTTTCGCTCGGTCACTCCGGTGGTGTTGGGTTCGGGCCTGACGATCGCCGGCGCGACCTACTGTCTGAGCTTTGCGCGACTTCCGTACTTCGCCACGATGGGCGTCCCCGTAGCTATCGGGATGCTCGTCGTGGTCGCGGTAGCGCTGACCCTCGGACCCGCAGTTCTGTTCGTGGGCAGCCGATTTGGGTTGTTCGAACGAAAGCGCGCGTCTAAGGGGCGGCTGTGGCGCCGAGTGGGCACCGCTGTCGTCCGCTGGCCGGCGCCGATTCTGGTCGCGAGCTCAGTGATCGTGCTGATCGGCATGATCGCGCTGCCCGGCTACCGGACGAGCTACAACGATCGGTACTACCTTCCTGGCACCGCTCAGGCGAATCTCGGCTACGCCGCCGCCGACCGGCACTTCTCTCAGGCCCGAATGAACCCCGACATCTTGATGGTCAACTCGGACCACGACATGCGCAATCCCGCCGATATGCTGGTGTTAGACCGGGTGGCACACAACGTGATTCGCGTCGTCGGCATCGCGATGATTCAGGACATCACCCGGCCGTTGGGGATTCCCATCCAGCATAGCTCGATCCCCTTCCAGAACAGTATGCAAGGCCAGACGACGATGCAAAACCTTCCGTTCCTGAAGGACCGGATGGCCGACATCCTCAAGATGTCCGACGAAATGCAGTACATGATCGACACCATGCAGCGCATGTACGACCTCATGCAGCAGTTGAACGCCAACACTCACGACCTGGCCGAGAACACGAAGGAAATGACGGACATCACCGACGAATTGCGGAATCACATCGCTGATTTCGACGATTTCTGGCGACCGATCCGCAACTACTTCTATTGGGAGCCGCACTGCTTCGACATCCCGATCTGCTTCTCCACCAAGTCCCTCTTCGACTCGTTGGACGGCATCGACGAGCTGACCGACAAACTGCATGCGCTTCAGAAGGACACCGAGAATCTGGACCATCTGATGCCGCAGATGCTGGCGCTGATGCCGCCCATGATCGCCACGATGAAGAGCACCCGCGGACTGACGTTGACGATGTACAGCACCTTCTCGGCGATGATCACGCAAATGGGTGCGATGAACGACACCGCGATCGTCATGGGCCAGAGCTTCGACACCGCGCAGAACGACGACCTCTTCTACTTGCCCCCAGAGGCTTTCGCCAATCCGGAGTTCCAGCGCGGGCTGAAGATGTTCTTGTCGCCCGACGGTAAGTCGGCCCGCTTCTTCGTGACGTACCAGGGCGATCCGATGACACCGGAAGGAATCGCACGCGTCGACGCGGAACGCACAGCCGCGCAGGAAGGCTTGAAGCAGTCCTCTTTGTCGGACGCCAAGATCTACTTGGGCGGCACGGCTGCGACGTACAAGGACATGGCCGACGGCGCGAAGTACGACCTCATGATCGCGGTGGTGTCGGCGCTCACGCTGATTTTCATGATCATGCTGATCCTCACGCGCAGCCTGGTCGCCGCGCTCGTCATCGTCGGAACAGCGGCCAGCTCGATCGCGGCATCGTTCGGGCTTTCGGTGCTGATCTGGCAAGACCTCTTCGGCATCAAGATCCACTGGCTCGTCATGTTGATGTCCGTAATTATCCTGCTGGCAGTCGGATCCGACTACAACCTGCTGCTGGTCTCCCGGTTCAAGGAGGAGATCCACGCCGGGCTGAAGACCGGGATCATCCGGTCGATGGCCGGCACGGGCGGGGTGGTGACGGCAGCAGGCCTGGTGTTCGCAGTGACCATGGCGTCCATGCTCGGCAGCGAGCTTCGAGTGATCGCCCAGATGGGTTCGACGATCGCGATCGGCTTGCTGCTCGACACGTTGATCGTGCGCTCGCTACTGATGCCGTCAATCGCGACGCTGCTCGGAAAGTGGTTCTGGTGGCCGCAAGTCGTCCGCCCGCGAGGCAATTATCAACTGCCACCCAGTCGCCCGCCGTCCGACGACACCCAGCCTGTGCCCACGCCGGCGTAGAGGGGCGGCGCTCAGTCGTCGTTGTCTGCAAGGCGCTGCCGCAGGGTGGCCGCGCGGAGGGTGAGGTGGTTGCGCTCAGCGAGAATGTGGGCCTTGGCGGCGGCCTCCGCGTAAAGCGTTGCCGCCGTGGCGATATCCCCGGCCCGCTCATGCAAGTACGCCGCGGCAGCGGTGTCCCGCGGCAGCGTCGGGTCAAGTTGAGCGAGCTCGGCAAGTCCCGCCCGCGGTCCGTCCGCTTCACCTACCGCCACAGCGCGATTGAGCCGCACCACCGGGCTGTCGGCGAGCGTGACGAGTTCGTCGTACCACTCGACGATCTGCACCCAGTCCGTCTCATCCGCGGTCTGCGCGTCGGCGTGCAGCGCAGCAATCGCCGCCTGCGCCTGGTACTCGCCAAGGCGATCGCGGGTCAGCGCGGCCTGAAGCACAGTCACACCTTCGGCGATGAGATCACGCCGCCACAGGCTGCGGTCCTGATCCGCCAGCGGCACGAGGCTCCCGTCGGCGCGAGTCCGGGCCGGGCGCCTTGCGTGGTGAAGCAGGAAGAGAGCGAGGAGTCCGGCTACCTCCGGATCGTCGGTGACCGCAGCCAGCTGCCGGGCCAGCCGGATCGCCTCGGCAGCGAGGTCGACGTCGCCGCTATAGCCCTCGTTGAACACCAAATAGAGAGTCTTCAACACCGTGCGCAGGTCGCCGGGGCGATCCAGCCGGACCTCGCTGACGGTGCGCTTGGCGCGGCTAATGCGTTGCGCCATAGTCGCTTCCGGCACGAGGTACGCCTGCGCGATCTGGCGGGTGGTAAGTCCGCCTACAGCCCGAAGTGTTAAGGCCACGGCCGACGACGGGGTGAGGCTCGTATGCGCACACAAAAAATAGAGCGCAAGCGTGTCGTCCGCGGTGGCGGCCGGACCGGGCGGCGGCTCGTCGGACACCGTCAGTTCTCGACGCCGCCGCGCGATGTCGGATCGAGCGAGATCGAGGAAGCGGCGCCACGCCGTGGTGATCAGCCAACCCTTAGGGTCGTCGGGACGCCGGTTCGGCCACACCTCGAAGGCCCGGACCAGAGCCTCTTGCACGGCGTCCTCCGCGGTCGCGAAGTCGGCCCCGCGGTGGACGAGGGTCGCCAAAACACCGGGAATCAACTCCCGCAGCTGCGCCTCGTCGACCGCATCGGCCGTCATCACTCGGTGATGGTCGGCGGAGCCGTCAAAAACGGCCGAACCTCGAGCCACTCGTGGATCGGCTTGCCTTCCGGGCCGGGCGCCGCGGACAATTCGCCGGCCAACTCGACGGCGCGGTCGTACGAATCGACGTCGATGACCATCCAGCCGGCGATCAGATCTTTGGTCTCTGCGAACGGGCCGTCGGTCACGGGAGGCTTTCCCTCGCCGTCGTAGCGCACCCAGGCGCCCTCCGGCGCGAGTGCCTGAGCGTCGACGAACTCGCCAGTGCCTTCCAGGCGAGCCGCGAAGTCCTGCATGAATTTGATGTGGGCCTCGACCTCGGCGGGCGTCCATTGGTCCATCGGCACATTGCAGGCCGCCGGGGGTGCACCTCGGTAGTGCTTCAGCAGCAGGTACTTGGCCATCGTGATCTCCCTTCAGATTGGCGACCCTAGTTGGTCGCTCACCCCTGGGACGGAGCCGTCATCGCGTTCTCGACATCGACGGCGAACTCTCCCAGTTGAGCAGTCCTATACGCTGGGATGAAGCTGTGCCTAGGCGATGGAGACTGTGGGGTGCCGACGAACGACAAAGCCGTGAATCCCGCGCTGCATGATTGCCTTGAGCGGTCGCGGCGCGCGGAGGCGCTTGCTCGGTCACGCGAGCAGGCGAAAGGCTGGGATTACGAGGGCTGGCTCGCCGCTCGGGCCGACGAGAAGTCCGTCGTCGGTCCCGATCCGTCAGAGGCTTACTGAAGCGGGCCGACGTTATTAGAAGGCGGCGAAACTTGCTGCCGCCCCGGTTGTCCCAGCTTTGGGCCCAGCGGGGTGTCCTGCACACTTCCGTCGGTCATCATTTCGGTGCACACATGCGTGTTCGCGTTCCACGTTCCGTGGGCCAGGAGACAGCAAGCAGCGTGATAGGTCTCCTCTGAGTCCTCGACGTGCGGCTGGCCCATGCAGTTCTTGTACGTGTTCCACTTAAATTCAGCGTTGGCGATCGCTGTGTGTCCAAACGCGCTGGCTCCCAAACCGATCACTCCGGCAAGGAGAGCGGCGTGCACAAATCTGCGCGCTCCTAAAGGACGGGCGGCAATCGCGGTCGAATTCTCGAAGCTCATGAGGGTCTCCTTCGGGTGATCGCAGCCCCGTGTGTGCTGCGTTCACTGGTAGGAGCGTCCAACCGGCCCGACGGGGACACTCTTGCTCCACCGTTCATTGGGGCTCCCTGGCCGTTGCGTGAGAGAACGTGAGAGAACAGGCAATCCACCGGCGCGCTCTCTACCCGTTAGTAGGGTCGGGTGATGGCCCACCGCGCTAGCGATCGGCCGCGTCGGCGGCGTGATCGTGTGGCGGGCGACAGGCACGAGCCTGCCGACGGACGCACCGAAGAACAGCGCGGGCCGACGCTGCGGCTCATCGGAAATCCCGTTGGCGCGGAGACGCGCCGCTACCCAGATCACCTCGACGCGCGGCTGCTCAAGATGGCCGGTGTGTGCGTGCTGGCCGCCGTGATGACGATCGTCGACACCACGGTGGTCAACGTCGCCCAGCGCACCTTCGTCGAACAGTTCCGCTCTACTGAGGCGATCGTGGCGTGGACGATGACCGGCTATCTCCTCGCCCTTGCCGCGGTGATCCCGCTATCGGGTTGGGCCGCCGACAGGTTCGGCACCAAGCGATTGTTCGTCGCATCAGTCGCGTTGTTCACCGTCGGGTCGGTGCTGTGCGCAGCAGCGTCGAGCATCGGTGCGCTGATTGCGTTTCGGGTCGTGCAGGGACTGGGCGGCGGCCTGGTGATGCCGCTCGTGTTCACGATCTTGGCTCGCGAAGCCGGACCCGCCCGCCTGGGTCGGTTGACGTCGCTGCTGGGTGTTCCGATGCTGCTCGGCCCGGTGGCCGGACCCGTCCTGGGCGGATGGCTGATCGAGTCGTTCAGCTGGCCGTGGATATTTTGGATCAACGTCCCGATCGGTGGGCTCGCCGCGGTGCTGGCCCTGGTGGTGTTCGACACGGACCGACCCCGCCCCGCGGAGCCGTTCGACATCCTCGGCGTGCTGCTGCTGTCGCCGGGACTGGCGACGTTCCTCTGTGGAGTGTCGATGCTGCCCGAAGAGGGCGGTGTTTCAGATCCCGACGTGTGGATGCCGGCCGTCATCGGCGTGGTGCTGGTGGGCTTGTTCGTGTGGCACGCGCTGAGTACCGCGAACCCGTTGATCGATCTCCGGCTCTTCGCCGACCGGATGGTCGCGATGAGCAATGCCGCCATGTGCTTCTTCGCGGCAGCATTCTTCGCCGCAGTCCTGTTGTTGCCCAGTTACTTTCAGCAGGTTTTCGGCCACTCACCGCTGCAGGCGGCCCTGCACGTGATCCCCGAAGGACTCGGCGCGATGCTCACCATGCCGATCGCTGGGCGCGTTACCGACCGCTACGGCGCACGTGGCGTGGTGTTGATCGGCGTCATTCTCATGTGTGCCGGCATGGGATCGTTCAGCGCCGGTGTATTTCGCCACATCGCCTATGCGCCAACACTTCTGGTGAGCCTTCTGGTTTTCGGCGCCGGCATGGGCTGCATCATGATGCCGCTATCGGCGGCGGCTGTGCAGACCTTGCGCGACGAGCAGTTGGCCCGGGGATCAACCCTGATCAACGTCAGCCAACGCGTCGCCGCCGCAATCGGCGCCGCGACCCTGGCCGTCATCTTGACTCAGCAGTTCACCCACTCCGCGGCCGTCGTCACCGCCAAGCAGCTCGCCGCTCTCCGCCAGCAGGCGACGGCCAGCGGTCACCCGCTCGACCCGGCAGCGATTCCGCCGTCCGCGCTGTCACCGACCTTTCACGATCAACTCATCAGCGACCTGTCCCACGCGTACGGCTCGGTGTTTCTACTAGTCGCGGTGGTCGCGGCGCTCACCGTCGCGCCGGCGGCCCTGCTGCGCCGCCGCGCGCCACGCGCCGCATCCATGTCGACTCCCGCCGCGCTGCGGCCCGGCGCCCCGCCGCTGTAGAGGCGGCAATCAGGCCGCCCGTGGTTGCGGCTGGGCTTGTTCCCTATCGTGTTTGGATGAGCACCGTTGCTGACGCCGACCGGGTCGCTGACCTCGCTCGGCAGGTCGTGAAAGATCGTGATCCGAAATCGGTTCCAATCCCTGATTTTCTCGGCGCCTGCTTCGACGCGGGCCTGTCGTGGGTGCACTTTCCCGATGGACAGGGCGGTCTCGGCCTGCCGCGCGGCCTGCAGGCAGTAGCCGACCGGATTCTGCAGGGCGCCGGCGGACCGATACCTCTTGCGTTGAATCCGATGGGCTACGGGATGGCAGCGCCGACAGTGCAAGAACACGCGCAAACCGAGGATGTGAAGCAGCGGCTGCTTCGCCCGCTGGCCACCACCGAGGAGATCTGGTGCCAGCTGTTCTCTGAACCAGGCGCGGGTTCAGACCTGGCCGGGCTTGCCACCTCGGCAGTGCCCGACGGCGACGAATGGGTGATCAACGGCCAGAAGGTGTGGACCAGCCTGGCGCACCGGGCGCGGTGGGGACTACTGCTCGCACGCACCAATCCCGATGTGCCCAAACACAAAGGGCTGACGTACTTCGTCCTCGATATGCACGCGTCAGGGGTTGAAGCCCGACCGCTGCGACAGTTGACCGGCCATGCGGAGTTCAACGAGGTGTACATCACCGATGCGCGCATTCCCGACGCGTACCGACTCGGCGCGGTGGGTGACGGTTGGCGGGTGGCGATGACCACGCTGATGAACGAGCGCAGCGCGCTCGGCGGCAGCGGAAGCCGACGCGGAGCCGGGACGATCGCTGACGCCGTGTCACTGTGGGCGTCTCGTCCGGACCTGCAGACCCCGGTGCTGCGTGATCGGCTGACGCAGTTGTGGCTGCGCGCCGAGGCCCAGCGCCTCACTGCTGAACGCTCGCGAGCGACGGCGACAGTTGGCGGCCCGGGCCCGGAAGGATCCGTTGGCAAGCTTGTCCATGCAGAGCTGAATCAGCACATCTACGAGTTCTGCATGGATTTCCTTGGGCCAGAAGGGATTCTGTATCACAGCTACGCGCTGCGAGACGCTGATGTGGACGTCGAAGATTGGCGAGGGCCCCTGCAGCAGCGGTTCCTGCGCAGCCGCGCCAACACGATTGAGGGCGGCACCTCAGAGGTGATGCGCAATATCCTCGGCGAGCGCGTGCTGGGCCTGCCGGGCGACCTGCGTGCCGATGCAGGCATGCCGTGGAAGGAGATCCCGCGTGGCTGAATTCGTGTTCACCGACGAGCAGGCGCAGCTGCGTAACGCGGTGCGACGATTCTGCGCGGAGAACTTCGGCGAGCAGAACGCGCGGGGCGTAATGGAAGCCGATCCACCGTTCGACCCGAAGGTGTGGGCGCGGCTCGGCACCGAACTGGGCGTGCTGGGGTTGTCGGTGCCCGAAGCCGACGGCGGAGCCGGCGGCACGCTGGTCGATCAGGCGGTCGCGGTCGAGGAGTTGGGTGCGGCGTTGGCATGCGGACCGATTTTCGGCACCGTCCTCCTGGCGATCCCGGCGCTTGTTTCGGCGTCGTCGGGGCCGGCTCGTTCCGAGCTGCTGACCGAACTCACCGACGGCCGACGCACTGCGGCGTTCGCGGTCAACGACCGCGCCGGAGCGTTCGACGGTTCAGCGGTGACGGTTCGCGCGGACGGTTCGGACGGTGATTGGACGCTGAATGGTGTCGCGGAGCGGGTTGTCGATGCAGCGTTTGCTGACGACGTGTTGGTGGCCGCCGCAGGCCCGGATGGGCTGGGTCTGTATGCAGTCGATGCCGGCGCGGGTGGTGTCGAACGAACGCCGTTGGTCACGCTTGATCTGACCCGCCCACAGGCGACGCTGCGGTTCTCGGACGCCTCCGCTCGACTCGTCGCAGGGCCCGATGAGGCGCCGCGCGTGATCGAGCACGCATTGCATGTGGGCTGTGCGCTGCTAGCGGCGGAGCAGGTCGGTGCGTCGCAGCACTTGCTGAATCTCTCTGTGGATTACGCGAAATCGCGGCTGCAATTCGGGCGGCCGATCGGGTCGTTCCAAGCGATCAAGCACAAGTTGGCCGACCTGCTGATCATGCTCGAGCACGCCCGATCGACCGCATACCACGCGGCGTGGGCGTTGACGGACGGCTCAGACGACGCGGGATTGGCGGCGAGCATCGCGCAGGCGACGTGCTCGGCGGCGTTGTCACGGATCGCCGCGGACACGATTCAGGTGCACGGCGGCATCGGGTTCACCTGGGAACACCAGGCGCACTTGTATTTCAAGCGCGCCGCCACCGACGCCGCGCTGCTGGGCACTGCCGAGCAACACCGGTCGCGAGTCGCTGCGGCGGTGCTCGACACCGCATCCGCCGAGCGAGTTCCGAACGTCGCCGCCGGGTGAACGGGATCCGTCAGCGCCGAAACTTAAAGCCTTGCGGCATCTTTCGGCGGGTCGCCTCAGAGGCTTGAGTGTCGCGGTAATCAGAGCTGAGGCCGCGGTGATGACCGGGAGCGCAACTTCGGCATCTCCGTTGCGGCGGTAGCGTTAGTGTCCTGTGGTCGGCCTCACCCACAAGCTAAGAGAAATTCGAGCGCATTTATGACCGCAGCAGCAGAAACGTCACCGCTGGAAGCGCGGGTCGGCCACTACTACCAGATGGACGGCACCTATCTGGTCGGGCGCGAGAAGGTGCGTGAGTACGCCCGTGCAGTGCAGGACTACCACCCGGCGCACTGGGATGTCGTCGCCGCTGCTGAACTGGGCTATTCGGACCTGGTGGCGCCGCTGACATTCACATCGGTCCCGGGCATGACCTGCAATCGCCACATGTTCGAATCGGTGGTCGTCGGTTACGACACTTGGGTGCAGACCGAGGAAGTTTTCGAGCAGCACCGCCCGATCGTCGCGGGCGACGAACTGTGCGTCGACGTCGAGCTGACGTCGGTGCGCAGGATCGCCGGCAGAGACCTGGTCACCGTGACAAACACCTTCACCGATACCGCCGGCGAGACGGTGCACACTTTGCACACCACCGTCGTCGGTGTGACCGCCGAGGAAGTAGATCCGGCCGTCAAGACGGCAGTGCAGAACGCGATGATGCACGACGTGGACTTCTCCGGTATCGGCTCGATCGATAGCGAGTACCAGAAGACGGTGCGCCCGCAGCGCGAGGTGCGGATCTCGCAGGCAGACTCAACACGGACGCTCGGGACGCCGTTCTTCGATGACGTGAATGTCGGCGACCAGCTACCGACACGGCACACCCGCCTGTCCCGCGGCGACCTGGTGAACTACGCCGGCGTGGCCGGAGATGCGAACCCGATTCACTGGGACGAGGACATCGCCAAACTAGCCGGGCTGCCCGACGTGATCGCCCACGGAATGCTCACGATGGGTCTCGGTGCCGGATTCGTTTCGGCATGGTCCGGCGACCCCGGCGCGGTCACCCGTTACGCCGTGCGGCTGTCAGCACCCGCGATCGTGCCGGCCAAGGAGGGTGCAGACATCGAGTTCAGCGGGCGCATCAAATCGCTGGATCCGGCGACCCGTACCGGGGTCGTCCTCGTCGGAGCGAAGTCCGGTGGCCGGAAGATCTTCGGCCTGGCCACCGTAAATGTGCGTTTCCGCTGAGTTGCCGTGCGTGACCAGACCGTCAAAAGCGTTGTGATTGCCCGACATTCGCCGACACCTTAGCGCAGGCGCGGCGACGTGTGCGGCGAAGTGGTCAGTCTACGAACTGGTAGTGCACGTCGAGTGATCGATACGTGCGCTCTGCTCGACGGTCGCGGGTCAGCAGCGTGCGCCGATTCGTCGATGCTGCTTGACCGACGAGAGCGTCATAGACCGATCCGCCGACGATGTCGAGGCCGGCGAGCCGGTCGAACAGCTCGGCAGTCGCACGTGCGTCGAGCCAACATTCTGCCGGAAAGGCCTCTCCCAGTACCGAGCTCGCTTGCGTTGCGTTCAGGCGTAGCGGCAGGGGAAGGCGGGTGAGCACCGAATATGTCTCGAACCTCGCATGGCCGGCGAGCGCAGGGCGACGTTGAACAAGGACTCGGCGGCAGACCGAGTGGGCTTCGTGGGTCGAATCAAGAGCGGCGACGGCAACGCTGGTGTCGCATGCCCACAAATCATCGTTGGAGGTCATCGCGGAGTCCGCGCACGTCGTCGTCCGTCAGCACCGCGCCCTCGACACGGCCGAGTATCGGAAGACCGTCTCGCGTTTCAATCGGGCGAGCACGTCGCTGGACGGGTTCAATCCGCAGACCAGATCCATCGGGAATCAGCTCAAGCGGGGTCTCCGGCGTGATCCCCAGCGACACGCGCAGTGCTTTCGGAATGACGAGCCGCCCGAGTCGATCCACCGTGACAGTCATGGCAACAGATTACCATCCGATTGGCAAAATGGTTCCTGCCAGGCGTTATGCGACCCGGCAACAAGGGCCGCTGGTCGTCAGGACGTGCCCGTCCGCTGCGCGTAGCCTTTGCGTTTCTGAACGTCGACGTCATCCAGGAACACGTGCTCCGCGCCCACCGCGCGTTCAACGGCTTCGGCCATCCGCAGCGGCATGAATCTCCTGGCGTTCAAGGCAAAGAGGCCGAACGACCGCGGCACAACGGCATGTGGTCGTGGCTTGACGATCAGATTCGCGACCGCTTGGGCGACGTCTTCGGGGTCGATGTTCTTGAAGCCCCTTGCCCGTCCGACACCTGCGATCATTTCCGTGTTCGTCAGCGCCGGCAGGACCACAGAGAATTCGACGCCGCTGCCGCGATTTTCGACGCGTATCGCGTCGGTAAACCCGAGCACGGCAAACTTCGTCGCGGAATACGACGCGCAGCCCGGAACCGGCATCATCGCGCCCGCTGAAGCGATGTTGATGATGTGGCCGTGTCCGCGAGGAAGCATCCTCGCCGCTGCGAGCTTGGTGCCTAGGATCATGCCGTACGCGTTGACGGCCAGCACCCGCTGAGTCACATCGTCCGGCTCGTCGACTGCTCGCCCGACCGCGATAACGCCGGCGTTGTTCACCAAGACGTCGATGGTTCCGAGACGGCCTTCCACCCAGTCGAGAAAGCCGGCGAACGATTGCTCGTCCGTAACGTCCAATCGACTGCAGGCGTCCAGCCCCGATCTGGCTCCGGCTTCCTTGACGGCCGCCTCGTCTATGTCTCCAACGGCGACCGTCGCGCCCGACGCTTTGAGAACACCCGCGATCGCTAACCCGATGCCTCGAGCCCCGCCAGTGACGGCGACGACCCGTCCCGCCAATTGAACAGATTTCGACACGTCGCGAGCCTCCTCCGAGCGGTTGGACGGCGGCGGTCACCGACGAATCAACAGGTTTGGACTCACACTAAGGCGGCCGACAAGTGCACGTGAGCAATGCGGAAAACTCATGGAACCTCGCCGCCGTCAGCCTCCGCGTTACAGGGGTCTCACATTCTTCGCCGTACGCAGCATTCTGGTCGTGACTGTCAAACGACCGCAATTACCTCGCCATGTTCGTAAAGCGCGAATAATGAAGTTGGTGCGCGACGGTTACCGTCTTTGTTTGGCCATTGCGGTGTTTAGCGACTATCAAATCCGCTTCACCTAATCGCTCTTCGTTTTCTTGGTCGAACATGTCCGGCCGATGGACAAGGATTACGACGTCGCTATCTTGCTCCAAAGATCCGGATTCGCGCAGGTCAGCTAACATTGGCTTCTTATCGGTGCGCTGCTCTGGGCTTCGGTTGAGCTGGCTGAGGGCAACCACTGGAACTTCAAGTTCTTTGGCCAACAGCTTGAGATTACGCGAAAATTCCGATACCTCTTGCTGCCTCGATTCGAATTTTTTACCGGATGTCATCAACTGTAAGTAGTCGACGACGATCAGCTTCAGCTCCGCTTTCTGGCGCAGCCGTCGCGCCTTTGCGCGAATTTCCATCAGGGTGAGATTTGGCGAGTCGTCGATATACATTGGCGCTTCACTGATTTCACTCATTCGACGCGCCAGCCGCCGCCAGTCGTCGTCGTTCATCCGACCCGACCGCATGTCCGCCAGTTTGATCTTCGCTTCGGCCGACAGCAGCCGCATCACAATCTCGGACTTGCTCATCTCGAGTGAGAACATCACACTCGCCATCCGGTGCTTGATGGAGCACGCGCGCAAGAAATCAAGTCCCAAAGTCGAGTTGTGTGTCGGTATCATCGCTTCGCTGGCCAGGTACATGCGGCTCTCGTTGTCGACCTGAACACAACGGACCGGCACGCTGTTCACTCGACGAACATCGACAATGACACGCGAGTTCGACCTTGCTGTCCCCGACGTGCGGCGACGTTCCTTGTGTCTGATCGCTTTCCGCGCCAAGCCGAAGACCGCGTCGTCCGTAGAGAAGTTCAACGTGTAGGCAATACTCGAGGACGTGGTGCGTCCCTCAACCAGTTTCGTCGACGTTTGACACCGGTAGCCGAGGCTTACGATCAATTCTTGGACGTCGGCAGCCAACCGGGCATTCGTTACCGAGAACTGCACCGCCCCACCCGTTGTGACCGTGCCGTCGGTATCAAGCAATCCGGCCAACAACGCGCGGCGCTGCTCTTCTGACGCGCGCAGGTATTCGATCGGAATATGTTTGTTTCCCAGGACGCCTATCGCCCGTAACCGCGCCTGAAGGCTACCGACCGTCGCGCGACACCGCTTGCACAAACCAAATCCTGTTGATGGGCCGCCACACGCCGGGCACGCGGGACGTGGAACGGGCGCCGATACGAAGCGCGCCCGTCCGCCGCAAGATCGTCCACAGGTACGTACTTCGCTTGTGCGCGGGACGAATTGGCCACCGCAAACGGCGCATCTGCGTGGAGTAACAGGTTGACTCTCTGGCAGTCGCAGTTGATATCGATGTTTGGCCGTGCGCGATGGCACCGCTATTAACCCCTCGGCTTCGATGTGCATCACGATTTCCGGATCCGCCGACGTGATTTGAGCGGCAGCTGAATTACCATCGCCCAACCAGGCCCCCAGAGTGTACGGCGGAACTAGTAGCTCGCGGTCGGGCAGCTGAAGTGGTGCTGCATTTACAATCGAGTGGTTAAGCCGATGATCTCCCGTGTTGCAGCGCAGCGTTCGCGCAATATCGCCAGTCGTACGTACGGCGGCGAAAGTCCGTTGGTTTTTGGTGCGGTTGTAGCTCGCTGCCGCCACTTGTGCCGATCTCCGCGATGCCCGCGTCTCTGTAAGCCACAGATGCTGCTCGTCAGCGATAACGCTTGTGCCGTCAGAAAATTCAATCTCATAGCAAGGTCGACCCAACATCACTTCTGTCGCGGCGACCACCTTCGTCGGGCGGCCATCCGGTCCGAGCAGGTCCTCCCCGACCGCAACCTCGCCCATTGTGGTCCAACCCGTCGGCGTCGGGAGCGGCGTATCCAACGCCAATGCTTTGCCCATGCCTGGACGTCCGGCCACGATGATCATCTGCCCCGGATGCAGCCCGTTCGTCAGCTCGTCGAGTTCGACAAACCCCGTCGGTACTCCGCTGGCGCGCCCGCCGTTGGACGCGATCGCGTCGATCTCGTCCATCGTGGGCTGCAGCAATTGTTCAAGTGGCACAAAGTCTTCCGACAGCCGCCGGTCGGTGACGTCGTAGATCTCGGCCTGTGCACGGTCAACAACCTCGGTGACGTCGGAGCCTTCGGCGCCGGCGTATCCGTACTGCACGACTCGCGTGCCGGCCTCCACCAGCCGCCTCAACAACGCCTTCTCCGCGACGATGCTCGCGTAATACCCCGCGTTGGCCGCCGTCGGCACCGTCGAGATCAGCGTGTGCAAATACGGTGCTCCACCGATCCGGCGCAGCAGACCCCGCCGGTCCAACTCCGCGGCCACCGTCACCGCATCCGCTGGCTCGCCGCGCGTCGACAGATCCACGATCACGTCGTAAATGTTCTGGTGCACCGGACGGTAGAAGTCCCCCGGCCGCAGCTTCTCGACGACGTCGGCGACCGCGTCCTTGCTCAGCAGCATGCCGCCGAGCACCGACTGCTCCGCGACGGCGTCTTGAGGCGGCTGCCGGCCGAAGTCCTCGCTCGGCGGGGCGTCTACGCCGGAATGTCCAAGATCGTCAACGACGGCCATTCCGGGACCCACCTCCCTCCGAACGTACGTTCGCCTCAGCTGTCACGACGATAAGTCAAGCCACCGACAACTCGATGACCCGACGCGCCGGGTCGGTCCTAGACGGTCCGAAAATAAACGTTGCTGGAAGCGCTGCAAAGGGCGGCTGTTGATGGCGCTGTGGATGGCGTGTGGATATCTACGTTCAGGCGTGTTGAGCGGTTGTGGACAACCTGTGGATCGCGAGGAAATTTATCCACAAATCTCCTGCTAAGCCCAACTTCGGGCGGTTTCGGCACTGTGGATTGCAATCGCTTCGGCGTGTCTCGCCGGGTTGCCGTCCCGGGCGTGTTGTGTGGCTTCAACTTGAGGGGAAGGTTAACAGTTAGTGAGATTCGCTGGTTTTACCCATGAGCAAATAGTTCGCCAGACGCTTCAGCAACCGAAATGCGCGGCGGGTCGGCCGTCCCGGATGCTGGCATCGCCCGCCCGACGACGTCCATAATGCTGACGAACGATAATTTGCCCGCACGTCGATTAATGGCTTCGCAGGTTATTCACACCGTCGCGGGAATCTCCGGACCATAGGGTGTCCGGATGGCGGTGAGGTGGCTCAGCGTGCCCGAGGCGCACGACTACGACGCGGCCGCGGACTACCTCAGCATGCTCGCGCCACCGAAACAGGTGACGAAAACCATCACTGCCCTGCGGAGTGCAAAGCCGGTGTACCGCAAAGCCAAAGACATCCTCCGGGCGGCGGAGCTGAGCCTCTTGCCGACCACAAACCCTCACGTGGAAGCCGACCTTGCCAAGATTCGCGCCGGCAAGAAGCTGTCGCCGATTCTGTTGGTCCGCGGCGACGCGACCTGCGCGGTGCCCCTGCAAATCGCCGACGGCTACCACCGGGTTTGCGCCAGCTACGTCACCGACGAGAACACCGACATTCCCTGCCGGCTGGTTTCCTGGCCGTGATGCCCCGCTGACATGTCGGGATTCGGATTCGACACCCTCGCCCTGTTGGTGGTGGTCGGATTGGCCGGTCCGGTGCTGGCGTCGATTCCGCGGCTCGCCATTCCCGTCGTCGTGGGCGAGCTATTTATAGGAATCGTGTTGGGCCACACGGGTTTCAACGTCATCGACGCCGCAGACCCGACGCTTACGTTATTGGCCGACATCGGATTTGCGCTGGTGATGTTCGTCGTGGGAACCCACGTTCCTGTCCATGACCGGGCATTGCGTTCCGCGATTCCGTGGGCGCTCGCCCGAGCGGTGCTAGTGGGAGCCGTCGCAGCAGGGCTCGGGATCGGTACCTCCGTGCTTTTTGGAACCGGACATCCGGCGCTGTACGGCGTCCTGATGGCGTCGTCGTCGGCCGCTCTCGCGTTGCCGGTGATCGACGGGCTCGGCCTGAAGGGCCCGCCGGTATTGTCGGTGACCGCTCAGATCGCTATCGCCGACACCGCTTGTATCGTGTTGCTGCCGTTGGCTATTGATCCTGGCCGTGCGGCGCGGGCCGCCGTCGGAGCGGCGATTGTCGCGGCGTGTGCGGCTGCGGCGTTCGTCACCCTTCGAGCAGTCGATCGAGTCGGTTGGCGCAAGCGGCTCCACCACTACTCGGAGGAGCGGGGATGGGCGATGGAGCTGCGGGTCAGCCTGGCGATCCTCTTTGGATTGGCAGCGCTGGCCGTTTACACCCACGTGTCGATCATGCTGGCGGGATTCGCATTTGGACTCGTGGTGGCTGCGATCGGGGAACCCCGTCGGCTCGCGCGACAACTCCTCGGCATCTCCGAAGGATTCTTCAGCCCGCTGTTCTTCGTGTGGCTCGGCGCATCGCTACAAGTCCGCGACCTCGGCGCTAATCCGGAGCTGATCCTGCTCGGTGTCGCGCTCGGTGTCGGCGCAATCGTCGCGCACACGGTGGGGTATTTCCTGAAACAGCCGCTGGCGCTGGCGCTTTTGTCGGCGGCGCAACTGGGCGTACCGGTCGCCGCGGCCACCATCGGAACGCAGACTCACCTCCTGCGGTCTGGTGAGCCGGCCGCCCTGATGCTCGCCGCGCTGCTGACAATCGTCGGCACCTCGGTCGCGGGTACGCTCGCGACACGCCCGAAAACGTCTACGGCCGAACCTGATTCGCAGCGGGATCACTAGCGCACCCGAGAACTGTTGGACCCCAGCGACTTCTAGGCTCGCTGACACCGAACTGCCAGCCACCATTGTTACGGTTCCGCCGTGCCACAGAACTACGACGACTCCGGCTACTACTCCGAGCCAACCCAAGCAGGACGGTACCCGCAGTACGGCGACCCGACGCCGCCGCCCGAACCGCCTCGATCCCCGTGGTACCGCACCACCGGTGCGCTCGTCGCCGCCGCGACCGTCGGGGTCATCGTGGTAGCTGCGCTCGTGTACGCGGCGGTGAAAATGACCGGCAGCTCGACTCCGACCAACGCGGCGACCACCACGCAGTCAAGTTCCGCCGCGACGACACAAGCCAGCTCGTCGGGCTCGCCCAACACATCGGCGCGCCACCACAGCGCCGGCACTACCGTCATCACCCAAACCCAAGGCACCGAAACGCAATTCGTCACAGATACGGACTCGCCAAGCGCCACCGACACCGGAACGCCGACGACTTCGACGACGACCGACACCCCGAGCACGAGCACGGTCACCGTGACGCCAACGACCACGGACACCCCGACGACGACGGTTCCGTCGACAGTCACGAACACGAGCACCGTCACGCAGACGGTCACTGTCGGGCCGCAGCGTCCGTTCTTCCCGCGGCCGGGGCAGTAGCGCGAACTATCGCTCCGCGACGACCTCGAGCGAGACGGCGGCCTGCACGTCCGGATGCAGGCGCACCACGACGGGGTGACTGCCGATCGACTTGATGTGGTCCTTGGGCAACTGCACGGTCCGCTTGTCGAGGTTGGGGCCGCCGGCCTTCTTGATCGCCGTCACGACGTCGGCCGCGGTCACCGAGCCGAACAGCTTCCCCGAGTCGGCTGCGGTGCGCGCCGTCAGCGACACCGTGCCGATGCCTTCCAGGGCGGTCTTCAGTTCGTCGGCGTGCTCGCGGTCGCGCACAGTCTTCGCGTCGCGGGCCCGCCGGATCTCGTTGGCCTGCCGCTCCGCGCCGCGGGTGGCGGCGATCGCGAGGCCCTGCGGGATCAGGTAATTGCGGCCGTAGCCGTCTTTGACTTCCACGGTGTCGCCGGCCGAACCGAGATGGTCGACTTCGGCGGTCAGAATCAGCTTCATCGTCGTTCGTTCCTCTTCAGTGTGTGCTCAGCGGGCCGACGACGTGAACGGCAACAGGGCGACCTCGCGCGCGTTCTTCACCGCAATCGCGATGTCGCGCTGGTGCTGCACGCAGTTGCCGGTCACCCGGCGGGCACGGATCTTGCCGCGTTCGCTGATGTAGGTGCGCAGCAGCGCGGTGTCCTTGTAATCGATCACCTGGCCCTTGTTGGAGCAGAACACGCATTTGCGTGTCTTCACCGGCTTTTCGGGCGCGGGCCGTCGCTTGTTGGACTTCGCCATAGGTCTTTCTCTTCCTCGTTCTTCGTTGACTAGTTGATTAGAAGGGCGGCTCGTCGTTGCTGCCGCCGAGGGAGCCCGCTGCGGGTGCACTGCCCCACGGGTCTTCCGTCGCCTGCTGGCCGCCGCTGGGCTGACGCGAGCCGCTGCCGAATCCGCCGCCGCCACCACCGCCGCGGCTGGCCTTGTTCACCTTCGCCGTCGCATACCGCAACGACGGGCCGATCTCGTCCACCTCGACCTCGACCACGGTGCGCTTTTCACCCTCCCGGGTTTCGAACGAACGCTGCTTGAGCCGGCCGGTGACGATGACGCGGGCGCCGCGGGTCAAGCTCTCGGCAACATTCTCGGCGGCTTCCCGCCAGATGTTGCACCGAAGGAACAGCGCTTCGCCGTCCTTCCATTCCCCGCTTTGGCGGTCGTAGATCCGCGGTGTGGATGCGACCGTGAAGTTCGCGACGGCCGCGCCCGATGGCGTGAAGCGCAGTTCGGGGTCAGCGGTCAGGTTTCCGACGACAGTGATGTTGGTGTCACCAGCAGCCACTGGGACCTCCTGGGAATAGGCGGTGGGCGTTGTGCGCGAGCCTACGCAGGCCCACCGACGCCTGGGAATGCATTCGGGTGCTTGTCAGTGCTTGTCAGTGCTTGTCGGTGCGCAGAACCTTGGTGCGCAGCACCGACTCGTTCAGGCTCAGCTGACGGTCGAGCTCTGACACCGTCTCCGGCTTGGCTGTGACGTCGACGACGGCGTAGATGCCTTCGGAGTGCTTGGCGATCTCGTAGGCGAGCCGGCGTCGGCCCCAGATGTCGACCTTGTCGACCTTGCCCCCGTCGTTGCGGATGACGTTGAGGAACGTCTCCAGTGACGGCTGAACGGTCCGCTCGTCGAGGGTGGGGTCGAGGATGACCATGATTTCGTATGGACGCATGGGAACCTCATCACCTCCTATGGTCGTCTGCGGCCGCGGTCGATCCGCGGCAGGAGGGTCGCCTGCGTCGGCAACCGGCTCAGGTTACCGGAACACCCGCTGATCTGCGAAATCGCCAGGCACGAGCGTGCACTGCGGTACGCAAATCCCCCGCGTGTCGCCGTACCGACACGCACGCTCGCGGTGCCTAGTAACGGTGTCGGTAGAGCTGGCGTCAAGGGATGTGTTGTGCGGAAAGCGTGCGATCGCCACCTGCATCGGATGCCTCCTCAAGCTCACCAGACGCGGGGATCCGAGGACGCAACCACGACGGGAGCCAGGCGGGCGGGTCGTCGGCGGCGTTCTCGAATATCCCTCCCGACGGGTCGTCAACCCCGCAGTCGCGGACGACGTCGCGCTCAGGCCGGTAGATCTGGCGTACGACGAGCACACACAACGCGATCACTGCCATGTCCCGCAGGAGCACTGTGATGGTGAACGGCTGTTCGGGCAACCCTCGCTCGGCGTTCGGGTACAGATACAGCATCCGCGGCACCCACACCAACGCATCGATTGTCATCCACACCAACAGGACTCGTCGGTACGGCAGCGCCAGCACGGCCAGCGGAACCAGCCACAGCGAAAACTGCGGGCTCCACACCTTGTTGATCAACAGGAACGCGGCGACGACCAGAAACGCCAATTGTGCGACGCGTGGGCGACGCGGCGCGGTCAGCGCGACGTAACCGATTGCGGCACAAGCGATAGCGAACAAGATCGCGACGACGCTGTTGAGCCACACGGGCGGCTCCCAGAACCCGAGATTGCCGTCGAAGCCTGACCAACCGGTGAACGACTTCACGACGTTGTACAGCGAATCCATGTCATCGCCGCGACGGGCATTGAGCCTGAAGAATTCCGACCAACCGCGAGGGAACAGGACCATCACCGGCAGGTTGACCACGAACCACGTCAGCGCCGCGGCGACGGCGGTTCGGCCCACATCGCGCAGTTTGCCGGTGCGCACACCGATCACAACCAGCGGCAGCAACAGCAGTGCCGGGTACAGCTTGGCGGCGATCCCCAGACCGAGAAATACTCCGGCCCACACCGGTTTTCGACGAGCCCAGGCGAGCATCGACCCGGCCGCGAAGGCCGTCGCGAGTGCGTCGAAGTTCGTGAAGATCTGGAAGATCAGGATCGGTGACGCGGCCACCAGCGCGGCATCCCAGATCCGCCGCCCCGCCAGCCTGGCGGTGGCCCACACGGTCGCGAGCCAGGCGAGCGCCAAGCCGAACGCCGAAATGTTGAAGAACATCACGACCTCGGCGACGATCGGGATCGCGACCACCTTGGTGAGCGCGGTGTACGACTTCGCGAGAGCCATCGAGGCGTACTGGTACAGCCCGGTCAGCACCGGATACTCCATGTACCGCACGGCTGGTCGACCGTCGTATTGCGTCTTCGGTGTTCCGTTGCCGTCTCTTTCGAGCCAGCTCGACTTGTACGGGAACTCGCCCCTGTCCAACAGCTCGGCGGTGTAGAGAGGCACCGTGTCGGAGTAGCAGAGCTCGTAGTAGGCCCGGTTGTTCTCCCAGACCGCGACTCGGTGATTGGGCGGTCCGGCCCCTGTGCTCTGCAGGCAGGCGGCTTTCGTCGACCAGCCCAACGCCAAGAACACCAGGCCCATCAGAAACATCACCCGCAGCGGAGTCAGAAACCGCTGGCGTCCGATCAGCGCGTGCCTGCCGACCGGGCCTCCGATCGTTTCAGAGATCGCGGACCCGAGAGTGTCTGTGCGACTGGGGAAGTCACGGTTGTCGAGGCTGCGCCTGTCAGCGGCAAGCGGCTGCGGTGAGATCACCGCAGCCGAATGTTGTTCCGGGACTTGATCCGTCACGGTGGCGGTGGACCGGGCGGGGGACCCGCTGCACCCGGTTCACCGCCCGCGGGCGCCGGCGCGGGAACGGTTGTGGGCGGGCCGATCGGGATTGTGACGCCGGGAGCCACTTCTATCGTCGGCTGGATGACCGTTTCGCCCGGGGTGCCCGGTACCGACGACGGCGCTGGCGGCGCTGACGGCGGGGGCGGGGGCGGTGGTGCGGCGGGAACGCCGGCGTATCCACCGATTTCGGTGGGTTTGGGGAACGTCTCCTTCGGCGTGCCTTGCAATGAATTGTCCATCGTCGACTTCCAAATGTCGGATGGCAGCGTCGAACCCCACACCGGCGAGCCCCACTTGTTCACAAGCGGCTTGTTGTCCTGCGTTGTACCGACCCACACCGCGGTCGACAGCGACGGCGTGAACCCCACCATCCACGCGTCCTTGTTCGCACCAGTGTCACCAAGCTGCGTAGTACCGGTCTTGGCCGCCGACACGCGCCCGCCAGCGAGACCGTGCCCATTGGAGTAGCTCGCGATCGGCTGCATCGCGGAAATCACATTGTCGGCGACCGCTTTGTCGATGCGCTGCTCGCCGTTGTCCTTGTCCGACGCGTCGAACAGTACCTGACCCTGCGAGTCAACGACCTTCTGCACGAAGTGGGGGGCGTGGTATTCGCCCGAGTCGGCCAACGTCGCGTACGCGGACGCCATGTCGATTGGCCGAGTCTGGTACTGACCCAACACGATTCCGTTGTTGGGCGGACCACCCTTGCCGTCCTCGGACAGCGTGTGCTCGACGCCGGGGAAGCTGCCGGCGATGCCCGCCTGGTGGGCGGCGGCGGCGACATCGACCGGCCCGTTCTTCAATTTCAGCATCAGCCGGTAGTAACTGGTGTTCAGCGACCGCTTCAACGCCTCGGCGATGTTGCAGGTGCCGCAGCTCTCGCCCTCGACGTTGCTGATCTTGATGCCGTCGACGGTCAGCGGCGAGCTGTCGACTTGGTAGCCCAGGCCGATGCCCTGCTCGAGCGCGGCGATCAACGCGAACACTTTGAACGACGAGCCGGTCTGCAAACCCGCCTGCGCGAAGTCGAACCCGTGAGCGTCGTCGCCGCCGTAATAAGCCTTCACGCCACCGGTTTTCGGGTCGATCGACACCACCGCCGCCCGCATGTCGGGATCCTGGCCGTCGAGCGTCTTGTGCACTGCCTTCTCGGCGGCCTGCTGCATCTTCGGATCGATGGTGGTGGTGATGGTCAGGCCCTGCATGTTCAACGTACGTTCGTCGATGTTGAACAGGTCCAGCAGCTCCTTGGTGACCTCCCGTTCGATCAGCCCGTTCGGGCCGGTCGTCTGGCTTTCGGCACGCGACTGATCCGGCGGGACGGTCTGCGGAAAGACTTGCGCGGCCCGGTCTTTCGCCGAGAGCGCGCCGATCGTGACCATGCCGTCGAGCACCCAGTTCCAGCGCTTCTCGCTTCCCTGAGGGTCGACCGCCGGGTCCAGCGTGGACGGCCTTTGGATGAGTGCGGCCAACAGCGCGCCCTCCGCGACCGTCAGCTGTTCGACCGGCTTGTTGAAGTACGCCTTCGACGCCGCCGCGATGCCGTAGGCTCCGCGGCCGAAGTAGATGATGTTCAGATACGCCTGCAGCACTTGGTCTTTGGACCATTCGCTGGACATCTTCGTCGCGATCACCAATTCCTTGGCCTTACGCACCAACCCGCCGACGCCCGCGCGCTGATCACCGACCAATGCGTTCTTGACGTACTGCTGCGTGATCGTCGACCCGCCCTGGGTGTCGCCGCCGAACATGTTGTTCTTCACTGCCCGCGCGAACCCGGAGAACGAGAACCCGGGATTGGAGTAGAAGTCGCGGTCTTCGGCTGCCATCACGGCATCCTTGACGTGCTGCGGCACTTGCTTGATGTCGATGTCGACCCGATTGCCTTCGGGCGGAACGATTTTCGCGATCTCGGTGGTGCCGTCGCTGGCCAGGATCGTCGACACCTGGTTGGTGCGAATGTCGCCCGGTTGTGGCACGTCGACGATCAGATACGCCATCGCGAATGTGATGATCGGCAGCACCACCACGGCGACGACAGCGAAGATCAGCCCGCGCCGCACCCACTTCCAATTGATGTTGATGCCGGGCCCGTGACCGCGGGGCGTGCCACCGCGCCCGCCGCCACCACCGGGCGGGCCTCCCCTCGGCGGTTTTGGGGGTGGCGTGCCGTCGAGCGCCGCCTTGACCATGTCGATCGGGTCGCGAAGCGGCTCGGTGTCGTCGGTGACGGCCGGGATGACGGCGGTCGGGCGTGCCTCAGGCGGCGCCGGCCGACGTGGGGGCGCGGGGGGAGTGCGGTCGGCTCGGTGCGCCGAGCCCGGTACGCGGTCGGCCGCCGCTCCCCTGGGGATGTCGGTGGCTGACCGGTTGGGACGATCCTCGCTATTCACTGGCCGTGCGCGCGCCGTTGCGCGCCGTTCGAGTGCGGCGCGCGCCCGTCGGGGGGCGGATCGCGCCGAGCACATACGACTTGACCAGGTGATTCCAACTGCAGGTCCGGCATACCTCCACCACGTGAACCGAGAATTCGTCGTAGCGCGCGGCCAACATCACCAACTCTTCGGCGCTGCGGGCAGATCCTGACACCGCGCCGAGATGGTCGCCGAACACCCACGACACCAACGTCAGTTGTTCCTTGCGACAGATCGGGCACATCACCGAACTGGGCTTGCCGTGGTACTTGGCCGCCCGCAGCAGATAGGGATTGGCGTCGCAGACTTCCGTGACGCCCGTGCGCCCGGAATACACCTCGGCCAGCAGAGACCGACGCCGGAGCGCGTAGTCCACCACCTGTCGCTGCAGTCGCACGGTGACCAGAGTACGTCGCCACCCTGACCGCCCAAGCACAGAAGCGTCAGACTGTGCGGTTGTCGGTCCAACTGTGCGCCCCGCCTTCTACGATCGTCGGCGTGGCGACGCAGACCGCTGGGACGCGGGCGAAAGACAGCGACCGAAACGACACCTGCCAAGTGCTCGACACCGCGCTCGCCGAAGGCCAACTGTCGATGGACGAACACCGGCAGCGGGTGGCTGCCGCGACGAATGCCGGCACGCTCGGGGAACTGCAGGCGTTGGTGTCGGACCTGCAGACCGCCAACGCGCCAGTGCAACTGCCGAAACTGAAGTCGCAGTCTCCGATCGCGTCGGCCGGCGGCGGTTGGGGGATGCGGATCGCGGTGGGCGCTGTGCTGGTGTTGTTCGGAATCGGTGTCGGCTGGGGCATCTTCGGCCAGGGCTCCCCGCTGAGCTCCACACTGCGCTCCAGCTCGGCGTCGGATCCGGGAGCCAAGCCCGACGGCATCGCCGCCAACACACAGGCGCCGCCGCGGCTGCTGCATTCCGCGAACGGCCTCAACGGCCTGCTGGACCAGACCCGCAAGAAGTTCGGCGACACGATGGGCTACAGCCTGGTGATCTACCCCGACTACGCGGTGATGGAGAGGCCCGACCCCGCCGACGACCGCCGCACCGTCAGCTACAACTACCGCGGCGGGTGGAAGAGCTCGTCGGTCAGCGGCAAGGACAGCGACGCAAAGCTCGTCGATCTGGGCAAGTTCGACGTCAACGCGATCGTCGGCCGCTTGCGTGGAGCGCCGCAGATTCTGGGCATCGAGCAGAAGGACGTGAAGAACGTCTACCTCAACATCGAGCCGAGCAAGGACCCCGCGACGCCGGACGCCGTCGACATTTCGATTTACGTCTCGACGACCTACAACAGCGGCGGCTACATGACCGTCGATCCGCAGGGCAACGTCCTCAATCAGTCGCCTCCATCGTCCTGACCAGGCTGGGTGGCCACGAATATATCGGCGCGATACGATGGCGCGAGGTGTCGGTATGTCCTAGCGGGGAAGCAAAGGAGGTGACTCGGTGCTGGAGCTTGCCATCCTGGGCCTTCTGCTCGAGTCACCGATGCATGGCTACGAACTCCGCAAGCGATTGACGGGTTTGCTCGGAGCCTTTCGCGCCTTTTCGTACGGTTCGCTGTACCCGGCGCTGCGCCGGATGCAGGCCGACGGGCTGATCGTCGAGGACGCGGCGCCCGCGGGCGCCCCGGTACGGCGTGCCCGGCGCGTCTACCGATTGACGGACGCGGGCCGGCAGCGATTCACCGAGCTTGTCGCCGACACAGGCCCACAGAACTACACCGACGACGGATTCGGCGTACACCTCGCATTCTTCAACCGCACTCCCGCGGAGGCGCGGATGCGGATTTTGGAGGGCCGCCGCCGTCAGGTGGAGGAACGGAGGGAAGGTCTGCGTGAAGCCATCGCGCGGGCCAGCAGCTCCTTGGACCGCTACACCCGCCAGCTGCACCAGCTGGGCCTGGAGTCCAGCGAGCGAGAAGTCAAGTGGCTCAACGAATTAATCGCCGCCGAACGGGTTGCGCAGGCGCATCCCAACGAGCTGTGATGAGCCGCCGGCGCGATGAGCAGAAAACTTTGAGTGGCAGGAGTAAGGAGAACCGCACATGAGTGGCAACAACACCACCGGCTCGGAGGTGCGCGTCGCAATCGTCGGCGTCGGCAACTGCGCGTCCTCACTGGTGCAAGGCGTGCAGTACTACCAGGACGCCGACGACAAGTCGACGGTGCCCGGGCTGATGCATGTGCGCTTCGGCCAGTACCACGTGCGCGACGTGAAGTTCGTCGCCGCGTTCGACGTCGATGCCAAGAAGGTGGGCTTCGACCTGTCGGAGGCGATCTTCGCGTCGGAGAACAACACGATCAAGATCGCCGACGTGCCGCCCACCGACGTGGTGGTGCAGCGCGGCCCGACGTTGGACGGCATCGGCAAGTACTACGCCGACACCATCGAGGTGTCTGACGCCGAGCCCGTCGACGTGGTCAAGGCGCTGCGCGAGGCCAGGGTCGACGTGCTGGTGTCCTACCTGCCCGTCGGATCCGAGGAGGCGGACAAGTTCTACGCCCAGTGCGCGATCGACGCGAAGGTGGCGTTCGTCAACGCGCTGCCGGTGTTCATCGCGTCGGATCCGGTGTGGGCGCGCAAGTTTGAAGACGCCGGCGTACCGATCGTCGGCGACGACATCAAGAGTCAGGTCGGCGCGACGATCACGCACCGGGTGATGGCGAAGCTGTTCGAAGACCGCGGCGTGCAGCTCGACCGCACGATGCAGCTCAATGTCGGCGGCAACATGGACTTCCTCAACATGCTCGAGCGTGAGCGGTTGGAGTCCAAGAAGATCTCCAAGACACAGGCCGTCACGTCGAACCTGCAGCGGGAGTTCAAGACCAAGAACGTCCACATCGGCCCGTCCGACCACGTCGGCTGGCTCGACGACCGCAAGTGGGCGTACGTGCGCCTCGAGGGCCGCGCGTTTGGCGACGTGCCACTGAACCTGGAGTACAAGCTCGAGGTGTGGGACTCGCCGAACTCGGCGGGCGTGATCATCGACGCGGTACGCGCGGCCAAGCTCGCGTTGGACCGCGGGCTGGGCGGCCCGATCATCCCGGCGTCGGCGTACCTGATGAAGAGCCCGCCGGAGCAGATGCCCGACGACGTGGCGCGCACGAAGCTGGAAGATTTCATTTCGGGTCGTTGATTCTGCGCTGAGGGCGCGGCCTACTCTCACTTTTGCGCCCTGGCCGCAGAGTCAACGGAGACCCCATGGATATCGACGAATTCTCGCTTCTGCACGAGAACGCCGAACAGGCGGGGGTTGACGACATGCCAGCCGTATGCCGCCTCGACGAGCATGGCATCAGTGCGTTGAAGTGGGGCACCGGCACTCCACGGGTGGTGTTTCTGCACGGCGGTGGCCAGAACGCGCACACGTTCGACACCGTGATCCTCGGCCTCGGTGAGCCGGCGCTGGCCGTCGACCTGCCGGGGCACGGCCGGTCGGCCTGGCGCGAGGACGGCAACTACGGGCCGAAGCAGAACGCCGAGACGCTGGCGCCGGCCTTGCGGGACTGGGCGTCGGACGCAGAGCTGGTCGTGGGGCACTCACTCGGCGGGCTGACCGCACTCCGGTTGGCGACACAATGGCCCGATCTCGTGCGACAGCTGGTGCTCATCGACGTCACACCGACGTCGCCGGCGCGGCACACCGAGATGACCGACGCGCAGAAGGGCACCGTCGCGCTGATCGAAGGCGAGCGCACGTTCGAAAGCTTCGACGCGATGGTCGACGTGACCGTGGCCGCCGCTCCCCACCGTGATCGAAAGTCGTTGCGGCGCGGCGTGTTCCACAACTCAAAACAGCTCGACGACGGGTCGTGGACGTGGCGTTACGACTCGTTTCGCAAGGCCGACGGCTTTGACGGGCTCTGGGACGACGTGCCCGCGCTGACGACTCCGACCACGCTTGTGCGCGGCGCGAACTCCGCGTTCGTCAACGATGACGACGCCGACGAATTCGCCCGTACCGCACCGGGATTCCAGCGCGTGCACATGGTCGCGGACTCCGGACACTCGGTGCACAGTGACCAGCCTCTGGCGCTGGTCGAGATCCTGCGGGGTGTGCTCGACGGCTGAGCCGCTGCGACTATTTGCCCTTGGCCGGCGCCGTCAAGTCGTAGACCGTGTCCGAGCCGACCTTGACCGCCCGATAGTTTGCCGCAACCCACCCTGCGATATCGGCATGCGGGCTGTCCTGC
>DASRFZ010000184.1:0-3000 GCA_035651275.1 Mycobacterium sp. | reverse complement strand
CAGGATTCGGGTCTGCGCGACGCACGCCTGGCCGTTGTTCATCAGGCTCGCTGTCTTCAGGCTTTCGACGGTACGGCCGATGTCCGCGTCGTCGAGGATGATTGCCGCCGACTTGCCCCCGAGTTCGAGGCTGACCCGCTTCAGTTGTTCGCCGCACAGCGCCGCAATGTGCCTGCCGGTAGCCGACGACCCGGTGAACGAGATCTTGTCGACACCGGGGTGGGTGACAAGACTCTCACCGGTCTCGCGGCCGCCGGGCAGGATGGACACCACACCCTCGGGTAGCTCAATCGCTTCCAGCATTTCGGCCAACCACATTGCGTCCAAGGGTGTTTCGGGCGCGGGTTTGACGATGACCGTGCAGCCGGCGATCAATGCGGGAATCATCTTCGGCATGATCAGGAACTGCGGCACATTCCACGGCACGATCGCGCCGACCACCCCGACCGGCGCGCGGCGTACGTGAACGTCGCCGAAGAGGCCCGGTCGTCGCTCGGCCCACGGGAATTCACGCGCTGTCGCCAGATTGAGGTGCATCTGCGCCACGGCCCCCGCGGCTTGCCCGAGCCTGCTGAAGCTGCGGGGGGAGCCCATTTCGGCGGTGATGAGGTCGGCCATCTCGTCGAGATGCCGTGAGTAGATCGCGGCGAGCTTTTCGATCTTCTGCATCCGCTCGGCGACCGTGAGCCGGGGCCACGGGCCGTCGTCGAAGGCCTTGCGGGCCGCGGTGACAGCCTTGTGGACGTCCTCCGGGGAAGCTTCCGGCGTCTCGCCGACCGACTTTTCGGTGTGCGGCGAAATGACGGACAGTCGCTGGTTGGTGGCCGGCCGCTGCCAGCGACCTCCGATGAAAAGCTGGTCGTAGATAAGGGATTTCACGGTATCGCCTCCTGGTGGGCCTGCTGGACCCGGCGAAAGCTGTCAAGTCCTACGACCGTCGGGCTCACGCCGCCACCGCCTGTCACGCACCTAAAGTTACTATTACTATAAACATAGCAAAACAGGCAGGAGCCTCGTGGACCGACCGCAATCAGACGACTGGCGCCTCTACCCTTTTCAATTGGTGCCCGGCGACCCGCTGTTGTGTTTCCCCGCAGCCGAAGGGGAGCACCCGGATTTCGAGTCGGACACATGGTTCGTCGCGGGCGAGCTGACCGGGGATGACGGACGCAGGTACGCATTTCTGACGATCTTCAACAAGAACCGCCTCGGCCACAAGATTGTCGCCGACTTCTACACCTTCGCGGTCTTCGATCTCGACAACGGCACGTATGCGACGTATACCGACTACGACGTGCCGCCGGCCAGTATGCAACCCGACGCCGTGCCCAAGTTGTCCACCACCCCCGGCGAACTCGACATCGCCTACGTGAGTGACGCGGGGCGCGCGACGTGGCGGGCGTGCCGGGACGCGCCAGATCGGTTGCTGCCCTACACCTACGACGTCCACCTGGTCGGTCGGGACACCACGGGGCAAGCGATGGAACTGCAGCTGCACGTGACGCCGACGCGGGCGCCGGTGCCGCTGGGCGCGTCGACGTACAACGGCAAGATCGCGTGCTTCGGCCAAGACGACACGTACTCCTACTTTCAGACCGGCATGCGGATGGCCGGGACGCTGCGCTGGGGCGCGATGCAGGAGACCGTCACCGGCGATGCCGGACACGTTGACCGGCAGTGGTTCCCGAGCTATGCGGCCGCGGGAGGCCCCGGCGGCGATCCGCGGTCCCGTTCGCACGAATGGCGCACGATCAATCTCGAAAACGGCGTCGACCTGTCCATCTGGCGGCAGCACGACCGGACGAACCGCAATGCACTGCAACCGTTCTCGGGTGCGACGACGTGCCCTGCTGCGGGCGCGCCAGAATGCGCGGAAGATGTCGAAGTCGATGTCTACAGCTACGTCCGCTGGCCGGAAGACATACAGACACTGGTTCCGCCACCGACGAAGGCTCGCTACATGCCGGACCGGCACCGAATTACGTCGCAGCGACTGGACCTCGACTTGACGGGCGAACCGCTGGTACCCGCACCCGCGCACGGGTTGCCGATCGACTACATGGAGGGCCCGTACCGGTATCAGGGCACACTGCGTGGTGAGCCGGTGAGCGGATTCGCTTTCTACGAACGGACATTGGCGATGCACCGTGACTGGGAACTGGTCGACGTGCTGGCGACGATGGAACCTGACGCGGCTGCGGAGGTGCGACAGCTGATCGACGCCGGCCAGCGCGACGAGGCAGTCGAATACCTGAACACGGTCGACCCAACGACGCCCGAGGTGGCGCAGATCGTGGAGGACCTGCTGACGTCGCTTCGCTAGCGACGAACGTCGACTTGTGCACGCAATTAAGTCAAGAATTGAGCAATAAGTCGACGTTCGGCGGTAGAGCGGCAGCCCACGCCGCGTGCCGGTGCTGCAGACCGGGCTCGTTGCGGCCGAACACCAGGTGTCGTCGCACGCCCGACGCGAGGTTGGCCTGCACCGCGGTCACGAGCAGGTAGTCCTCGTCCCGCACTGTGCTGTGCGCATAGTCGAACACCGCCTGGGCGCCTGCGGCCACCGACTCATCGGATACGTCCAGCGGAGTCGAGTTCTGGTGCACGGTGATCGAGCGACCCGGCTCGTCGGTCGGGTAGACGCGGAACAACTCGCCGTTGGCGATCGTCGCCGACAGCACGATGTTCGGAAACAGCGCATATATTACGACCATGTGCTGCAACGGATCCCACTGTTCCTCCGGGATTCCGTCGAGGTCGCAGATCCCGTTGAGGGGAAAAACCAGGCGGTGATGCGGACCGAACGCGTCGAACACCGTGCAATTGCTGCGCGCGATCGTCGCAAACGTGGTCTTGTGCACGGTCGCGAAGTGGTAGTTCTCAGCGAATGTGTCGATCGCGAGCTTCCAGTTGATCGGCGTGTCCAGCACCTTCTCGCCGAGCGGAGACCAACGCCCGATTCCCCACGACTCGAGCTCGTCGGCCAGCGGGCCGAGATGC
>DASRFZ010000183.1:0-11695 GCA_035651275.1 Mycobacterium sp. | reverse complement strand
TTCTCATCTCCGCCTGCGTGCGCTCATACCAGTCGTCGTAACGCTCACGGCGCGGCTCCATCGTCTGCGCACCGCGGCTGATGAGCAGGTCTAGGCAACCCATGATGTAGCGAATCTCGCACTCGGAGTGAAAGATCAGGCTCCCGCCGCTGGCGAGGTTGGTGCCGGGCCCGTAGAGGCAGAAGAAGTTCGGGAAGCTCGGCACGGTGATGCCGAGGTAGGCGGCCGGCTGCGAACCCCACGCGGTCTGTAAGTCAATGCCGTCGCGACCGACCACGCGGAACGACGAGATCATGTCGTTGACCCGGAATCCGGTGGCGTAGATGAGGATGTCCGCCGGATAGCGTCGCCCGTCGGTGGCGACGACGGCGTTGGGCTCGATGTGGTCGACACCGGCACGGACGAGCTCGACGTGGTCTTTGGTCAGCGTTTTCAGCCAGCTGCCGTTGTCCTGTAGCGTGCGCTTGCCTGTGGCTGGGTAGTCGGGGATCACCTTCGCGAGAAGCTCTGTGTCGCCGTCGATCTGGCCGGTGATCCACTCGGTGAACATCATCCGCGCCATGTCGTTGGCCGCGCTGACAGCGCGCTGTTGGTCGGGCCAGTCCGGGTCGACTTTCGCGGCCGCGAGGCCGCTGTCGCACGCCGGCCAGAACAGCAGGAAGCGGTACCAGCGCCCGTAGAACGGCAGATGCCGCAGCGCCCACTTCACGCCGGGCCCAACCTTGGCGTGGTAGTTCGGGTTCGGGAACATCCACTGGGCGGTGCGCTGAAAGACGGTGAGGCTGCGAACTTCGTCGGCGATCGCCGGAGCCACTTGGAAGCCGCTCGCACCGGCGCCGATCATCACCACATCTTTGCCGGCGAGGTCGACGCTGTGGTCCCATCGGGCGGTGTGAAACGACGGTCCCGCAAAGGTTTTCGCGCCGTCAAACTTGGGGATCAGCGGCCTGTTGAGTTGGCCGACCGCGCAGATCAGCGCGCGAGCGACCAGAACGTCCTCGACGCCGTCGGCGTCACGGGTGTGTACCGACCACGTCGACGCGGCCTCGTCGAACTCCGCGCTGAGCACCTCGGTGGAGAACCGGACATGCTCGTCTACACCGTGCCGGCGCATCACAGCATCGAAATACCCTTGGAGTTCGGGCTGTTGGGCGAAATACTCCGTCCAGTTGTCGGCGGGCTCAAAGCTGTAGCAGTAGAAGTGGTTTCCAACGTCGACGCGCGCCCCGGGATATGTGTTCTCATACCACGTACCGCCCACGCCGGCGTTCTTCTCGACGACCGTGTACGGAATTCCCGCCTGCTGCAGGCGAATTGCAGCGAGCAGACCGGACTGGCCACAACCCACGACGACGACGGGAAACCCGGCGCGGTCCTGCGGACTCGACTTGAAGGTCGTGACCCGCTCGTCGTGGCCCTCGAGTTCCATCTCCTCCAGCATCATCGGGACGTATTCGTCGGGCACGTCGGTGCAGACCAGCCAGTCCATCATCCGCTTGAGCTGGGCGGCGTCGACGGGACTGGGTTCGGGGCATCCACGGTCGCGGTAGTCGCGGATCACGTCGAACGCGATCTTGCGGGCTGTCGCCTGGTCCTCCTCGGACATGAAGCCCTGCACTTCGTTGAGGAAGATGCCCGCCGGACGGATCGGCCCGTCGAGAAGCGAATCGTCGCCGCTCATATGGATGCACGACAGCAGCAGTGCCGGCACCGAGACGTCTTCGAGCGCCGCGGCGATCTCTTCGTCGGATGTGGTGAACGGCTGACCGGCGTACGGATTACGCATGCTGCGAATGTATCGGTGTTTAGTCGCCGGGGGACCCGGGCAATCGACCGATATGCCGACCGACAGCGCTGACGATCCCGACCTGGGCGGCCCGGATGACACGCTGAGCCCCGCGGAGTCGCTGGACTCCGACGACGTGCGCAACGACGACGGCGACGACGTGGTCGACCCGCCCGACACCTGGCTGGAGCCGGAGCTGGACGAATCGCTCGACGAACGGCTGGCCAGCGAGGAACCCGACACGTCCGTCGACACGCCACTGTCGGACGCGGCTAACACCCCCGACGGCGTAGCGTCCGCGGAGTTCGGCGTGAAGGAGGCGGACGTCGTCGACGGCGTGATCGTCGAGGACTCCAGGGTCAGCCGCGGTCAGGTCGACGGCACGCCGGAAGACGGCGACTCGTTCTTCGACGTGGTGGAGTGATTGGATCGCTCGCCGCATACGAGGCCCAGCGCGACGAAGAACAATACGAAAAGCGGTCCTCCGACATAGAGATTCATCGTCCCGCCGGGTTCGATGAACCCCGGACCGCCGACGATCGTGGCGGTCTCCGCGAGTTGCTCGAATACGAAGATCGCGCCCAGCGCCCCGAGCCAGCGCGGAAAACGCCCGCGGAATGCGGCCAGGACAACGGGCCCCGCGACCATGACGTCTCCGACGGTCAGAACCGGCCCCCACATCGACGCGATGTCGACGAGTGTGCGAGCGGTCGTCGGGTTGGCGTGCGTCGCGTGCAGCGCCAGTCCTGATGTGAGCCACGTCTCGATGGCGATCTCGGCGATCACCACCGCCGAGCCGATCGTGAACACGTATCCGGCCGCACCGTCGAGGCGGGTGCGGGCGTGCCCGAGCACGATCACCAACGCGAGCGACCCCAGCGCGATCAGCAGCGCTTGGATACGCAATGCAGTCGCATGCTCGACGAGATGCGCGGCGATGTCATCGCCGGAATGAGCGATCCCGGGCAGCGGCGGAACCATCAGAAGGGCAACGACGAACAGGACGGCGAACGCGACGGCGGCGAACTGCGGGATTCGACGGCTCATGCAGTGAACACTCCCACTGAACGGAGGTCCTCGAGGGCCTTCTGAGTGGTATCTCTAGCGACACCGGCCGTCAGGTCGCTGAGGACGGTCGTCTTGAACCCGGCGGCAGCGGAGTCCTTTGCGGTCGCGAGCACGCAGTAGTCCGTCGCGATGCCGACGACGTCGACCTCGTCGACCCCGTGTTGGCGCAGCCAATCGGTGAGCGGGATGCCGCGTTGGCAGGCGCCTTCGAATCCGCTGTAGGCAGCGGAGTATTGGCCCTTTGTGAAAACCGCTTCTATGCGGTCGGTTTCGAGGTTGGGGTGAAATTCGGCGCCCGGCGTGCCGGCCACGCAGTGGCGCGGCCACGACGTGCGGTAGTCGGGGTGGTCAGAGAAGTGGCTGCCCGGGTCGATGTGAAAGTCCTTGGTGGCGACCACATGGTCGTAGCGGGTTGCGGCGAGGTGCTCGGTGATCTTGCGCGCGACGTCGCACCCGCCCTCGACCGCCAGCGATCCGCCCTCACAGAAGTCGTTCTGGACGTCGGTGATGATGAGCGCCTTCACATGTGCCACGGTAGCGATTTCGGTGCGAAAACATGCGCTCAGCGCCGGTTAGCGCACCGAAATCACTCGGGCGTGGCTTGCAACACCACGATGGCGCGGGATTCGACGTGCAGGGTACCCGCGGCGGCGATCGGCTTCGGCTCTTCGCCGTCGCCGTCGGTGATCGCGGCGGTGTCGATCACCGGAGTCCACGCAGGACCGAATTCCGCTGGCGGCAACGTGAAGTCGAGCGCCTCGTCGTGGGCGTTGAAGCACAGCACGAACGAGTCGTCGGTCACGCGTTGGCCGCGTGCGTCGAGACCGGGAACTCCCAGGCCGTTCAGATACACCGCGATCGATCGGCCGAAGCCGGCCTCCCAGTCGTCGTCGCTCATCTCACTGCCGTCGGGCCGGAACCACGAAATGTCCGGCAGCCCTTCGGCACCGCGACGGCGCACGGGCCGCCCGGTGAAGAACCGCCGCCGCCGGAACACCGGATGCTCGGTGCGCAGCGCCGACACCCGCTGGGTGAAATCCATCAACTCGGAATCTGCTTTGTCCCAATGGATCCAGGTGATGTCGTTGTCCTGGCAGAAGCCATTGTTGTTGCCGCCCTGCGTGCGTCCCAGTTCGTCGCCGTGGCTGATCATCGGCACCCCCTGCGACAGCAGCAGCGTCGCCAGGAAGTTGCGCTGTTGGCGCGCGCGCAACCCGTTGACCGCCTGGTCGTCGGTCGGGCCCTCCGTCCCGCAGTTCCACGACCGGTTGTGGCTCTCGCCGTCGTTGTTGTCTTCGCCGTTGGCCTCGTTGTGTTTCTCGTTGTAGGACACCAGGTCTCGCAGCGTGAACCCGTCGTGTGCGGTGACGAAGTTGATCGACGCCACCGGCCGACGGCCCGTCTGTTCGTACAGGTCCGCGGACCCGGTCAGTCGGGACGCGAACTCGTCGAGCGTCGCGGGCTCGCCGCGCCAATAGTCGCGCACCGTGTCGCGGAACTTGCCGTTCCACTCCGTCCACTGCGGCGGAAAGTTACCCACCTGGTACCCGCCCGGCCCGACGTCCCACGGCTCCGCGATCAGCTTCACCTGGCTGACCACCGGATCCTGCTGCACCAACTCGAAAAACGTTGCGAGCCTGTCGACGTCGTAGAACTCGCGCGCCAGCGTCGAGGCCAAGTCGAACCGGAAACCGTCGACGTGCATCTCGGTGACCCAGTACCGCAGAGAATCCATGATCAGCTGCAGCGCATGCGGATGCCTGACGTTCAGGCTGTTGCCCGTGCCGGTGTAGTCCATGTAGTAACGCTTGTCGTCGTCGACGAGCTGGTAGTACGCCGAGTTGTCGATCCCGCGCATCGACAGCGTCGGCCCCAGGTGATTCCCTTCGGCGGTGTGGTTGTACACCACGTCCAGCAGCACTTCGATGCCCGCTTCGTGCAACGTGCGCACCATCGTCTTGAACTCTTGCACCTGGCCGCCGGGTGTCTCGCTGGAGCCGTACTTTGAGTCGGGAGCCAAGAAGCCAATTGTGTTGTAGCCCCAGTAGTTTGACAGGCCCTTGTCAATCAGCGTCGAGTCGTTGGCGAAGTGGTGCACGGGCATCAGTTCGATCGCGGTGACGCCCAGCTTCTGCAGATGTTCGATGATCACCGGATGGGCAATCGCCGCGTACGTGCCGCGGGTCCGCTCGGGGATGTCCGGGTGCAACTGCGTCAGACCTTTGACGTGCGCCTCGTAGATCACCGTGTCGGCGTACTCGCGGCTCGGCGGGCGGTCGACACCCCAGTCGAAGAACGGGTTGATCACCACCGACTTCGGCATGTGCGGCGCTGAGTCTTCGTCGTTGCGGCTGTCGGGATCGCCGAAGTTGTAGCTGAAAAGTGCTTGGTTCCAATCGAAGTTGCCGTCGATCGCCTTCGAGTACGGGTCCACGAGAAGCTTGTTCGGGTTGCACCGGTGGCCTGCCCCCGGGTCGTACGGACCGTGCACCCGATACCCGTACCGCTGGCCCGGCTCGACCTCCGGCAGGAAGCCGTGCCACACGAATCCGTCGACTTCGTTCAGGGGCACCCTGGTCTCGGTGTCGTCGGCGTCGAACAGGCACAACTCAACCTTCTCGGCGACCTCGCTGAAGAGCGCGAAGTTGGTGCCCGAGCCGTCGTACGTCGCGCCGAGCGGATACGCCTTGCCTGGCCATTGTTCAAGGCGCCGTTCCGTTGCGCTCAACTCCCACCTCCGCCACCGCCGATGTGGCTGAGGCTATACCCGCGGTGTTGCGGCCCAACCAACGCCGTTGGCCGACTTCGCATGTTTGAGCGCCACGCAACCGGGCATGCGCACGACAGATCAACTCGAAGGAAAATTCTCGATGCGCGCAGTGACATGGCAGGGCAAGCGCAAGGTGTCCGTCGACAACGTGCCCGACCCACTGATCAAGGAACCCACCGATGCAATCATCAGGGTCACGACGACGAACATCTGCGGATCCGATCTGCACCTGTACGAGGTGCTCGGTGCGTTCATGGCACCCGGCGACATCCTCGGACACGAGGCGATGGGCGTCGTCGAAGAGGTTGGCAGGGACGTCGGCGATCTGAAAATCGGCGACCGCGTCGTCGTCCCGTTCAACATCTCCTGCGGGCAGTGCTTCATGTGCAACCAGGGTCTGCAAAGCCAATGCGAGACCACTCAGAATCGCGATCAGGGCACGGGTGCGGCGCTGTTCGGCTACTCGAAGCTGTACGGCGAGGTCGCCGGCGGGCAGGCCGAATATCTTCGCGTGCCCCAGGCCCAGTACACCTACATCAGAGTGCCGGCAGACGGGCCCGACGAACGCTACGTCTATCTGTCCGACGTACTGCCCACCGCGTGGCAGGCCGTGGAATATGCCGACGTGCCCGACGGCGGCACCCTGGTCGTGCTTGGGCTGGGGCCAATCGGATCGATGGCCTGCCGGATTGCCCTGCACCGCGGGAACTGCCGGGTGATCGGCGTCGACCTAGTGCCCGAACGGCTGGTCCGGGTCCGCGAAAGCGGGGCAGAGGTCATCGACCTCAACGAACACGACCCCGAACCAATCGTCATCGACGCCACAAACGGCCGCGGCGCCGACGCGGTGATCGACGCGGTCGGCATGGAGGCCCACGGATCGCCGATCGCCGAGGCGGCGCAGACCGCGGCCGGGTTCCTTCCCTCGCCGGTGGGACGCGTCGTGATGAAGAACGCCGGCGTCGACCGCCTTGCGGCGTTGAACTCCGCGATCTCGATGGTGCGTCGTGGCGGAACGATTTCGCTGTGCGGCGTCTACGGCGGGGCCGCCGACCCGATCAACATGATGACGTTGTTCGACAAGCAGATTCAGCTACGTATGGGCCAGGCGAACGTCAAGCGCTGGGTGCCCGACATCATGCCGCTGCTGACGTCCGACGATCCGCTGCGCGTCGAGTCGTTCGCCACCCATCGGCTGCCGCTCGACGACGCGCCCGCCGCCTACGAGACGTTCCAGAAGAAGCAGGACGGCATGATCAAGGTCGTCCTGACGCCGTGACGGCTACTTTCCGGTGAATGCGGCCGGCCGGCGCTCGATGAACGACTGGATTCCTTCGGCCGCGTCGGCTGTGCCGAACAAACGCGTTATCTCGGGCCGCAGCTGTGCGATTGCCGCTGCGTCGCCCTCGTCGCGGGCGCGGTGTGCGGACGCCAGGGTGGCGCGGACTCCCAATGGCGCGGCGTTGTCGGCGAGTGTGTGGGCGATCTCGCGAGCCCGCGCCAGCGCTGCGGACCCGTCGGCCGCAACCTCCTGGAGCAGACCGATGCGGTGCGCCTCTGCCGCGTCGAACTCGTCGCCGGTCAGGATCCACCGCATCGCGTTGCCCCAGCCGGCTTCGCGTGGGAACCGAAGCGTGGCGCCGCCGAACGGGTAGATGCCGCGCAAAACCTCGATCTGTGCGAACCGGGTGTCCGCCGCGGCAACGCGGATGTCCGCGGCCAGCAGGAGTTCGATGCCCAGCGTCAGGCAGCGGCCCTGTGCCGCCGCGACGATCGGGGTGGACCAGGGGCCGTCCAGCCGCCACGGATCCCGCCCGCCCTCGGGCATTGGAAGGTCCCCGCTGGCGAGCGCCGGGCCGACGTCGACGAGGTCCAGTCCTGCGGTGAAATGGTCACCGTGCGCAAAGAGCACGCCGGCCCGCAGCGAGTCGTCTGACTCGAGCAACCCGTAGGCACGAGACAGGTCGGCAAGCATTTCGACCGTGAACGCGTTGCGCTTTTCGGGCCGATCCAGGCCGATCAGCAGCACATGCCCGTCTCTTTCGACTGAAACCGTGGCCATTGCGTCTCCTCCTGACGGAATCCGACTATGCTTGCAAGCATAGTTTCTCTGGTCAAAGCGGTGCAACAGGGGGTCAATATAACGGTCAGATCACGGCAATTTGACTGGGATTATGTGGAAGTGCATAGTCGTGGGTGCAGAGTCTGAAACGGCTCTGTGAGAAGAGGTAACGCGCCATGACGATCATCGAGCTGAACATCGCCGGACTGCATCTGACGCGGTCGACCCCCAGCCGCAAGGCTGTCAAGCGGTCGTTTCAGCGCAATTGCCGCACCTGGCGCCAGACCGTCCGCACCGGCCAGTGGCGCACGTCCCACGTTCGCGCTCGTCAGGCGGAGCGTTCGGCCGCATGAAGGCCCGCGGTTCGGCGACCGCGACGAAAGACCGGCACAAGCGCGGCGCGACGAAACGCCGGATGCTCGTCAGCGCCGCAGAGGTGCTGCGGGAACGCGGTGCCGCGGGCGTGACGATCGACGAGGTGCTGAGCCGCAGCCGCGCGCCCCGAGGTTCGGTGTATCACCATTTTCCCGGCGGCCGGAACCAGATCCTTCTCGAGGCGCTGGCATTCGCCGGCGATTCAATGACCTCCGCGATCGACGACGCGGCCACGCAGGGCCCGATGACGCTGCTGCGCAAGTTCGTCGACCTGTGGGAGGACGTACTGCGCGAGAGCGATTTCAGCGCGGGCTGCCCGGTGGCCGCGGCTGCCACGAGTGCCGGTGACGAGGATGATCCGCGACTGACCAACGACGCCGCCCGCATTTTCGAGCGCTGGCGCGAGGCATTGACGCGGGCGTTCGTCGTCGATGGTTTTGACGACAGGGAATCCGCGGCGTTGGCCACGACGATGCTCGCAGCAATCGAGGGCGCGGTGATTCTATGTCGGTCGCTACGCAGTGCTCAGCCGCTGCGCGACGTCGCCGAAAACATCGAATTCCTAGTCAACGGAAAGAAATTCGTCAGCCGATACGGCAAACCCGTCGTGCCTCAGGAGTCCTGAACACCCGCCGCGACCAACGCGATTGACGCTGCGACCGCAGTGTCGACGATCGCGTGCACGTCGCCGTCGTCTTCGACGGTCATCGCCGCGAGCTCGCGCAATCCACCGACGAGAATCAAGGCCATCTGCCGTGATGCCGGCGGAATGTGGTGGCGGCGAAATCCGGGATTGCTGCTGATCTCGACCATCATCTCGATGAACTGCTCGATACCGCGGCGCTGCACGTCACGGACCACCGCGCCGAGCGCCGGCAGTTCGCGGATCCAGCTCAGCATGATCGCGGGCCGGGACCCGATCACGTCGACGTACGCGCCGATCGCTTGCCGAATCTGGTCGTGCCAGAACGCTTCTGGGTCTACCGCCGCGATGATCTGCGCGATCATTTCCTCGTTGGACGTTCGCAGCAGTTCGATGAAGCACGCTTCCTTGCTGTCGAACTCCCGGTAGAACGTGCGCTTCGACGTGCGGGCGTGCCGGACGATGTCGGCGATCGTGGTGTCGCGGTATCCGCGCTCGGCGATCGACTCCGCGAGGCCGTCGAGGAGCCGGCGACGGAACGGGTGATCGGCGGTGTCGGCCGAAGCGACTCCAAGGTCGGTGGCGGTCACCTCACCCCCTCGTTAGCTCTTGCCTGCTGCGGTACTACCGAGTACCGTACAGGAAAAGGCTGCGGTACTGCGTGGTACCACGGCGGTTGGGAGGCTTGATGACGGATACGGCGACTCTCGACGTCGCGACGAAGCTCCCGCCCGTCGTGGCGCTACCCAAGGCGATCCAGGGGATCGGCTTCTCGGTGCTGCGGCCGCGGCTGCTCCGGCAGCTGGCTCGCCGCTACGGCTCGGTGTTCACGATCAACATCCCGGTGTTCGGTCGCACCGTCGTCGTCGCAGAACCCGCGCTGGTGCGCCAAGTGTTCACCGCGAACACCGACGATCTGGTCAACATCAAGCCCAACCTGAGCCGAATGATGGGGCCCGGCTGCGTGTTTGCGCTTGATCGGGCCGACCACCGCAACCGGCGCAAGCTGCTGACGCCGCCCTTCCACGGCAGGAGCATCAAGAACTACGAGCACATCATCGAAGAGGAGACTCACCGGGAGGCCGCGAATTGGCCTGTCGGAGTGGAGTTTCCGACGCTCGAGCCGATGATGCGCATCACGCTGAACGTCATCCTACGCGCGGTGTTCGGCGCCGACGGCATCGAGCTCGACCGGCTGCGGCAGATACTTCCGCCGTGGGTGACACTCGGGTCGAAACTGGCCGGCCTGCCGAAACCCACTGGCGTGCTTGCGAAGGTCGGCCCGTGGGCCAAGTTCTCTGCGACGCGGCGCGAATTCGACGCGATCGTCGGCAGCTTGATCGCCCGCGCGCAGGCCGACCCGAATCTCAACGACCGCGCTGACATCCTCGCGTTGATGTTGCGCAGCACGTACGACGACGGTTCGTCGATGTCGAACCAGGACATTGCCGACGAGTTGGTGGCTCTGCTGACCGCCGGCCACGAGACGACGGCGTCGACCCTGGCGTGGGCGTTCGAACGGCTGCGCCGCCATCCACGCATCGCCGCGGCGCTGGCCGAGGAAGCCGACGGCGAGGGCAACGAGTTGCGCCAGGCGACAATCCTGGAAGTCCAGCGGGCGCGCACCGTCATCGACTTCGCTGGGCGGCACGTCGCCGCTCCGTCGTTCGAGTTGGGCGAATACCGCATCCCGCAGGGGTATTCGATCATGGTCAGCATCCGCCAGCTGCATTCCAACGCCGAGGCGTTTCCCGACCCAGAGCGGTTCGACCCCTACCGCTTCGTCGGCAACCGGCCGCCGACGTTCGCGTGGGTGCCCTTCGGCGGCGGGACGCGCCGCTGCGTCGGAGCGACATTCGCGAACGCCGAGATGGACATCGTCCTGCGAACAGTGTTGCGCCACTTCACACTTGACTCGGTCAGCGATCGCGGTGAGAAGATTCACGGCCGCGGCGTGGCGTTCACCCCGAAGCGCGGTGGCCGGATCGTGTTGCAGCGCCGCTAAAGTAGCGCGATGACACTCGCAGAGACAATGACCGGCGCGATAGCGCAGACAATCCCGATCGCGCACAAGATGGGCATCAAGGTGGTCGAGGCGGGCCGCGGTCGGGCTGCCACCACCGCGCCGTTCGAGGGCAACGGCAACCACTTCGGCGTCATTTATGCGGGTGTGCTGTTCACGGTCGCGGAGATCCTCGGGGGAGTCATTCCGCTCGCCACGTTCGACACCAGCAAGTACTTTCCGTTGGTCAAGAACATCGACATCTCGTTCGTCGGGATGGCCCGTTCGGACCTACGCGCCGAAGCCACGATGGACGACGACGAGATCGTGCGCGTCGCTGCCGAGGCCGACGAGAAGGGCAAGGCCGACTTCACGCTCGACGCTGTCGTCAAGGACGCCGACGGCCAGGTGGTCGCGACCACCCACGGGCTGTATCAGTTACGCACCCACGGCAGGTGAATTGCGGCGCGGCAGCTTCCAGCCCGGCCGGACCAAGTGGCAGGTGTACCCACTGGGATACCGCTGCAGATAATCCTGATGTTCGGGCTCGGCTTCCCAGAAGTCGCCGGCCGGCGTTACCTCGGTGACGACCGTGCCCGGCCACAGCCCGGACGCCTCGACGTCGGCGATCGTGTCCAGCGCAACCTGCTTCTGCTCGTCGTCGACGTAGAAGATCGCCGAGCGGTAGCTGGTGCCGACGTCGTTGCCCTGGCGGTCCTTGGTCGTCGGGTCGTGGATCTGGAAGAAGAACTCGAGCAGCGCGCGAAAGTCCGTCTGCGCCGGGTCGTAGACGATCTCGACGGCCTCGGCGTGGCCGGGGTGGTTGCGGTAGGTGGCGTTCGCGTTCTGTCCGCCGGTGTAGCCGACGCGGGTGGAGATGACGCCCGGCTGCTTGCGGATCAAATCCTGCATGCCCCAGAAGCAGCCGCCCGCGAGAATCGCCTTCTTGTTGCCCACGTCGCCACCCTACCGACCACTCGACAACCGTC
>DASRFZ010000182.1:0-18971 GCA_035651275.1 Mycobacterium sp. | reverse complement strand
CGGCAGACATGCAGCTGGACTTCTTCGTCAGCACCTCGTCGATCTCCTCGGTGTGGGGCAGCTTCGGCCAGACCGCCTACAGCGCGGCGAACGCGTTCCTCGACGGACTGGCCTGGCGGCTGCGTGAGCAGGGCACCCCCGGGATCAGCGTCAACTTCGGCCCGTGGTTGGCGGGCATGGCCGACGAAGACGCCCGTGCGCGGCTGGAAAAGCGTGGCGTGAAAACGTTCTCACCCGGCGACGCGCTCGCGGGGCTCGCCGACGTGATGGCGGCCTCCGCGGTGCAGGGCGTGGTGGCCCGGATCGACTGGGCCCGCTTCCTGCCGCTCTACCAGCAGGCGGGACCGCGATCATTCCTGGCGGCGATGGCCGCCGAGGTACCGGATTCCGCGCCGTCGCTTGCGCCTTCGGGAAAGACCCGATTGGTCGAGCGGCTGACGGTCGCGCCGGTGCAGCAGCGAAAGAAGATTGTGGGGGAGTACCTGCGCGACGCGGTCGCGGAGGTGACGCGGATCGATGCCGCGGAGATCCGCGAGGATGCCGGGTTCTTCGACCTCGGCATGGACTCGCTGATGGCGGTCGAGCTGCGGCGCCGAGTCGAGCAGGGCGTCGGCAAGCCGCTGCCTGCGACGTTGGCGATGGACTATCCGCGGCTATCCGACGTGGTGGATTACCTGCTCGGCGACGTGTTGCAGCTCAACGAACAGCCAGCGAAGTCACCGGCCCAGCCGGCCGCCGTCACGACGACGCACGCCAGCGAGCCGATCGCGATCGTCGCCGTCGCGTGCCGATTCCCCGGCGCCCCCGATCCCGACGCGTTTTGGGAGGTGCTCGCCGGCGGCGTCGATGCGATCCGGGAGATCCCGGACGACCGCTTCGACATCGACGAGTTCTACGACCCGGACCCAGACACCCCGGGCAAGATCTACAGCCGCTACGGCGGATACCTCGACGAGATCGGCGGATTCGACCCCGAGTTCTTCGGCATCTCTCCGCGTGAGGCCGTGTGGATGGACCCGCAGCAGCGGCTGATGCTGGAAACCGTCTGGGAGGGATTGGAAAGGGCCGGTTATTCGCCAGGGGCGTTGCGCGGCAGCCGAAGTGGAATCTTCGTCGGGGTTGCCGCCAACGAGTACTCACACCTGTTGTCCGCCGACTCGGTCGAGAACATCGAGGCCCATTTCATCACCGGCAACGCGCTCAACGCCGTCTCGGGTCGGGTTGCCTTCGCGCTCGGATTCGAGGGGCCGGCGGTGGCGGTCGACACAGCGTGCAGTTCGTCGTTGGTGGCCGTCCACCAGGCCTGCCAGGCATTGCGTTCGGGTGACTGCGATTTGGCGTTGGCCGGCGGAGTGAATGTTTTGTTGAGTCCGATGTCGATCATCGCCGCATCGCGCGCGCGGATGCTTTCTCCGGGCGGGCGGTGCAGGACTTTCGATGCGGCCGCCGACGGTTACGTGCGCAGTGAAGGCTGCGGCATCTTGGTGCTCAAGAGGCTGAGCGATGCGGTGCGCGAGGGTGATCAAATCGCTGCGGTCATCCCGGCCAGCGCGGTCAACCAGGACGGCGCGTCCAGCGGATTGACGGTTCCCAATGGCGGTGCGCAGCAACGGCTTCTGGCCTCGGTGCTCACTCGTGCCGGTCTCACCGCCGAGGACGTCGACTACCTCGAGGCGCATGGCACAGGCACCGCGTTGGGCGATCCGATCGAGGTGCAGGCGGCCGGCGCCGTCTACGGCGCCGATCGCGACGAGGACCGGCCGCTGCTGATCGGGTCGGTGAAGACCAACATCGGCCACCTCGAATCCGCCGCGGGGGTCGCCGGACTGATCAAGGTGGTGTTGGCGCTGCAGCATGAAACACTGCCGCAGAACCTGCATTTCGAGAAACCGTCGCCACACATTCCGTGGACCTCACTGCCCGTGCAGGTTGTCGACAAGCCGACTCCGTGGCAGGCCAACGGCAGGCCGCGGCGGGCGGGCGTCAGCTCGTTCGGGTTCACCGGCACCAACGCGCACGTTCTGGTGGAGGAGGCACCCGCGCAGCCGACGAGCCCAGAGGAGTCGGAGGCGCCACACGAACCGGTCGCCGTTCTGCCGCTGTCCGCGCGGTCACCGCAGGCTTTGGGGGCAATGGCAGAGCGCTATCGGACGTGGTTGGAGAGCCACCCCGACGTCGACATCGCCGATGTGTGCTTCACCGCAGGCACCGGCCGGTCCCATTTCGAGCATCGGGCCGCGCTGGTCGTGGACTCCACGCGGGCCGCCTGCGACGGTCTGGCCGACCTGGCCGAGAACAAGGTCCGACCGGGCGTGGTACGCGGCGAGTGCGCGGACCAACCGACGACGGCGTGGCTGTTCACCGGGCAGGGCAGCCAGTACCCGGCGATGGCGCGCGAGTTGTTCGACGCCGAGCCTGTTTTCGCCGAGACCGTGAAGAGCTGCGCGGACGCGATCGATCCGATGCTGCCGCGACCGCTGCTCGAGGTGCTTTTCGCCGGCCGGGACACCGGCGCTGAAGCCGGAAAAACCTTGCGGCACACGTCGTTTGCGCAGCCGGCGCTGTTCGCCGTGGAGATGGGTCTGGCCCGGCTGTGGCAATCGTGGGGGATCGAGCCCGACGTGGTGCTGGGACACAGCGTGGGTCAGTACGCGGCGGCCTGCGTGGCCGGGGTGTTCAGCCTCACCGACGGCGCCCGCTTGATCGCCGAACGTGGCCGGCTGTTCGGAAGCCTGCCCGACGGTGGGCGCATGGTCGCGGTGTTCGCCGACGCCGGCCACGTCGAGAACGTGGCAGAGAAGTTCCCTCGGGTTTCGGTCGCCGCCTACAACGGGCCCAACACGGTGCTGTCGGGCCCCGGCGGCGATCTGGAACAAATGGTCGCCGAGTTCGCCGACGACGGCATCCGCTGCAGTTGGCTGGAGACCAGTCATGCCTTCCATTCGGAGTTGCTTGATCCGGTGCTCGACGAATTCGAGGCGTACGCAACGAATCTCGAATTCGCAGTGCCGACACTGCCGCTGGTGTGCAACCGCACTGGCGCAGTGCTGACTGCCGAAACCCCACTGAATGCCCGGTATTGGCGGCGGCACTCCCGCCAGCCTGTGCAGTTCGCCGAAAGCGTGCAAACTGCAGCCGCGCTGGGGTGCTCGGTGCTGATGGAGATCGGCCCGCAACCGATCCTGACGGGCGCTGCCGTCCAGGTATGGCCGGAACACCTTGCCGCGCCGCGGGCGATCGTCTCGCTTCGCAAAGGCGTCGACGACCGGCGGCAAATCTCGGAAGCGCTCGCCGCGGCCTACGTCAGTGGGCATCGGCCCAAGTTCGCTGCGCTGCAGCACCATCGACCACGTCGCAAACTGCAACTGCCCACCTATCCGTTCCAGCGTCGCCGCTTCTGGCCCAAGGCGTCCGGTGTCGTCGCCCTCAGCGGTGCGCCAGCCTCCGGAATCCTCGGCAGCGCGAAGGATCTCGCCTCCGGCGACAGCGTCTACACCAGCCGGATATCCGTCAAGTCGCAGCCGTGGCTGTCGCATCACGTCATCTACGGAACCGTCGTCGTGCCGGGCGCGACCTATGCAGCGATGGCGCTGGCAGCCGCCGGTGTGCCCGCGCGGGTGCAGGACGTCTTCTTCTATGAGCCGATCATCCTGAGCGACAAGGCGTCCCGGGAAGTGCAGCTGACGTTGCACCCACTCGGCGACGGCAACGGGTGGACCTTCAAGGTGCACAGCCGGCCATACGGTGTTCGCGAGGCCGAATGGTCGTTGAACGCCGACGGCACCGTCGTCACCGGTACCGACGACACTGGCGACGAGCCCGCACGTGTTGCAACCGATGCCATCGACGTGGCAATCGAGAGGTTGAGTCGCACGCGTCCCCAACAGCTTTTCGACACCTTCGCCGACATGGAGCTGGCATGGGGACCCACCTGGGCCACGTCGCTGAAATCGCTGTGGGTCGGTGAGGGTGAGGCGATCGGCGACGTGGCCGTCGGCGACGAACTCGCGGAGCATCTCGGCAGCGAGCCGATCCACCCCGTACTGCTCGACCTGTGCACGGGAGTCGCGTTCCCGGCCTTTCCGGCACTCCTCGCGGCGACCCAAGAACAAGGTGTGCTGCCCGATCTCTTCCTACCGTTGCGGTACGGGAAGGTGACTGTCGCCCACCGGATGCCGCGACGGTTCTACTGCCGCGCGAGATGGCAGGCCGGCGGTCTGGAAAGCGAGACGCAGGTCTTCGATTTGGATTTCGTGGACCGCGACGGTCGCCACCTCGGCGGAATCAGTGAGTTCACGGTGAAACGCGCACCGCGAGAGGCGCTGCTGCGTGGGCTCGGCGGCGATGCCACCCGGTTGCTGTACACCCTCGGCTGGCACGAGGTGCCGCCCCCGCCGGCGCGCAACGGCTCCGGAAATGCTCACGGCACCTGGCTGATCGCCGGTTTCGACGAGTTGGCGGCCGACCTGCCCGGCAGTGTCTCGTTCGACCGGACGGCCGGCCCGGAGCACTGGAAGGAGACGATCGCACAGGCTCAGCAACGCGGCGAGCCGATCTCTGGAATCGTTTGGCGCAGCACAGAACCCGGTGCAGACGAGTCGAGCGCTGAGGCTGCGGCGCGGCTGGAGACCGATATCGCCGACCTGCTCAGCATCGTGCATACGGTGCAGGCGGACGATGCGGTGAAACTGCCTGGCGGGCTGTGGATTATCACCGAACGGGCGGTAGCGACCGAGTCCGGCGAGCCAGTCGACCCCGTGCAGGCGGCGCTGTGGGGGCTCGGGCGCAACATCATCACCGAGGAACCGGCGTTGCGCGCCAAGCTGATCGACTGCGACGGATCCGCCGAGGCCGTGCACTCGCTGGCCAACCTGCTCGGCACACCCGTCGAGGAGCCGGAAGTCGCACTGCGGCAAGGAAAGTTCCTGGCGTCCCGGTTGCTGCCCTGGGCGCGCAGCGGTCAGCTCGCGGTACCACGGTCAGGCGACTACGTCCTGGCCCCGACCGAACGCGGCGCGATCGACAACCTGCGTCTCGCCGAGACCGAAGTGCATTCACCGGCGGCCGGTGAGGTACAGGTCCGGGTGGAAGCCGCCGGCCTGAACTTCCGCGATGTGCTCAACGTGCTCGGTCTGTACCCCGGCGACCCGGGGCTCATCGGCGGCGACTTCTCCGGCGTCGTCACCGAATTGGGTTCCGGCGTCAGCGGTTTGGACGTCGGTCAACGCGTCATGGGCTTCATGCAGGGAGCGTTCGCGAGCCGGGTCAACGTGCCGGCTCAGCTGCTGGCGCCGGTGCCGGACGTCCTGAGTGCGGTGCAGGCGGCGACGATACCCGCCGCGGCGCTCACGACACGGCTCGCGTTCGACTGGGCGCAGCTGCAGCCCGGCGACCGGGTGCTCGTGCACGCCGCCAGTGGCGGCGTCGGGCTGGCCGCGATCCAGATGGCGCAGCAACGCGGTGCGACGGTCTTCGCGACGGCCAGCACCTACAAGCGCGCGATGCTGCGCAAGATGGGTGTGGAATACGTCTACGACTCGCGCAGTACGGATTTCGCCGACCAGATCTTGAAGGACACGGGCGGCTCCGGCGTCGATGTAGTGCTCAACTCCCTGACGAACGAGGGCTTCGTCGCCGCGACCGTGCGGGCCACCGCCAAGAACGGCCGCTTCGCCGAGATCGCCAAACGGGACATCTGGACTCCGGAGCAGATGGCGGCGGAGCGTCCCGATATTGCCTACGAGATCGTCGCGCTGGACGGGACCATCATGGCCGACCCCGAGCGCATTCGCCGCTTGCTGGCCGAAGTGTCGGCTGGGTTGGCCAGCGGTGAATGGACACCGCTGCCCGCTGAGATCTACCCGCTGACGGAAGCGAAGACCGCGTTCCGCCGGATGCAGCAGGCCCGGCACATCGGAAAGATCGTGCTGCAAATGCCGAATCCGCTACGGCCGCAGCCTGATCGGAGCTATCTGATCACCGGCGGTCTCGGCGCGATCGGCCTGCACACCGCCGCCCACCTGGCCAAACTCGGGGCGGGTGACATCGTGTTGACCAGCCGGAGTGAGCCCGATGCGGAGGCGCAGCGTGCGATCGCCGACATCACGGAGCGCTACCAAACCCGGATTCACACCTTCGCGGCTGACGTCGGCGACGAGAGCCAGGTAGCGCAGCTGCTGACAAAGATTCGCACCGAACTGCCGCCGATCGCCGGGGTCGTCCATTTGGCGGGTGTGCTCGATGACGCGCTGCTGTCGCAGCAGAGTCTGGAGCGATTCCGAACGACGTTGGCGCCGAAAGCGTTTGGTGCCTACCACTTGGATCGGTCGACCCAGGACGACGATCTGGATTTCTTCGTTGTGTCGTCTTCCGTGTCGAGCGTGCTCGGGTCGCCCGGACAGGCGAACTACGCCACGGCCAACGCGCTACTCGACGGGCTGGTGGCGCACCGCAAGGCGCACGGGCTTCCGGCGACCGGCGTCAACTTCGGACCCTGGGCGAAGGGTGGTATGGCCAGTTCGGAGGCGGCTCGCGCCAATCTCCTTGCGCAAGGCCTGGTTCCGCTGGATCCAACGGCTGCGCTCAACGCGCTCGGCGAGGTCGTCGCCCACGGAACCGGGCAGGCAACCGTCATCAAAGCCAATTGGCAGCGTGCCGCGAAGATGCTCGGTGGTTCTCGGCCGCCGATTCTCGACCATGTGCTGCCGAGCGCGGCGGCAGAGGCCACCGGAGACAGCGAGTTGCTTCGGCAACTGCAAGACATACCCGAGGCACAGCGGGCCGATTTTCTCACCGAGTTCCTGCAGCGCGAGGTGCAAGGCTTCTTGAGGCTCGCGCAACCGCCGGCGGCGACGAGCAGGTTCCTGGACCTCGGCACGGATTCGCTTATGGCGGTGGAGCTCCGCAACCGGTTGTTCGGCCAGCTCGGCGGGGCGGTCACGATCAGCCCGACCGCGGTGTTCGACTATCCCACGATCAGGACGCTCGCCGAGCATCTAGCCGATCAGATGGGCGAGTTCCTCTCACAGTCTGGCGAAGCGGAGCCCGTCGCGGAAGGCGCATAAGGGTGCGGCCATGACCAGCTGCGTGGCGGACACCCGTCGCTCCTCGCGATCTCGGGTGGCTGCCTGGGCGCTGTGGGACTGCGGCGCGACGGGTGTGAATGCGGTTGTCGTGACGTTCGTCTTCTCCGTATACCTGACGGGGCAGGTCGGTTCGGGTTTGCCCGGCCCCACCACGCCGGCGAGCTGGCTGGGCCGCGCGCTCACAATCGCGGGGGTGTGTGTGGCGCTGATCGCACCGGCCACCGGCGTGTGGGTCGACGCGACGCACCGTCGCCGAACTGCGCTGGCCGTCCTCACGGGTCTGGTCGTCGCGATGACGTCAGCGATGAGCCTGATCCAGGCCGACTACCACTATCTCTGGCCGGGCCTGGCGCTGCTGGCATGCACCGCGGCGTGCAGCGATCTCGCGACGGTGCCGTACAACGCCCTGTTGAGGGACGTTTCGACACCGACGACGTCGGGCCGGATCTCCGCGCTCGGCCTGGCCGCGGGATATTTCGGCAGTGTGCTGTTGCTGCTGGTCGTCTACCTCGGTTTCATCGAGGGCGACGGCGAGACCCGGGGCCTGCTGGGCCTCGCGGTAGCCGACGGTCAGCACGTGCGGGCCGCAATGCTGCTCGCCGCGGTGTGGTTCGTTTTGTTCGCGCTGCCGTTACTGCTGTCCCTGCGAAACTCGGCGCCCGTCGACCGCCGTCCGGTCACCGGGCTCGTCGACGCCTATCGCGCGCTGTGGCAAGAGGTGAAGGGAGAGTGGCGACGCGACCGAAACGTCGTCTACTACCTCTTTGCCAGTGCAGTGTTCAGAGACGGACTGACCGGAATCTTCGCGTTCGGCGCGGTGCTCGGTGTCTCGGTGTACGGGGTGTCGCAGGCCGACGTGCTGGTGTTCGGCATCTGCGCCAGCAGCACCGCCGCGATCGGCGCAGTCGCGGGCGGTCAGCTCGACGACCGGGTCGGCTCCAAACGCGTCATCGTCGGTTCGCTTGCCGCGATGATCGGCATCGGACTGCTGTTGGTGGCGCTGTCCGGGGCGCTGGCGTTCTGGATCTGCGGACTGCTTCTGTGTCTGTTCATCGGGCCGATCCTGGCGTCCGCGCGGACGTTGATGCTGCGAATGTCGGCGGAGGGCAAGGAGGGCACGGCGTTCGGTCTCTACACGACCGCCGGGCGTGCGGCGTCGTTCCTCGCGCCGTGGATGTTCTTCACGTTCATCGATCTGTTCGGCGCCGACCGGGCGGGGATGGCTGGGTTGTGTGGGTGCTGGCGGCGGGCCTGGTCTCGATGGCGGCCATACGGGTCCCGCGGGTCGACGGCGTTTGGGACACCCAAAAGTCGGCCAGTACCCTTGCCCCGTGACCGAAAAGCCCGAGGAGAACCCTCACATCGTCATCACTGACGAGGAGATCTTCGAGGCTCACGTCGGCGGCAAGCTTTCGGTTGACTTGAAGGCTCCGCTGGACACGCAGCGCGCGTTGTCGATCGCGTACACCCCGGGCGTCGCTCAGGTCAGCCGCGCGATCGCGGCCGACCACACGCTTGCCGCCCGCTACACCTGGGCGCACCGGCTCGTCGCCGTCGTCAGCGACGGAACCGCGGTGCTGGGCCTGGGCGACATCGGCGCGGCGGCGGCGTTGCCGGTGATGGAAGGCAAGTGCGCGCTGATCAAGGAGTTCGGCGGGCTGGACTCGATTCCGATCGTGCTGGACACCAAGGATCCCGACGAGATCGTCGAGACATTGGTGCGGCTTCGCCCGACGTTCGGGGCGGTGAACCTCGAAGACATCTCCGCGCCACGCTGTTTCGAAATCGAACGCCGCGTCATCGAGGCCTTGGACTGCCCTGTGATGCACGACGATCAGCACGGCACAGCGATCGTCGTGCTCGCGGCGTTGATGGGTGCGACGAAGGCGCTCGGGCGCGACATGGCGTCGTTGCGCGTAGTGATCTCCGGCGTGGGCGCGGCGGGCTTGGCGTGCGCGAATATCCTTCTCTCCGCGGGTATTTCGCATATGACGGTGCTGGACTCCCGCGGCATCCTGCATCCCGCGCGCGACGACCTCAGCAGCGTCAAAGCCGAACTCGCGCAACGCACTAACCCCGACGGGCTCACCGGCGGAATGGTCGAGGCGCTGAAGGGCGCCGACATGTTCCTCGGGGTGTCCGGCGGCGTGGTGCCCGAAGAGCTGATCGCGACGATGGCGCCCGACGGGATCGTGTTCGCGCTGTCGAACCCCGATCCGGAGATCCACCCGGACCTGGCGGCTCGGCATGCAGCGGTGGTGGCGACCGGCCGCAGCGACTTCCCGAACCAGATCAACAACGTGCTTGCGTTCCCCGGGGTGTTTCGCGGCGCCCTCGACGCGGGCACGCGCCGGATCACCGAGAAGATGAAATTGGCTGCGGCCGAAGCGATCTTCTCGGTCGCCGGCACCGACTTGGCCGTCGACAAGATCGTGCCGAGCCCGCTGGACCCGCGGGTCGGGCCTGCCGTAGCGGAGGCGGTGGCAGCGGCGGCAGATGCGTCAGGTGACTAGGCGTCTCCTCGGCGTCGTGCTGGCGGCAGCGCTGCTGGCAGTCGGCTGCGGCCATCGACACCACGCGGGCGAGGTCGTCGTCGGCGCCACGAACGACCCGGAATCGGTGGTGCTAGCCGAGTTGTACGCTGCGGCGCTGCGATCATTCGGATCGGCCGCGCGGGTCGACCGGCTACCCGATCCCATTGCCGCGCTCGACACCGGAAATGTCGGCGTCGCAGCGGGTTTCACAGGTCAGGTGTTGCAGCGATTCGCGCCCGGCAGCACCGCACTCGCCGCGAAGGACGTCTACGCCGCGATGGTCGCCGCGCTGCCGGAAGGAGTGGCCGCCGGTGATTACGCGACAGCCGCGCAGGACGCACCTGCTGCCGTCGTCACTCAGCGCACGGCCACCGCATGGGGAGGGCGTGATCTGGCGGTGCTGGTCCGGCACTGCGCTGAGCTGACGACGGGCGACGTGGCGGGCACCAGCATTCCGACGGCGGTCGGCTCGTGCAAACTGCCTGGGCCGCGTCAATTCCTCACCGCACCAACGCTTTTCGACGCACTCAGGGCCGGCACGATCCTCGTGGCGTGGACCACGACGGCGGATCCGTCCATTCCCGAGGATGTCCAGGCGCTGTCGGACACCACGCCGCCCATGATTCAGGCGGAGAACGTCGTACCTCTCTACCGCCGCCACGACCTGTCCGAGCAGCAGGTGCAGGCGATCGACGAGATCGCAGGCGAATTCGACACCGCCGCGCTGGCCGACATGCGACGCCAAGTCGCGCAGGGCCACGACCCGCGCCAGGTCGCCGACGCGTGGCTTGCCGCGCACCCGTTGGGCCGCTGACTACCGCGGCATCGCCCTCGACGTGATCGCGGTGACCAGTCGCTGATAGTGCGGGCCGGCCAGCCGCACCATCAGGTCGAGCACTTTGGCGTCGGTGCCGACCAGCACGCGCGCTTTGTTCTTGCGGACGCCGTCGAGGATGATCCGCGCGGCTTTCTGTGGCGACGTGTTCGCCAGCCTCTTGTCGAACGTCTGCGACAGTTCGTCTTTGTCGAAGCCCTCGACTGCAGTCGAGTTGCGCACGATGTTGGTCTTGATGCCGCCGGGATGAACCGTCGTCACCTTGACGGGATGGCCCGCGACAATCATCTCCTGACGCAGCGCCTCGGTGAAGCCGCGCACCGCGAACTTCGCCGAGTTGTATGCCGCCTGGCCCGGTACGGAGAACAACCCGAACACACTGGAGACGTTGATGACGTGTCCGTCACCGGACTCGATCAGGTGCGGCAAGAACGCCTTCGTTCCGTTGACCACGCCCCAATAGTCGACGTCCATCACCCGCTCGATGTCCTTGAATCCGCTGACCTCGACGTCGCCGGTGAAGGCGATGCCGGCGTTGTTGTAAATCTGGTTGACGGAGCCGAAGTGGTCCTTGACTGCGTCGGCGTACGCCAAAAACGCCTCACGCTCGGTCACGTCGAGCCGGTCGACCTTCACATGCGCGCCGATCGCGTTGAGCCGTTCTTCGGTGGCCTTCAGGCCGTCGAGGTCGACGTCGCTGATCGCCACCTTTGCGCCGGACCGCGCCAGCTCGATGGCCAGCGCCTGTCCGATGCCCGAGCCGGCGCCGGTGACGACGGCCACTTTCCCGGCAAAGCCCTCCATAGCTGCTCCCTTATTTCCGCGAGCGTGCGTGTTTGTCCCCCGCCACGCCGATGTTCGCTGTCACTTTACGCACGCTCGTGCTACGACGAGCGTGCCGGTTTCGTCGCAGTCACCACGTGCGTGGGCAGCCACGGGCCGCCCCACCACATGCGCCAGCCGAGATTTCGGCGCTCGACGTCCGTCCAACCCATCTCGCGCAACTGGGCGGCGTGCTGACGGGTGGCCCAGAGATCGGCGATTGCGAGCCGCCCGCCCGGGCGCAGCACGCGAGCCGCTTCACGCATGGCCGCCTCGCGCGCCGCCCGGTCCGGCAAGTTGTGGATTACCAGGCTGCTGACGACGACGTCGACGCTGCCGTCGTCGAACGGCAGCTCGGTGATGTCCGCGGTGTGTACCTCGACGCGGTCGGCGACCTCCTCCAGCGCGGCGTTGGTCAGTGTCTGCTCGGGCGAGTTGCCGGATTGGTCGGCACGCCAGAGATCCACGCCGATCGCGCGGCCGCGCGGCAGCCGTTTCGCCGCGGCCAACAGCACCGCGCCTCGCCCGCAGCCGAGGTCGAGCACCGTCTCGTCACCGTGTAGCGCCAACTCGTCCAGCACCCGCGCCCACGCGTGGAACTTCCCGACACGAGTGGTGTGCAAGTAAAACACCGCCGTCGCAACGAGATTCGCGTTGACCAAGCCGGCGACGACCGCGGCCAGACGCTGGCCTTTCGCCCACGCGATCGCGGTAGTCGCGGTCAAGCCCGCACATACCGCCGCCCAGAACGTGGCCTGCGCACGCGGACCCGCGGTGTGGAACGAGCCGTCGATCCCGTAGTCACCCTTGTGTTCTCGCAGCGCGTCACCCACAGCTGGCTAGGAGCCGCCCTCGACCGACTGACCCGCCGCCTTCCATGCAGCCAGGCCGCCGTCGAGATGAGCCACGTTGCCGTAACCCATCTGCTGCAGCGCGTCGGCGGCCAGCGCCGACCGTCCGCCCGACGCGCAGTGCACGATGATGCGCCGGCTGGGGTCGAACTCGGGACGGTGATACGGGCTCGATGCGTCGGCCCAGAATTCGAGCATGCCGCGCGGCGCCTCGACAGAACCGGCGATCACGCCGTGCTGCTCGCGTTCGCTCGGCTCCCGCACGTCGATGAGAACCGCGTCGCCGGCCAATTCGGCGGCCACCTGGTCAGGCGTGAGGTTCTCGACGCGCGACCTGGCTTCCTTGACCATGTCCGCGGCGGTCTTCACCATGTCAATGCTCCTTTGCGGAAATTAGGCGAACGCTTCGTCGAGGATTTCCTGCTGCTCGACCGCATGCACCTTCGCCGACCCCGACGACGGCGCCGACATCGCGCGCCGCGAGATCCGCTTGATGCCCTCCAACTGCGGCACCAGATCCGGCAGCGCCAGGCCGAACGTCGGCCACGCGCCCTGGTTCGCAGGCTCCTCCTGCACCCAGAAGTACTCGTCGACGTTCGGATACTGCTCCAGCGTGCGCGGCAGGCGGTACCGCGGAATCGGATAGAGCTGCTCGATCCGCACGATCGCGATGTCGTCGCGGTTCTCCTTGGCCTTGCGTGCGACCAACTCGTAGTACAGCTTCCCGCTGACCAGCAGCATGCGCTTGGCCTTGGACCGGTCGCCGTCGCCGACGTCGTACGTCGGCTCTTCGAGCACCGAGCGGAACTTCATCTCGGTGAACTCGCGAATCTCGCTGACAGCGGCCTTGTTTCGCAGCATCGACTTCGGCGTGAACACAATCAGCGGCCGGTGAATGTCGTCCAGCGCATGCCTGCGCAGCAGGTGGAAGTAGTTCGCCGGCGTCGACGGCTGCGCGACGGTCATCGAGCCCTCGGCGCACACCTGCAGGAACCGCTCGATGCGGCCCGAGGTGTGGTCGGGACCCTGGCCCTCGTGGCCGTGCGGCAGCAGCAGCACCACGTCCGACGTCTGCCCCCACTTCGCCTCACCGGAGCTGATGAACTCGTCGATGATCGACTGCGCGCCGTTGATGAAGTCGCCGAACTGCGCCTCCCACAACACAAGTGCGTCGGGATCGCCCAGCGAGTAGCCGTATTCGAAGCCGACAGCTGCGAATTCGGACAGCGGCGAGTCATACACCATGAACCTGCCGCCGGTCGGTTCGCCGTCCTCGTTGGTCGCCAGCGTTTGCAGCGGGGTGAACTCTTTCCCTGTCTTGCGGTCGATCACCACCGAGTGCCGCTGGCTGAACGTGCCACGACGGCTGTCCTGACCGGACAGGCGCACTGTTCTGCCTTCTGCCACAAGCGTTCCCAGTGCCAGCAGCTCGCCGAACGCCCAGTCGACCTTGCCGTTGTAGGCCATCTCGCGGCGCTTCTCCAGTACCGGCTTGACGCGCGGATGAATGCTGAAGTCCTCGGGCACCGCCAGGTGCGCGTCGCCGATGCGGGCCAGCAGCGACTTCTCCACGGCGGTGGTCAATCCCCGAGGGAGCTCCTGCTCGGATTCGACCGACTCACTCGGTTCGATCTCGTGCTTCTCGAGCTCGCGCACTTCGTTGAAGACCTGCTCCAGCTGACCCTGGTAGTCACGCAGCGCGTCCTCTGCTTCTTTGATCGAGATGTCGCCGCGTCCGATCAGCGCTTCCGTATACGTCTTGCGCGCACCGCGTTTCGTATCGATCACGTCGTACATGTAGGGCTGCGTCATCGACGGGTCATCGCCTTCGTTGTGCCCGCGACGGCGGTAGCACAGCATGTCGATGATGACGTCCTTCTTGAACTTCTGCCGGAAGTCCACCGCCAGCCGCGCTACCCACGCGCATGCCTCCGGGTCCTCACCGTTGACGTGGAAGATCGGTGCACCGATCATTTTCGCGACGTCGGTGCAGTATTCCGATGACTTCGCGTCGAACGGCGATGTGGTGAAACCGATTTGGTTGTTGACGATGATGTGGATCGTGCCGCCGGTGCGATACCCGCGCAGCAGTGCCAGGTTCAGGGTCTCGGCCACCACGCCCTGTCCCGCGAACGCTGCGTCGCCGTGCAGCATCATCGGCATCACCGAGAAGCCGCCCTCGCCTGCGCCTTTGTCGAGCAGATCCTGCTTGGCCCGCACCAGCCCTTCGAGCACCGGGTCGACGGCCTCCAGGTGCGACGGGTTCGCGGTGAGCGAGACCTCAATGTCGTTGTCGCCGAACATCTGTATGTAGCTGCCCTGCGCGCCGAGGTGGTACTTGACGTCCCCGGAACCGTGGGCTTGCGACGGGTTCAGGTTGCCTTCGAACTCGGAGAAGATCTGGCTGTACGGCTTGCCGACGATGTTCGCGAGCACGTTGAGCCGCCCGCGGTGCGGCATCCCGATGACAACCTCGTCGAGGCCGTGCTCGGCGGCCTGGTCGATTGCCGCATCCATCATCGGGATGACGGTCTCGGCGCCCTCTAGCGAAAACCGCTTCTGCCCAACATATTTGGTCTGCAGGAATGTTTCGAACGCCTCGGCGGCGTTGAGCTTGGACAGAATGTATTTCTGCTGCGCGACGGTCGGCTTCTCGTGCTTGACCTCGATGCGCTCCTGCAGCCACTGCTGCTGCGCCGGCTCGAGGATGTGCGTGTACTCGATGCCGATGTGGCGGCAGTACGCGTCGCGCAGCAGACCGAGCACGTCGCGCAGCTTCTTGTATTGCGCGCCGGCGAACCCGCCGACCTTGAACACCCGGTCCAAATCCCACAGCGTCAAACCGTGAGTCGCCACGTCAAGGTCGGGGTGGCTGCGGAAGCGGGTCTTGTCCAGCCGCAGCGGGTCGATGTCGGCCATCAGATGCCCGCGGTTGCGGTACGCCGCGATCAGCTCGATGACGCGCGCGTTCTTGTCGACGATCGGGTCGGGGTTGTCGGTGCGCCAGCGCACCGGCTCGTACGGGATGCCGAGCTCGTGGAAGATGTCATCCCAGAACTCGTCGGAGAGCAGCATCTCGTGCACGGTGCGCAGGAAGTCGCCGGACTCGGCGCCCTGGATGATCCGGTGGTCGTAGGTCGACGTCAGCGTGACCAGCTTGCCGATGCCGAGCTCCGCGATCCGTTCCTCGCTGGCGCCCTGGAACTCGGCGGGGTATTCCATCGCGCCCACGCCGATGATCGCGCCCTGGCCGCGCATCAGCCGCGGCACCGAGTGCACCGTGCCGATCGTGCCCGGGTTGGTCAGCGAGATCGTCACGCCGGAGAAGTCCTCGGCCGTCAGCTTGCCATCGCGGGCCCGGCGGACGATGTCCTCGTAGGCGGCGATGAACTGGCCGAACTGCATGGTCTCGGCCTTCTTGATGCCGGCCACGACGAGCTGGCGGGCGCCGTCCTTTCCTTTCAGGTCGATCGCCAGACCGAGATTGGTGTGCGCCGGGGTGACGACGTTCGGCTTGCCGTCCACCTCCGCGAAGTGGCGGTTCATGTTCGGGAACTTCTTCGTCGCGGCGACGATCGCGAACCCGAGCACATGGGTGAACGAAATCTTGCCGCCCCGAGTGCGTTTCAGGTGATTGTTGATGACGACGCGGTTGTCGATCATCAGCTTCGCGGGGATCGCGCGCACGCTGGTCGCCGTCGGCACGTCCAGCGAGGCGGACATGTTCTTGACCACCGCGGCCGCGGCGCCGCGCAGCACCTGAGCTTCGTCGTCGGACGCGACGGCGATTGGCGCGGCCTTCGCGGCGGGCTTCGGCTCCGGCGCTTGCCCGTCGGGCTTCTGCGCTGGCTTCGGTTTCTCGGTGCTTGTCTCCCGTTCGCGCGAGCGCTCATCGGCGCTTGTCTCCTCTTCGCGCAAGCGCTCATCGGCGGGCGCGGCCTCCGGTTCGGGCGCGGACTTCTGCTCTTCGGCCTGCTGGCCGTCGCCCGTCGGCTCGGGGGAGTAGTCGGAGAGGAACTCGTGCCAACTCGGATCGACCGACGACGGGTCATCCCGGAATTTGCGGTACATCTCTTCGACAAGCCATTCGTTCTGCCCGAATGGTGAAGGTGAACTGCTCACAGCAGGTGCTCGCCTCGATTCCTCGGTCCAGGAAGCGTCTTGGGGGCGCCGGTCTCTTTTCGCCGCTTAAGGCTAACGCGTGGGCCGAAGCGGCGACTATGACTCATGAACTCCGCCCCGAATTCTCACCGTACGCCCGTTCTGGTAGCTAGCCCGACACTTCCGCGGACGGCAGCACATGCAGTGACACCGGCCATCGTGCCGGCGCGGGGCCAAATGCCTTGCGCGCGTTGCTCACGATCTTGCGGCCCATCAGACGATTGCCCCCGCCGCCGACGACCGCTCCGATTCCCATCGGCAGCATCTTGCCGAACGCGATCGCGCCGCGCTTGAGCGCGTATCGCTTCATGAAGTACTTGACCAGCCGGTTGTTCAGCTGCGCGACCGCGGGCAACGGCATCGCCGCTGCCGACTCGCCGATCCATCCGCCGCCGGTGCGGGCCGGCCCGACGATGTCGCGGATCGCGTGCTTGCTGTCGTCGCCGACCAAGACCGCCAACACCAGCGCGCGGCGGCGCTCGCGGTGTTCGGCCGGAATCCCGTGTACCTCGGCTACCGCCAGCACGAATAGTGCGGTGGCGTCCAGGAATACGACGGTTTCACCTGCGACCGCCGACAGCGCCACGAGGGTGCCGATCCCCGGTATGGCGGCCGCCGAGCCGACGGCCGCACCGCTGGCCGTCACCGCGGCCAGGTACCGCTTCTCCAGCTTGGTGACGATGTCGGCGGGTGACGCGTCGGGGTGCGCGCGACGGATCCGCTGCACGTAGGCCTCGACCGCGGGCGCTTGCACGCGCTGGCTGAACTCGAGTATGTGCGACAGCGCCCGCGCTGCCGCGCCCGGATTCTCGTCGCCGTCCGGCGATGTTTGATCGCTCGATCCGTTGCGTGCGGCGCTCATCGGGCCTCCTCGGCTCGGGCCTTGAAACACAAGGCGTGTTTTCAGGTTACCGGCAGCCCATGGCAACATCGCAGGCTGTGGACGTGACGAGCGAGCGGGCGACAGACGCACCGGCGGCGGTCAGCCGAACCCGGATGATCGTCGTGCTCGGCGCGCTGATCGCGTTGGGGCCGCTGACGCTCGATATGTATCTGCCCGCTCTGCCGAAGATCACCGCCGACCTGGCGGTGACGTCGTCGGTGACGCAGTTGACGCTGACGGGCACACTGGCCGGGCTGGCGTTCGGACAGTTGATCGTGGGTCCGCTGTCGGATTCGCTGGGCCGGCGCAAGCCGCTGATGGCCGGGATCGTGTTGCACATGCTCGCCTCGGTGGTGTGCCTGATGGCGCCGAACATCGAGGTGCTGGGCATCGCGCGGGTGGTGCAGGGCGTGGGCGCATCGGCGGCGATGGTCGTGGCGATCGCTGTTGTCGGCGACCTCTTCGACGACTCGGCCGCCGCGACCGTGTTGTCCCGGCTGATGCTTGTGCTCGGGGTGGCGCCGGTCGTCGCGCCGTCACTGGGCGCGGCTGTTCTGCTGCACGCGTCGTGGCATTGGGTGTTCGGGGTGCTTGTGGTGCTGGCGGGTGCACTGCTGGTGGTGGCCGCGGTCGCGCTGCCCGAAACACTGCCGGCGGCGCACCGAAGTCCGCTGAGGGTCGGAGCAGTCGGGTCGACGTACGTGCGACTGCTGCGCGACGCCCGGTTCGTGATGCTCGTGCTTGTCGCGGGGCTCGCGATGTGCGGGTTGTTCGCGTACATCTCGGGCGCGTCGTTCGTCTTGCAGGGCCACTACGGCTTAACGCAGCAGGTGTTCGCGGTCGTGTTCGGCGCCGGCGCGATCTCGTTCATCACCGCATCACAGTTCAATGTCGTTCTGCTGAAACGGTTTCCGCCCTACAAGATCGTGGTGTGGGCCCTGGCCTTTGCCGTCGTCGCCGGCGCGGCGTTCGTCGGGCTTGCGCTCGCGCACGTCGGCGGGCTGCCGGGTTTCTTGATTCCGGTCTGGTCGATCCTCGCCGCGATGGGGCTCGTGATCCCGAACGCGCCCGCGCTGGCGTTGTCACGTCATCACGAGGCGGCGGGCACCGCCGCGGCACTGCTGGGCGCCGCCCAATTCGGCATCGGCGCGGCGGTGGCGCCGGTCGTCGGCGTGCTGGGCAACAACGAGCTCGCATTGGCCGCGGTGATGGCCGCGGGCGTCATAGTGGCGCTGTTGGCGCTGGTCACAGTGGGCAGAGGCGCCGAACCCGCGGCCGCATAGTCCGCGGAGTTGTGCCCTGCACGGGCAATCCGTACCGTCGCACGAGATTACTCCGGGTGGAGTAGTCCGCGCCGAAATAGGGAATGGACGTCTGCATGGCCTATCAGGTGACGTCGCTGGGCATCTCGGTGCTGGCGCTGCTGAGGGAGCGGCCGATGCACGGCTACGAGATGTTCCAGACGCTCACGGCCAGGCACGGCGACCGGATGCTGAAGGTGCGGCCCGGCTCGCTGTACCACGTGGTCAACCGCCTCGCCGAAGAAAAGCTGATTCGCCAGACGGGCACCGCCCGCAACGGTAATCGTCCCGAGCGCACCACCTACGAGCTGACGGACGCCGGCGCGGACGCGCTGACAAGCCGGTTGCGTGAACTGGTGGCCGGACCCGTCAACGAGTTCGAGAAGTTCGTCGTCGCACTCGCCGAGATCCATCACCTCGACACCGACACCGCCGTCCAGGCACTGCGGCGGCGCATCGCGGCGCTCGAACGCACCGCCGACGAGCTGACCGAACTTCG
>DASRFZ010000181.1:0-5130 GCA_035651275.1 Mycobacterium sp. | reverse complement strand
GATGACCTCGAAGACCCTGTGGCACAAGCGGTGTCATCTCCGCAACCGCAATTCGAGCCCGAACCGCCCGCACACACATCCACGCAAGGGCCAGCCGAATCCATTGCGGCAGCGGCGATTCGGGCGCCGTCCGGCGGCAACGTTCAGCCGTGGCGGGTGGACGTCTCAGACGACGCGGTGACCGTAGCGCTGGCGCCTGAACACAGCGCGACGATGGATGTCGCGTTTCGCGCCAGCGCGGTCGCCGTGGGTGCCGCGCTGTTCAACGCCCGCGTCGCCGCGGCCGCGCACGGGGTGCTCGGTCAGGCCACGGTGTCGGAGGGCAGCGACGTGCCGCTGTGCGCGGTCCTGACCCTCGGCAGCGATCGGCCCACCGATCTGGCGCAGCTTTATCAGCCGATGCTCGATCGCGAGACCAACCGCCACCGGGGCAGCGGCGCGCCGCTGGACCCGCGCACCGCCGACGAGCTCACCGCGGCGGCGGCCGCTCACCGAGGCAGGCTCGCGCTGCTGGAAGACCCCGAACAGATCCGCGCGTGCGCCCGCATTCTGGGCGCGGCCGACCGCATCCGGTATCTGACCCCTAAGCTGCACGCCGAGATGATGAAAGAACTACGCTGGCCTGGTGATCCGTCTCCGGACACCGGTATCGACGTACGAAGCCTCGAGCTCAACCCTGGCCACTGGGCGCTGGCCGACATCCTGCGACGATCCGATGTGATGGCCGAACTGTCCGCGTGGAGCGGCGGGGGTGCGCTAGGGGCCGACACGCAGGCCCGCATTACCAGCAGCTCGGCGCTGGCCGTGGTAATTGTGCGTGGACGCGCGTTGGCCGACTACGTGCGCGGCGGATCGGCAATGGAAGCGGTTTGGGTGATGGCTCAGCAGAAGGGCGTTGCCGTGCAACCGATTTCGCCCGTATTCCTGTATGCCCATGACGACGCCGAGCTTGCCGAGCTGTCTCCCTCCTACGTCGACGAGCTGGGCGCGCTGCAACGCGAGTTCATCGATCTGGTCGGGATGGACGCCGACGAGTCGCCGGTGCTGGTGCTGCGGCTGTTCGACGGCCCCAACCCATCGGTACGCAGCCGGCGTCGCCCCCTGCACGCGGGCGCTACCGCAGCGGCCTGCGCGAAGGACCTGCCGTGACCGTCAACCTGGACGTCCTGGTGACCTCGGTTGCGACGCAGCTGATGTCGGCGACCGCGGCCGACGCCGCCGACGTCAGCCAGCAGGTCCTCGCCAGCCTGGTCGCCTACTTCGAGGTCGACGTCAGCTTCCTTCGGCACAACGACCACAGCATCCGCGCCTCGCGGCTGATCGCCGAATGGCCGCCGCGCCCCGACATCCCCGATCCCGACCCGCTCGCGCTGGTGTATTTCGCCGACGCCGACCCCGTCTTCGCGCGGATGGAAAACGGCAAGAAGCCCGAGGTGTTCCGCCCCGAGCCGGCGACCGATGACTACCAGCGGCTCATCGACGAGGGCCGGCACGTGCCCTTGACGTCGATGGCCGCGGCGCCGCTGATTGCCGGCGACGTCACCACCGGGGTGCTGGGATTCGTGAAGTACGGCGACCGGGAGTGGACCGCCGACGAGATCAACGCACTCGAGGCGATCGCCTCGCTGTTCGCGCAGCTGCAGGCTCGCATCAACGCCGAAGAGCAACTGCGCTACCTCGCCGACCACGACGACCTCACCGGCATGCACAACCGGCGCGCGCTGCTGGCCCACCTTGACACCCGCCTGCAGCCGGGACACACCGGCGCGGTGCCGCTGCTGTTCTTGGACCTGGACCGCCTCAAGGCCATCAACGACTACCTCGGCCATTCCGCCGGCGACCAATTCATCCGCGCGGTCGCCGAGCGGTTGCGCGAGAGGATGGGCGACTCGTCACTGATCGCGCGCTTGGGCGGCGACGAATTCGTCGTCGTGCCCACCAGCAGGATGGGCACGCTGGAAGCCACCGCGCTCGCCCACGAGCTGCACGCGGAGCTGTGCGACAGGGTCAACATCGACGGCGAAATGCTGACCCGAACCGTCAGCATCGGAGTCGCGGTCGGGGTTCCCGGCCTCGACACCGCCGCCGACCTGCTGCGACGCGCCGATCAAGCCGTGCTGGCGGCCAAGAACGCCGGCGGCAACCAAGTCGCCACGTTCACCCACACCATGGAGAAGCGAAGCGAATTCCGCAACGACATCGAGTTGCATCTGCAGGAGGGCATCGAAAGCGACTCGCTGCGGCTGCAGTATCTGCCGGAGGTCGACATGCGCACCGGCGAGATCCTCGCCGTCGAGGCATTGGTGCGCTGGCAGCACCCGGTGTTTGGCTTGCTGGCACCCGATACATTCATCAGCGTTGCCGAATCCATAAATCTCGCAGGGGATTTGGGCCGCTGGGTGATTCGTTCAGCGTGCTCGCAGTTCGCGTCGTGGCGCTACGCCGGCATCGGGCGTGACGTACTGCTGCGACTGAACGTGTCTCCGGTGCAACTGGTTGCCGGCGGGTTCGTGAAGTCGGTCGCCAATGTTCTCAACGAATTTGATCTCGACGGCAGCTCGGTGTGCCTGGAGATCACCGAAAGCGTTGTGGTGCAAGACATTGAAACGACGCGCATCACCCTGGCGGGACTGAAGGAACTCGGCGTGCACACCGCCATCGACGACTTTGGCACCGGCTACAGCGTGCTGTCGCACCTGAAGGACCTGCCCGTCGACATGCTCAAGATCGACAGAAGCTTCGTACGCGAACTCGGCAGCAACGCTGGCGATTTGGCGATCGTGCGGGCCATCATCGCACTCGCGCAGGCATTTAACCTGGATTTGGTCGCCGAGGGCGTCGAAACTGAGCTCGCCGCGCGAACGCTGTTGGCGCATGGGTGTTATCGAGCGCAAGGATTTCTGCTGTCCCGTCCGCTGCCTGAGTCGGAATTAAGGTCGTTGCTGAGCGCCGGACGCGTTCCGGTACAGTTCTCGGCCGAGCAGGCGCCAGCTGCGACACCCGCCCCGACCAGCGCACGGGAAGGCGACTCGCCCAGCACTCTGGTGAACTAGTCTCTTTTTGGCCTGCGACGTGGCACAATAGAGCGGTGAGGTGGGTTATGAGCAAAGTCGGGCACGCGTGACGGCCTCTGAATCGCACGCGAACGGTGCCACCGACAAGCGCGCCGAACTCACCCGCCGCCATATTTTGCGGGCGGCGGCTCATCAATTCGCGCACCGCTCTTACAGCCAGGTCAGCCTCGACGACATCCTTGCCGACGCTGAAGTGACCAAGGGCGCGATGTACTTTCACTTCCGCTCCAAGCACGCATTGGCGTTGGCCCTCATCGACGAGCAGACCGACACCGCTCGCGCAGCCGCGAATCAGATTGTGGCACGGCGTCTTTCGGCGCTGGAGACGTTGGTCGACATCACCTACCTGGTTGCAGTCCAGGACCTTGGGGACGAGTTGGCGCGCGCGGCACTGAATCTCATCGAAGGTGTGGGGCGAGCCGACGGAGTGCAGGGCAAGCTGCTCGGCCAATGGGCCGATTCCTTCGCGGCGTTTCTGCAGCGCGCGATCCACGAAGGTGACGTGCGGGCGGACATCCAACCCGCCGGCAGCGGACGCCTGCTGGCGGCGCTCTACATGGGATTACGCCAGACAAGCGACCTGTCCGACTCCGAGACGTTCTTGACCGACCTGCAGCGCAGCTGGCTGACGCTGCTGCCCGGGCTGACGCCGCCCGATCGGGTGGGGTACATGACCGAGTTCATCAAGCGACGGACGGCATTGGCGTTGCACACCGTGCCGCTGCGGGCGGACACTCTGTAGCGCCCGTGTCGCAGCGCTGACACGGCCGTTTCAGGTCACGGTGACTGTAGGCTGAACCCCGCCGCGGGTGGCGGCAATGTCGACGGCAGGGCAGCGGCCCGGAGGTGCGCGGACGTGGTGCGGCAAGCCAGGTCGGAGGTGACCCGGCGCAAAATCATCGACGCCGCCGTCGATCTGTTCACCGATAGCGGCTATGGCACCACCGGGCTGGGCGACATCATCGACCGCGTCGGCGTGACCAAGGGCGCGCTGTATTACCACTTCGACTCCAAAGAGTCGCTGGCGCGCGCGATTATCGCCGACGGCGGCGCCGCGTTGGGCGACGCGTTCGCCGGCATCTCGTCGACACCCGCGCCCGCGCTCGAGAACATGATTCACGGCGTTTTCGTCGTCGCCAGTCTGGTCCGCACCGACAAGCTGGCCGCGACCGCCGTCCATCTGTCCCGCGCCCTCGGTGAGTTCACCGAAGCGGCCGCCGGGGCATACGGCCTGTGGGTGCAAACCCTTGCGGCACAAGCGATTCAGGCACAACAGCAAGGCGACGTGCGCGACGACGTGGACACCGCCGCGATCGCCGAGGTGATTCTTGCCGCTCTGCTCGGTGTCGAGTTGATGTCGCATGCGGCGTCGGGTGGCACGGACCTGATCCCACGGCTCACCCGCGCGTGGGAGGTGCTGCTGCCCACGATCGCCACCGACCAGGCGCTGCCGTACTTCCGTGAGTACCTCGGTCGCGAATCGATGCGCCACCTGGCGCCGGCCATAACCGTTGACGAGCCAGCGGGTCGCTGACCGGATCGACCCGCGTTACAGCTCTTGCACCCAGAGCTGCTCGGTCAAGTCCTGGAACGTCGCAAGCGCCACCGGATCGTCGCCGCGCAGCAGCGCCGACTTGCTCATCTTCGCTCGCACCACCGACCCGTCGTGGTGCTTCAAGTCGACGACCACCCCCGCGAAGGCCCGCATGGCGTCCACCGCCGACTCTCCGGTCGACAGGGCGCTGAACAGGGCCGAGAAGTTCATCGCCGTCAACTCCTCGGGGGCGTATCCCAGCATCTCCGAGCAGGCGTGGTTGGCGAACATGATCGTCCCGTCCTCGGCCACCGCGAGCGCTGCTACCGGCAGGCGGTCGAGCATGACGAGCGCTGGCAGCTCTCGGAGCGTCTCGATGGGTGATTGAGGCCGTTGACCATTGCGGCGGCGTTCCATTTGCTGATTATCTCGATCACTTAGCCGATCGTGGACGTAACAGCAGGATTTAACATGCGCGTAACATCAGGCGTTGTTCGCCAGCGCTGACGTCGGCGCGAATAA
>DASRFZ010000180.1:0-25789 GCA_035651275.1 Mycobacterium sp. | reverse complement strand
ACGTGCCCGCGCTGACGACTCCGACCACGCTTGTGCGCGGCGCGAACTCCGCGTTCGTCAACGATGACGACGCCGACGAATTCGCCCGTGCCGCACCGGGTTTCCAGCGCGTGCACATGGTCGCAAACTCCGGACACTCGGTGCACAGTGACCAGCCTCTGGCGCTGGTCGCGATCCTGCGGGGTGTGCTCGACGCCTGAGCCGCGGCGACTACTAACGCTTGGGCGGCGCCGTCAAGTCGTAGACCGTGTCCGAGCCGACCTTGACCGCCCGATAGTTTGCCGCAACCCACCCTGCGATATCGGCATGCGGGCTGTCCTGCGGTCCGGACTGCCCATGATCGCGGTTGTTCTCGGCCACGATGTAGTACGTCACCCGATGCTGTGCGACGTACTGCCGGAACTGGTCGAGCGTCGGCGCCGGGTCATTGCCCGAGAACCCCCCGATCGCCATCACGGCGGTGTGTGTCTTGAGTTCCAGACTCGCCGCCGTCGACGACCGCGTGATCGCCGCCGACCAGTCGGTGTGCGTGGCCGACAACATCGCATCGAGCTGCGGGTTGTCGGCGTCTTCACCCCAGCCGTGTCCGCCGCCCGGGCCGCCGTCATGGCCGTCCGAATGCGCCGATTGCTCCGGTCCGACAGACGGTCCGCCGCCTTCGTGCGCCACGGGAATCGTCGCGATCGCATACGCGGCCGAACCGGCAAGCGCAACCAGAACCCCCGCCACCAGCACCGCCCGTGCGTACCGCCCCCGCGCGGTGATAACCAAGGCCACCGCGGCAATCACCGTCACCGCCAGGATGGTCCACCGCAAGGGCGGCAACCAGTCGGCGTCACGATGCAGCAGCCAGAAGCTCCAGACGCCGGTCGACAGCACCATCGCGGAGAGTCCTAGACGGCCGAACCACGTTGTGCGCCTTTGCCACATCTCGTGCACGCCGATCGCGAACAGCCCGGCGACCGCAGGCGCCAGCGACAGGCAGTAATACGGATGGATCATCCCGTGCATGTAGCTGAGCACCACTCCGTCGACCAGCAGCCAGCCCCCGAAGAGAATCGCGCCTGCGCGGACGAGATCGGTTCGCGGAGCCCGCCCCCGGGCGATGACCACAAGAACCATTGCCAACAACGCCGCCGGGATCAGCCACCCAATTTCGAAGCCGAACTCTCCGGAGAACAGCCGCGACGCGCCTTGCGACTGGTTGCCGAAGCCACCGAATCCGTGGGCGCCCTGCTCGTGCGCGGCCGGGCCCGGCTGCGGCACAGGGTGACCGCCCCCGTGATGGTTGCGGCCGAGAACACGCGCAAATCCGTTGTAGCCCAACACAAGATTCATGAAGTTGTTGTCGGTGGAGCCCGCGATGTAGGGCCGTGACGACGCCGGCCATGCAAGCGTGAGGACCACGAACCAGCCCGCGGACACGACGAACGCCGCGAGCGAGGCCAGGATGTGCAGCAGGCGGCGGCGCACCGACGTCGGCGCGGCGATCAGATACACCAGACCGATCGCGGGCATCGCCATCAGACCCTCGAGCATCTTCGCCAGAAACGCGAAGCCGAGCGCAACACCCGCCAGCACAAGCCATTTCGCGTTCGCCTTCGGCAACGCGCGCACAGCGCAGTAGGCCGCGGCCATCATCAGCAGCACCATGACGGCGTCGGGATTGTTGAACCGGAACATCAACGCCGCCACCGGTGTCAGGGCGAGCGCCGCCCCGGCGACCAGCCCCGCCCGGAGCCCGCACACGCGGGCGACTGCGCCGTACAACAACGCAACTGTCGCGACGGCCATCAACGCCTCGGGGATCAGCATGCTCGCGCTGCTGAACCCGAAGATCTGGCCGGAAAGGCCCATCACCCACTGCGATACGGGTGGCTTGTCGACGGTGATGAAGTTGCGCGGATCGAGCGAACCGAAGAGCAGCGCCTCCCAGTTCTGCGAACCCGCTTGTGCCGCACCGGCGTAGAACTGGTTGCCCATCCCGTTGACCGTGATGTTCCACAGGTACGTGACGGCCGTGCCGACCAGGAGGACGGCCAGCCAGACGCGATCCGACGCCTTGGTCGAAAGTCGTGCCCGGCGCGTCGCGGGCTCCGCGTTGACTGGCTTGGTTTCTTCCGCTTCAACAGTTGACGTCACAGGGCCATTGGGACACGGCTGCCCGGCAACGCGCTGTGGGCAACCGGGGAGGTTCCTGAATTCGGCGGTGTCCTTGGCACAATTGAGCGATGAGCCGCTTGCGCGAAGAGCAGGAGGTAGCGCTGCGCATCCGTCATATTCTGCCGCTGCTCGTCGCGGCGGCGGTGATGCTCACAGCATGCGCGACGGCTCCGCCCAACCGCCGTTCGCAGGTCGACGACCTTGCCCAACAGATCCGCACACTTCCCGGCGTTGCGGCGACCAGCTACACCTTCGGCGACGGCGGACCGAAAGGACCGGCGTTCTTCGAGGTCGACGTCGACGTCGTCGTCGGCATCACCGGCGACCAAGTCGCCGCGATCACCGACCGATACCTCGCCGACCTTAAATCGGTGGACTACAGCGGCTACCGCGCGGAACTCGACATTCACGACGACGACGACGTGTTCGTCGTCCCCACGGGCGGACGCCCCGCGGACAACGGTGCGCAAATCGGCGCGCAGGCGCACAACTGGGTGGCGCTGCGTCAGCGGTTCCCGGACAGCACCGTCAAGCTGCGCTCGACGATCGAGCACACCGGCACCGCGCCACTGCTGAACGCCGGCAGCATCGAACTCGCCGACGCCGCGGACTACACCGCAGTCGCCGCAGCGGTCAACACCCTTGCGACGTCGTTCGCCGACTTGGCGGCCGGCGACTGGACGATCAGTGCGGGCAACCAGCGTCCCGCGGAGATTCGTTCGTCGCGGCGGCTGCCGAACGCGCAGGAGATGCAGCTGTGGACAACGCTGAACGCGGACCAGTCGATCCCGTACGCCGACGTTCTGGTGATCAACAATCCGGTCACCGGGCCGGTCTGGGTATCGGAGAGGATCGCGGCCGACGACTCAGCGCTGGCGATCCGCCTGGCGCAGCGGCATCTGCCGCTCGTCGCCCGCTTGCCCGCGCCGGTCGTGTACACGGCGAGCAACCAGTACCAGGGCCACATCGGCTATCACGGCGAGGCCACGGCTCCCGTCATGGTCACCGTCGGCGGCTGCACCAAGCGGAGTTACCGGCCGTCGCCGGCCGAGCAAGCGCTGATCGACCAGTACGAGAAGTGTCGCCAATCTGCCTCGCGATAGCGTTGCGGCATGCCAGCCCCAATCCGGATAGGCGTGCAACTGCAACCACAGCACGCGTCGAACTACGCCGACATTCGTGACGCCGTCCGCCGTTGTGAAGACATCGGCGTCGACGTCGCCTTCAACTGGGACCACTTCTTCCCCCTGTACGGCGATCCCGACGGCCCGCATTTCGAATGCTGGACGATGCTCGGCGCGTGGGCCGAACAGACCTCGCGCATCCAGATCGGCGCGCTGGTCACGTGCAACTCGTACCGCAATCCGGAGTTGCTAGCGGACATGGCGCGCACGGTCGATCACGTTTGTAGCGGCAGGCTGATCCTTGGGATCGGCTCGGGCTGGAAGCAGAAGGACTACGACGAGTACGGCTACGACTTCGGCACCGCCGGCAGTCGGCTCGACGAGCTCGCCGAGGCGCTGCCGCGGATCAAATCCCGTTTCACGAAACTGAATCCGCCGCCGACGCGGCACATCCCGATCCTGATCGGTGGTCAAGGCGAGCAGAAGACGCTGCGGTTGGTGGCCGAGCACGCAGACATCTGGCACGGCTTCACCGACTTGGACACGTACCCGCGCAAGGCGCAGATCCTCGCCAAGCATTGCGACGCGGTGGGCCGCGACCCCGACACGATCGAGCGGTCGGCGGGCGTGCAGGGTTCGGGCGACGCGCCGCTGAAGCAGGCCGACGCGTTCGCCGACCTTGGGGTCACGTTCCTGACCGTCGGCGCGAACGGACCCGACTACGACCTGACCAGCGCAGAAGCATTGTGTCGGTGGAGGGACAGCCGAGCGGGGGCGTGATTTTGCGGCTGATTCGCGGGCGTTCGAGAAATGTCCGGAACCGAACCTGGCACCCCCCGACAGGTTAGACTAGCGAATTATGATCGAGACCGAGCAGCAGGTCACCGAGTTGGCCGAGGGCCTGCACCGGGTCCTCTCGAAGCTGTTCTCGGTGCTGCGCCGAGGTGACACCACGGGCGTCGCCACCGGCGACCTGACGCTGGCGCAGCTGTCGATTCTGCTCACGCTCATCGACCGCGGGCCAATCCGGATGACCGAGCTGGCTGCACACGAACGGGTGCGCACTCCGACCACCACCGTCGCCATTCGACGGCTGGAAAAGCTTGGGCTGGTGAAGCGTTCGAAGGACCAGTCCGATCTGCGCGCGGTCCTCGTCGACATCACCGACAAGGGGCTCGCCGTGCACCGGGAATCTCTGGCGAATCGGCGCGCCGCGCTGGCGGCGATGCTGTCCAGTCTGTCCGACGACGACCGCGAGACCTTGGCAAAGGCACTTGCACCGCTGGAGCGGCTGGCCGGCCAGTCGACGAGTTAGTCACCCACCGCTATCCGAGCCAATCCAACACCGCCGCCGCAGTCCACGACTGCTGCATGCTGCCCAACGGCTCTCCGGTGAACGGCTCGTAGTACTCCGCGAACGTGCCGTCGCTCGCCTGGCGCAGCCCCTCTCGGCTCAGAGTGCGGGAACGTTCCGCCCACCCGCGCCGCGCAAACGCCCACGAGAACAACCACGTCATCACTGGCCACACTGGGCCACGCCAGTACTCGCGGGGCCGGAAGTCACCCGACACCGGCGACGTCGACGGGATCACCGCATACCGCAGATCCGGATGGCCGCAGAACCTCGGTCCCTCCAGCAGCCGCAGCAGGGCCCGTTCCCGGCGGTGCGGCAGTCCCCCGCACAGCAGCGGCGCGAACTGAGCTACCGTCTCGGTCGCGATCCATTTCTCGCTGCGCACGTTGAAATCCTTTGCAGCGCCGCTTCTTTCGTCCGTCGTCTCGACGACCCCACGCCGGAATCGTTCGGCCCACGAATACAGGTCGCGAACATCGGCATGAGGCTTCCCGTAGTCCTCGCCGATGTTGGCGAGCACGTCGCACGCGAGCGAGAAGACCGCCGAGACGAACACGTCCTCGACCGCGAAGCTCATCACCTTGGGCAACAGCTCGTCGTCATAGCGCGCCGCTTTCATCTCCTCGAGCAGCCAGAGGTAGCGGTCGTACTCGCGATCGGAGGGCCGTTGCGACGGATCCGTCACGATCATGTTGTCCTGGCGCTGATATTCGGGAACCTCGCCGGGAATCACGTTGGCGTAGGCCGCATCCCAGCGCGGAGAGTTGTCCATGCCGGATTCCCAGCCGTGATACAGCGTGATGCGCCCGCGGCCATGCGGGTCGCGCGCGTCGGCTAGCCATCGGTGCCAGCGCACCAGGTCGGCCCACCGCCGGTCGACGAATGCCTCGGCGACGCGTCTGGTCGACCTTCCCCGCCTGCGCGCATGGTCGAGGATCCGCTCGACTGCGATCGCGTGCACCGGCGGCTGGGTGATTCCGGACGTGTGCCGGCCGCGCGGGGCCGCGGCGGCCAGCGTCGAGCAGTCCCACCGGTCAGGTCCCGGAAAATAGCCGTCGATGTCGTTGGCGAAGACGATGTGCGGGATCATCCCGTTCGTCCACTGCGCCGAGAGCAGCGTGTCGAGTTCGACGACCGCCCGCTCGACGCTCAACGGCGCCAACCCCACTGAGACGAACGCCGCATCCCAACTCCACATGTGCGGATACAGCAGCGGCGCGGCCGTCGTCATCGCCCCCAAGTCGTTTCCGCGCAGCAGGTACGCAGCACGGGCGGCGAGCTGCGTCGGCGAAAAGCCTGGGTCGGGTGCCACGGTTCCATCATGGGGCCGGGCGGTCGGACGCGCTCGGCAAACTCGGCCGATAGGGTGCCTGGTATGGCCACCGCACTGATCACCGGTGCCGGCGGAGGGCTCGGTTCGGCCATCGCAGACGCCTTGGCACCCACGCATAGCCTGCTGCTCGCCGGCCGTCCGTCGAAACGGCTTGACGACGTCTGCGACCGCCTGGGTGCGACCGCGCTTCCGCTGGACCTCGCCGACATCTCGTCTGTCGAGGCCGTTGACGTCGACGAGCTCGACGTCCTCGTGCACAACGCCGGGGTGGCCTACCCCGATCAGCTTGCCGAATCCCGGATCGAGGACTGGCGAACCACGTTCGACGTCAACGTCATTGGCGTGGTGGCGCTGACGCAGGTTCTGCTCCCCGCATTGCAGCGCGCGAAAGGCCAGGTGATCTTCGTCAATTCCGGTGCCGGACTGAATGTTCTGGCGGGCATGGCGTCGTATTCCGCAAGCAAGTTCGCGCTACGGGCGTTCGCTGACTCGCTTCGCGCCGAAGAACCTGCACTGCGGGTCACGTCCGTGCATCCCGGCCGGATCGCCACGACGATGCAGCGCAGGCTCGTCGAATTCGAAGGCGGCAAGTACGATCCCAAGCATTTTCTGCGGCCTGAGACGGTTGCCCAAGCAATCGCCGACATCGTGGCCACACCTCGCGATGGGCATGTGCACGAGCTGGTGATACGCCACCACTAGACGACGAGATTCACCAGCCGGCCCGGCACCACGATCACCTTCTTCGGTGTCGCACCGGCGAGGAACGCGGCCACCTTCTCGTCGGCCAGCGCGGCGGCCTCGAGCGTCTCTCGGCTTGCGTCGGCAGACACCGAAATATGGCCGCGCACTTTGCCGTTCACCTGCACCGGGTACTCGACGGTGTCGTCGACGAGGTACTGTTCGTCGGCTCGCGGGAACGGGCCGTGGGCCAGCGAGGTGTCGTGGCCGAGCCGGTGCCACATCTCCTCGGCCACGTGCGGCGCCACCGGAGCGAGCATCAGCACCAGCGGCTCGACCGCCGCGCGCGCCGTGACGTTCTGCTTCGTCAGGTGGTTCGTGTACTCGATGAGCTTGGCCACAGCCGTGTTGTTGCGCAGTTCCGCATAGTCGTCGGCGACTCCGGCGATGGTGCGGTGCATCAGGCGCAGCGTGTCGTCGTCGAGGTCGTCGTCGCAGACCCGCACCTCTCCGGTCTGCTCGTCGACCACTAGGCGCCACACCCGCTGCAGGAAGCGATACGCGCCCACGACATCCTTTGTGGCCCAGGGCCTTGACGCCTCAAGCGGGCCCATCGACATCTCGTACACACGCAACGTGTCGGCGCCGTAGTCGTCGCAAATCTCGTCGGGCGACACCGAGTTCTTCAGACTCTTGCCGATCTTGCCGAACTCCTGAAACACCTCGATCTCGCCGTCGGGTCCCGGGTAGAAGAAGCGGCCGTCTCGCTCGTCCACCTCCGCGGCCGGCACATACGCGCCGCGCGAGTCGGTGTACGCGAACGCCTGGATGTAGCCCTGGTTGACCAGCCGGCGGTAGGGCTCCGAGGAACTCACATGACCGAGGTCGTAGAGCACCTTGTGCCAGAACCGCGCATACAACAGATGCAGCACAGCATGTTCCACACCGCCGACGTACAGATCCACGCCACCGGGGTCGTTCGCGCCGTACTCCGCCGGCCGCGGACCCATCCAATAACGCTCGTTTTCCTTGGCGCAGAAGCGCTCCGCGTTGTGCGGGTCCGTGTAGCGCAGCTCGTACCACGAACTGCCGGCCCAATTGGGCATCACGTTGGTGTCGCGCGTGTACGTCTTCACGCCGTCGCCGAGGTCGAGTTCGACGTGTACCCAGTCGGTGGCCTTGGCCAGCGGCGGTGACGGCTCGCTGTCGGCGTCGTCGGGATCGAACAACACCGGTGCATAGTCGGGAATATCGGGTAGCACCGCGGGCAGTTCGGATTCCGGCAGCGCGTGGGGGCGGCCGTCTGTGTCGTAGACGATCGGGAACGGCTCGCCCCAATATCTCTGGCGAGCGAAAAGCCAGTCCCGCAGCTTGAATTCGACACGGGCCTTGCCCCGGCCGTCGGCCTCCAGGCGCCGCGTCATCGTCTCCTTGGCCGCGTCGACCTCGAGTCCGTTGAGATAGTCTGAGTTCACCGCGGGACCGCCGCCGGTGTATGCCTCACGTGAAACATCCCCGCCGGCAATGACTTCCACGATCGGCAGCCCGAACTCGGTGGCGAATTCCCAGTCCCGCTGATCGTGGCCGGGTACCGCCATGATCGCGCCGGTGCCGTAGCCCACAAGGACGTAATCGGCGATGAACACCGGAATCCGTTCGCCGTTAGCCGGATTCGTCGCATACGCGCCGAGGAAGACTCCCGTCTTGGCCTTGTTCTCCTGTCTCTCGAGGTCCGACTTCGCGGCGATCGCACGCCGGTAGGCGTCGACGGCCTCGGCCGGGGACGACGACCCGTACGTCCAACGCTGGTCGACACCGTCCGGCCAGGCGTCGGCGGCCAGGCGGTCGACGAGCTCGTGCTCGGGGGCAAGCACCATGTAGGTCGCGCCGAACAGCGTGTCCGGCCGGGTGGTGAACACCTCGATGTCCACCGTCGCACCGTCATTCGTCGACGCGGCGAACAACGCGGCAGCACCTGTCGATCTGCCGATCCAGTTGCGCTGCATGGTCTTGACCTTCTCCGGCCAGTCCAGCAGCTCGAGATCGTCGAGCAGCCGGTCGGCGTAGGCGGTGATGCGCATCATCCACTGCCGCAGTCGTTTTCGGAAGACGGGGAAGTTGCCGCGTTCACTGCGGCCGTCGGCCGTGACCTCTTCGTTGGCCAGCACGGTGCCCAGTCCGGGGCACCAGTTGACCACCGAATCGGCTCGGTACACCAGTCGATGAGAATCGATGACGTCGGCGCGCTCGCCGGGGGACAATTCCGGCCACTTGCGTCCGTCGGCCAACTCCCGCACGCCCGAGTCGAATTCGGCCATCAGCTCGGCGATCGGCCGCGCCTTGCCGACGTCGGAGTCGAACCACGCGTTGTAAATCTGGAGAAATATCCATTGGGTCCATTTGTAGAACTCGACGTCGGTGGTCGAGAAGCTTCGCCGGGAGTCATGGCCGAACCCCAGCCGGCCCAGCTGTCGCCGGAAGTTGACGATGTTGGCTTCGGTGCGGGTGCGCGGATGCGTGCCCGTCTGAATCGCATACTGCTCAGCCGGCAATCCAAACGCATCAAACCCCAACGCATGCAACACATTGCGGCCCGACATCCGAAAGTAGCGGGCATACACGTCCGTGGCGATGTATCCGAGCGGATGGCCGACGTGCAGGCCTTCGCCGGACGGATACGGAAACATGTCCTGGACGAACATCTTGTCGTCGGGCACCTTGTTGCCGTCGGTCGGCGCCAACGACCCGACCGGGTTGGGCACGTTGAACGTGCCGGCTTGCGTCCAGCGCTGCTGCCACACGCGCTCGAGTTCGCCCGCGAGCTCCGCGGTGTAGCGGAATTTCGGCACGTCGGAGTCGGTCACGACAAACAGGCTAGTCAGCGCGGTTGAACTGCTCTGCGGGCGTCGCCAGGTCTCGGTTCCATTGCGGACCGGTCAGAGCTCGATTCCAGCACTGGTGGTGCCAGAGTGACAGTTGTTACCGTCGCCTCCTACTGCCGCAAGTGCGCGAAAGGAGCGGAAGGAGGGCGTCGCGATGTTCGACAAGTCCCGGGTGTGGCTCGCGGTGATGGGCTGCTCGGCGGCCGGTGCCGCCGGGATCTTCTGCCTGACCAGCGCTACCGCGGTCGCTGAGCCGATGCCCATCCCCCCGCCGACGCCCGTGACGGTGACGCAGACGGTCACCGTGGCCCCGATGGCCGGCGCACCGGCGATGGCCCCAGCGGCCGTCGCGCCAATCGCGGCCGTGCCGACTGCGTCCGCTGTTCCGCCGATGGCACTCGCGCCGGGCGCAGCGCCGACGGTGACACAACCTGGTGTCGCGGGTTACCAGTCCGTGCCGGCGTCGGCTCCGACGATGACCCCGGCGACGTCGGGAACGCTGCGCGACTACTTCACCAGCAAGCACGTAAAGATGGAACCGCGACGCTCCCAAGGCTTTACGGCGTTGAACATCACTCTGCCGGTACCGCCTGCCTGGACGGCGGTGCCTGATCCCAACGTTCCCGACGCGTTCGCGGTGTTCGCCAACCGGACCAGCCCCGACCTGTACACGCCGAACGCACAGCTTGTGGTGTACAAGCTCGTTGGCGATTTCGATCCCAAGGAAGCGATCACGCACGGGTTCATCGACAGCCAGTCGCTGCCCGCGTGGCAGACCACCGACGCGTCGCTGGCCGACTTCTACGGCTTCCCGTCGTCGAAGATCGAAGGGACATATCGGCAAAACGACATGCCGCTGAACACGTCGCGGCGCCACGTCATCGCGACCGTCGGCCCTGACAGATATCTCGTGTCGTTGTCGGTGACCTCGATGGCGCACGTCCAGGGTGCGCCCTCGTCAGCCGACGCCACGGATGCGATCGTGAACGGATTCCGTGTCGCAAACCCGGCAGCTCCGGCGGTCCCGTCGGCTCCCGCGGCGCCGACAGTTCCGTCGGCTCCCTTCACGCCGGTGGCACCGGCCGCACCCGCGCGGGTGTCGTAGCACGGCTCTCGTATTGTGGCCCCATGCTTGTCGCCGGGGTGCTGTGTCTGTGCGCCGCGGCTGCATCGGCGGCGCTGGGTGCGCGGGCGCTAATTCGCCCCGCCTCCTCCGTCGTCGCCACGCAGCGGGTGTTGCGCACGGTCGCGCCCACTCAGCTGGCGGCCGCCGTGATGCTGGCTGCCGGCGGAGCGGTCGCACTGTCGGCCCGGCCGTCGATTGCACTTCTGACGCTATGTATTGCCGGCGCGCTCGGCACCGTGGCCGCAGGCGCCTGGCAAAGCGCGCGTTACGCGGGGACGATGCTCGCGGCGCCGACGTGCCAGCGCGACGGTGAGCACCGGTGCGCGAGCTGCACGCTGTCGACGCGTACTAGTTGCGGCTGATATCGATCGGGTGCGTCGCCAACAGCGACAGTGGCATCGGCTGACGCCGAAGCACCCGTGCCCACAGGTCCACCCGAGGTTCGACGAGTACGTCAGAGGGCAACGCGGACAACACAATCCAGTCGTCGCGATCGATCTCGCCCTCAAGCTGGCCGATGGTCCAGCCGGAGTAGCCCGCGAAGATGCGCACCCCTTCCACCAGAGGGGCGATTCCATCGGGGTCGGCGTCGAGATCGACCATCACCATCCTGCCCTGAATGTGGCGCAGGCCGGGGACCCCGTCGCACGTCACGCCGGCCCGCAGCGTCGCCAGGCACAGCGCCGCGTCGCGTTTGACCGGGCCGCCGATGAACATCGTCTTGGGCTTGGTGGTCAACTTCGCCCACTGCGGGAGAACGTTGTACACCGCCGTCTCGCTGGGCCGGTTCAGCACCACCCCGAGCGTCCCGCCGTCGTTGTGCTCGACGATGTAGATCACGCTGCGCCGAAACGTCGGCTCCAGAAGATCCGTGTTGGCCAACAGCAGCGTGCCGGAGCGCACCCGATTCGCTGTGGGTGCGTAGTCCTCAGGGTCTTCCGAGTGGGCCACGTCACCATCATGGCACCCGCACAGCGCATTTGGGGCGATCGGCAAACGGCGGCGGCAATATTTGTACTGTGAGTCGGTGGTAGACGTGCACGCGCCGGCCGCGGTATGGCGATCGGTTCGCACCATGCCCGACTTCGGCCGGCTGCTGTCTGTGCGTGTCGCGAGTCAGTTCGGCGACGCCCTTTTTCAAGCCGGATTGGCCGGAGCGATCCTGTTCAATCCCGAACGGGCGGCGACAGCTGGGGACGTCGCCGCGTCGTTCGCCGTGCTGTTTCTGCCCTACTCAATGATCGGACCGTTCGCCGGCGCACTGCTGGATCGGTGGGACCGGCGCAACGTGCTGGTCGGCGCGAACGCTGTTCGGCTGCTGCTGATCGCGGGCGTCGGCGTGTTGCTGGCGGGCGGTGCCGGCGAGACGGCCGTGCTGGCCGGAGCGCTGATCGTCAACGGGGTCACCCGATTCGTCACGTCCGGTCTGTCCGCGGCGCTGCCTCACGTCGTGCCGCGACCGCAGGTGGTGACGATGAACGCGGTTGCCACCGCTGTGGGCGCGGTCGCGGCATTCGTCGGCGTCAACTTCATGCTTGTTCCCCGCTGGTTGCTCGGTGAGAACGACACCGGTTCGGCCACAGTCATTTTCATGGTCACCGTGCCGGTGCTCGTCGCGCTCCTGCTGGCGCTGAGGTTCGTGCCGCATGTTCTCGGTCCCGACGACACCGCCCCCGCGATTCACGGATCGGCGGTCGTCGCGATCTGCACAGGCTGGCTGCACGGGTTGCGGACGGTCCTCGCCACCCCGAGCGTCACCGCGACATTGGCCGGGTTGGCCGCACATCGCATCGCGTTCGGAATCAACACTTTGCTGATGCTGGTGATCGTGCGGCACACGGAAAGTCGGATGATCGTCGGTCTTGGCATTGCGGCCGTGTTCTTGGCGGCCGCGGCATGCGGGTCGTTCACGGCTAATGTGCTGACGCCGATGATCGTTCGGCGCGTCGGACGGTTCGCAGCCGCGAACTGGGCGCTCTTCGCCGCCATAGTCTTTCAGATCCTGGGCGCAGGACTGATACTGCCGGTGATGATCGCGTGCGGATTCTTTCTCGGCCTCGCAGGTCAGGTGGTAAAGCTCTGCGCCGACAGCGCAATGCAAATCGACGTCGACGACCCACGGCGCGGACACGTTTTCGCCGTGCAGGATTCGCTGTTCTGGTTCTCTTTCGTCGGCGCGACGGCAGTGAGTGCGACGGTGATCCCGGCTGACGGACATTCGCCCGCGCTGGCGTTGGCCGGCGCCGTCGTGTACCTCGCCGGCCTCGGAGCGCACTCGATGATCGGGCGGCGCGGCGAGCCCGATCACAGGGGCTAGGGTTTGCCGCATGGCCGATCTGAAAGCGCTTGTCGACGACCTTCGCGCGGAGAGCGACGAACTCGATACTCTGGTAGCGCCTCTAGACGAAACCGGTTGGCGCACAGTCACTCCGGCGCCGGGTTGGACGATCGCCCATCAGATCGGTCACCTGCTGTGGACGGATCGCGTTGCGTTGACGTCGATCACCGACGAGCCCGCGTTCGGAGACCTGCTGGCGGCTGCGGCGAAGAACCCGGCAGGCTTCGTCGATGCAGCAGCCGCGGACGAGGCCGGCCGCTCCGCTAGTGAGCTCCTCGAAGACTGGCGGTTGACACGACGGCGGTTGCATGACGAACTCGCGGGCGTCGCGGCGGATCGCAAGCTGCTGTGGTTCGGACCGCCGATGGGCCCGGCTTCGATGGCGACCGCGCGACTGATGGAAACCTGGGCACACGGACTCGACGTCGCCGACACGCTCGGGGTGCGGCGTCCGGCCACTGCGCGCTTGCGCTCGATCGCGCACCTCGGCGTGCGTACCCGTGACTACGCGTTCGCCGTGCACTCACTGCCCCCTCCGACGTCGCCGTTCCGAGTGGAGTTGCGCGCGCCGGACGGGTCGACGTGGGCGTGGGGTCCTGAGGATGCCAAGCAGCGGGTCATGGGGTCGGCAGAAGACTTCTGCTATCTGGTCACACAGCGGCGGCCGCTCCCGTCACTCGACGTCGTCGCAGTCGGAGACGACGCGCGGCATTGGCTGTCGATCGCGCAGGCGTTCGCGGGGCCGCCCGGACCGGGCCGCTAACCGGGACACGCGCCTCGCTATAGCGCGTTCGCCTTGTCGGCGGCTCCGTCGCCGTCGGCGTCGGATAGTTGGACGTCCCAGCGGCCGTCGCCGTCGACGTCGACGTATCCGATTGCGCCGGTCGGTCCGTCGCACAGCACTCGGTCGGCCAGACCGTTGCCGTCGCTGTCGAGCAGTTGGTCGTCGGCTTGCCCATCGCCGTCGAAGTCGACGAGCGGACCGCCGGTGTGCTCGGCGCCGTCGAGACCGAGCCAGCGCAGATCTCCTCGGGCCGGTGACGCGCCTGCGCCCAGCCGGTCGACGGCTATCGCCCAGGTCCCGGACCCGTCGTCGGTGAAGTAACTCTCTGCGCTGCCGTCGTCGTCGAGGTCGAGAGCCGCGTGATCGGCGAGCCCGTCGCCGTCAAGATCGCCGATCGCGTCGTCGAGGCGGCCGTCGCCGTCGAAATCGAGCCGCACGGCGTCGAGGTCACCGTCGCCATCGAGATCGACATCCGGCGCGCCGACCCACATCGTCGCCGAGCCGTCGCCAGGCCCGAAGCAGTACTCCATGCCTTGTCGGACGGCGCGCTACGTGCGTGCGTTCCACCACTTCAGCAACTCGGCCTTCGCGTCGTCTTTGCTCAACGGGCCCCGGTCAAGCCGCAGCTCCTTGAGGTGACGCCATGCCTCGCCGACTTCCGGACCCGCCGGGATGCCGAGCAGTTCCATGATTTCGTTGCCATCCAGGTCCGGCCGAACCCGCTGCAGGTCCTCTTTGGCGGCCAGCTCTGCGATTCGGCGTTCGAGGTCGGAGTAGTTGGCCTGCAGCCGCGCCGCCCTGCGCTGGTTGCGTGTCGTGCAGTCCGCACGAACCAGCTTGTGCAGCCTCGGCAGCAGCGGTCCGGCGTCGGTGACGTAGCGCCGCACCGCGGAGTCGGTCCACTTGCCGGCCCCTTTGTCATCGGCGTAGCCGTGGAACCGCAGGTGCAGGTACACCAGCTGCGACACGTCGTCGACCATCTGGTTGGAGTACTTCAATGCCCGCAGCCGCTTGCGCGCCATCTTCGCGCCGACGACCTCGTGGTGATGGAAGCTGACCCCACCGTCGGCTTCATGCTTGCGCGTCGCCGGCTTACCGATGTCGTGCAGCAGCGCGGCCCAGCGCAACACCAGGTCCGGTCCCTCGTCTTCAAGCTCCACGGCCTGACGCAGCACGGTCAGCGAATGCCGGTACACGTCCTTGTGCTGATGGTGCTCGTCGATGGCCAGCCGCATCGCACCGATTTCCGGCAGCACGACTTCGCCCATCCCGGTGTCGACGATCAGCTCGATGCCGGCGACCGGGTCGTCGCCGAGGATCAGCTTGTCCAGCTCCGCGGCGATGCGTTCGGCGGTGATGCGCTCAAGCTGTGGGGCCATCTCTTCGATCGCTGCGCGCACCCGCGGGGCCACCGCGAAGCCGAGTTGGCTGACGAACCGGGCCGCGCGCAACATCCGCAGGGGATCGTCGCCAAAGGAGACCTGCGGGGCGGCCGGAGTATCGAGCATGCCCTCGCCGATCGCGGCAAGTCCGCCGAGAGGGTCAACGAACTCCTCGGGACCGTTCGCGGTGATGCGCACCGCCATTGCGTTCGCCGTGAAGTCGCGCCGCAGCAAGTCCCCCTCGATGCTGGTGCCGAACTGTACCTGCGGATTTCGCGACACCTGGTCGTAGATGTCGGAGCGATAGGTCGTGATTTCGACGCGGTGCGGGCCTTTCGCCGCGCCGACGGTGCCGAACTGAATTCCGGTGTCCCACAACGCATCTGCCCACGGCTGCAGGATCTGCTGCACGACCTCGGGGTGCGCGTCGGTGGCGAAATCCAAGTCGGAGTCCAACCGGCCCAGCACTGCGTCGCGCACAGTGCCGCCCACCAAGTACAACTCGTACCCGGCATCGGCGAACACCGCGCCCAGTGCGCGCAGGGTTTCCGCATGGCGGTTCAACGCAATCGCGGCGCCCGCAAGCAGTTCGGCGTCAGGCACGTTCGCCTACCCTAATGCGCAGGTGCACTCCGGCGCCCACCGGCGCGTGGGGCCGGAACGAAAAGTCATGCCAGCTACTATCGCTTGGGTGTCAGACGGCGAACAGGCAAGGCCGCGACGGCGCCGGGGCCGGCGCCGTGGAAAGCGTGCCGCTGCTCCCGCCGACCCACCCAAATCGCTGTCGAACCGGGCCGCCGAATCCGACGGCGCGACACCGGCAAAACGGTCACGCGGTCGCCGATCACCGGAACGGTTGCGCACAGTGCACGAGACGTCCGCCGGCGGGTTGGTGGTCGACGGCCTGGACGATCCGCAGGGCAGTCACATGGCTGCGTTGATCGGCCGAGTCGACCGGCGCGGACGGATGCTGTGGTCGTTGCCGAAGGGCCACATCGAACTCGGCGAGACCGCCGAACAGACCGCGATCCGTGAGGTGGCAGAGGAGACCGGCATTCGCGGCGACGTGCTCGCCTCCCTGGGCAGCATCGACTACTGGTTCGTCACGGAGGGCCGACGCGTGCACAAGACCGTGCACCACTATCTATTGCGGTTCCTCGGCGGCGAGTTGTCCGATCATGACCTCGAGGTCAGCGAGGTGGCATGGGTGCCGCTCGACGAGCTGCCGTCGCGGCTGGCCTACGCCGACGAACGCCGGCTCGCCGAGGTCGCCGACGAGCTGATCCAGACCCTGCACACCGAGGGGCCGGCGGCGCTGCCGCCGCTGCCGCACAGCACGCCATGGCGTCGGCGTCAAACCCACTCGAGCACTCGGCGGCGAGCCGACGGGAATGGCTCGGGGCGGACGAACGGCCACGGACACAAGCGGTGACACTTCGGCGGTTCCTCGCCGCGGTCGTCCTCGTCGTGGCGCCCGTGCTGGCCGGAATCGCGCCGCGGGCGACCGCCGGCGAACCGGGCGACACCCAATTCCTGCAGGTTCGCATCGATCGCGTCACCCCTGACGTCGTCAGCACGGCCGGTGAGTCGACGGTCACCGTGGTCGGCACCGTCACCAACGTCGGCGATCGCTCGGTCCGCGACATCGTCGTCCGCCTCGAACGCGCCGACGCGGTAGGCACCTCGGCCGGGTTGCGGACGAACCTCACCGGTTCCACCGAGCAGTTCCAACCCGTCGGCGACTTCATCGCAGTCTCGCCCGAATTGCAGCGCGGGCAGGCCAGCGGCTTCGCTCTGTCGTATCCGGTGCGGGCGGCCGCCCAGCCGGCGCTGGGCATCGAACGGCCCGGCGTGTACCCGATGCTGGTCAACGTCAACGGCACGCCCGACTACGGGGAGCCCGCGCGCCTCGACGACGCCAGATTCCTGCTTCCCGTGCTGGGGGTGCCGCCGAATCCGGGCACTTCGGCCGGCGACCCCGCGAACGTGGTGGCGCCCGACACGTCCAAACCCGTCGCCATCACGATGCTGTGGCCGTTGGCCGACCGGCCGCGGCTGGCCGCGGGCGCCCCTGGCGGTGTCACTCCGGTCCGGCTCGCCGACGACGACCTCGCGGCATCGCTTGCGCCCGGCGGCCGGCTCGACGCGTTGCTGGCGGCAGCGGAATCCGCCACCGACCCCGCCGTCGACCCGGGCGGCCGAGTCAGCGGGGCGCTGTGCCTGGCCGTCGACCCCGACCTGCTCGTGACCGTCAACGCGATGTCCGGCGGCTACGTCGTGTCCACCAATCCGGCGGACCGCAATTCGCCCACCCATCCCGGCGCCGGGCAGGCCGCGGCGTCGAGCTGGCTCGACCGGCTGCGTGCGCTGGCACGGCGCATGTGCGTCGCGGCGACGCCGTACGCGCAGGCGAATCTCGACGCGCTGCACCGAGTCGGAGACCCCGGGCTGGCGGCCGCGGCGACCACCACCGGCGGCGACATCGTCGACCAGATCCTCGGCGTGGCGTCGACGCGCGGAGCAACTCTCCTCGGCGACGGGTCGCTGACCGCGGGCACGGCCGATCTGCTGAGCACCCACGGCCCGACCGTCGCTATCACCGCCGCCGATCGCACGGCCCAGGACGAGTCCGACGGCAAGCCGCTGCCGGCCGACCTCGCTTCGAATCGGCTGTCGCCGAATCTCGTTACCGCGCCGTTCGACCCGACGGTCGGGGCGGCGCTGGCGGCCGCGGGCAACTCTCCGGTGTCGCCGTCGTATCTGGACCGCTCGTTGGCGGTGCCTTACACGCATGACTCCGACACCGCCCGCCGCCAGGACGCGCTCGGCGCGATGGTGTGGCAGGGGCTGAACCCCGACGCCGCGCCGCGCAACCAGATCGTGATGCCGCCGCTGGTGTGGGATCTGCAGCCCGCGGACGCGCAATCGATTCTGACCGCGTTGGCAACGACGATCCACGCCGGCCTCGCGACCCCGCGGCCTCTGACGGCGGTGATAGGCGAGGCGACGGCGACCGCTGCCAGCGGCGCGCAGACATTGGCAGACGCGCCGGCACGCGGCCGCGTCGACGACGCGCTGATTGCCGACATGAACCGTCAGGTGGGGCGGCTGTGGGGACTGACGGCCGCGCTGACCACCGATCCGCGCACCGGTCTTACCGGCCCGCAGTACACGGCACCGCTGCGCGAGGACATCCTGCGTGCGCTCAGCGAGGCGATTCCGCCGAACAGCCGCAACGCAGAGGCGCGGCAGCGAATGGCCGCCGTCGACGCGACGACCGACGACATGTTCCACGCTGTGACGATCGTCAACCCCGGCGGCTCGTACACGCTGGCCACCGAGCACAGCCCGCTACCGCTCGCGTTGCGCAACGACCTCCCGGTCCCGATCAAAGTCAAACTCCAGGTCGACGCCCCTCCGGGCATGACGGTGACCGACATCGGCGTGCAGGAGCTGCCGCCGGGCTATCTGCCGCTGCGAGTGCCGATCGAAGTGCACTTCACCCAGCGCGTCGCCGTCGACGTGGCGCTGCGAACGCCCGACGGCATGCAACTCGGTGAGCCGGTGCGGTTGTCCGTGCATTCGAATGCGTACGGCCAGTTGCTGTTCGCGATCACGATCGCCGCGGCGGCCGTGCTGGTGATGCTGGCCGGACGGCGGTTGTGGCACCGCTTCCGCGGTCAACCTGACCCCGCCGACCTCGACCGCCCGGAACCCGAGTGACCGCCGGCAGCCGGCGCGCGGTTCCCCTGCCTATTCCGCCGCGCGCCCGGCCTCCGCGGCAGCCGCGCGCGGAACTCACCGATGCGGCGGTCGTCTCGCGGTCGTGGGGTATCGCGTTCGCGACGCTGGTCAGCCGCGTCACCGGGTTCGCCCGCATCGTGCTGCTGGCCGCGATCCTCGGCGCGGCCCTGTCGAGCGCGTTCTCGGTGGCCAACCAGCTGCCGAACCTGGTCGCCGCCCTCGTTCTGGAGGCCACCTTCACGGCCATTTTCGTGCCGGTGCTCGCCCGCGCGGAACGCGACGACGCCGACGGTGGCATCGCATTCGTGCGGCGACTGGTCACGCTGGCCACCACTCTGCTGCTGGTCGCCACCGCGCTGTCCGTCGCAGGCTCGCCGCTGCTGGTGCGGCTGATGCTCGGCAACGACCCGTTGGTCGACCGCCAGCTCACCACCTCGTTCGCCTACCTGCTCTTGCCGCAGGTGTTGTTCTACGGGTTGTCGTCGGTGTTCATGGCAATCCTGAACACCCGCAACCTGTTTGGTGCGCCGGCGTGGGCGCCGGTGGTCAACAACATCGTCGCGATTGTCACGCTCGGGGCGTATGTGCTTGTGCCCGGCGAGCTTTCGGCCGACCACAGCAACGCCAAGCTCCTTGTACTGGGTATTGGCACCACGTTGGGTGTGGCCGCCCAGACGTTGGTGCTACTTGTCGCAATCGGGCGAGAAGGTATCAGTCTGCGCCCAATGTGGGGCGTCGACGATCGCCTCAAGCAGTTCGGTGCGATGGCTGCCGCGATGGTGCTGTACGTGTTGATCAGTCAGTTCGGCCTGATCGTCGGGAACCAAATCGCCAGCGCTGCTGCGAAATCCGGTCCGGCCATCTACAACTACACGTGGCTGGTGCTGATGCTGCCATTCGGCATGATCGGCGTGACCGTGCTGACGGTGGTGATGCCACGGCTCTCGCGCAATGCGGCCGCAGACGACATCCCTTCGGTGCTGGCGGATTTGGGGCTGGCCACCCGACTCACGATGGTGACGCTGATTCCGACCGTCGCATTCATGACAGTCGGCGGGTCAGCGATCGGTTCGGCACTGTTCGCTTACGGAAAGTTCGGCGCCGTCGACGCGGGGTATCTCGGGAGCGCAATCGCCCTGTCGTCGTTCACATTGATCCCGTATGCGCTTGTGCTGATTCAGCTTCGGGTCTTCTACGCCCGACACCAGCCGTGGACACCGATCTGGATCATCATCGCGATCACCACCGTCAAGATCGCGGCTTCGCTTGCGGTGCAACAACTCGCGGTGCACGAGGTGATCGGGAACCGGGACATGGTCGCGGGCTATCTCGGTCTCGCGAACGGGCTCGGGTTCCTCGCAGGCGCCACGTTGGGTTACGTGCTGCTGCGCGCGGCCCTCAAACCGCCCGGCGGGCGAATGTTCAGCACCGAGGTGCTCCGCACCGTGCTCGTCACCGTCGCGGCATCATTGCTTGCCGGCCTCATCGCCTACGTCGCCGATCGGCTGCTGGGCTTGACCGAGCTGACCGCCGACTTCGGCGGCGCCGGATCTCTCCTGCGATTGCTGGTGTTGGGCGTGATCATGTTGCCGATCATCGCGGCGGTGATGCTGGCGGCGAGAGTGCCCGACGCGGAGTCCGCTCTCGGCGCCCTGCGCCGCCGGTTCGGCCCCGCTGCGGTGCCGCGGGGGTCAATCGCCGTTTCGCGACAGCCCGCCAGGGATACCTCGTACTCTGAACAGGGGCTTTCGGATATCCGGGTACCCCCGCCTCGAAGGGCCAAAGGATGGGAGGGGACGGCGGTGACTGACGAAACCCCGGGCAGTGCCGCCTCCGACGCGACGACGCGGCTGACGCGCCCGTCCGCCGACGACTTCCAGCCGGACGTGCCGGCGGAGGTGCCTCCACCCGTCGCGCCGCCCCGCCCGGGTCTGCCTGCCGGCGACTTCGCCGGTGATCCCACCCGGGAAGCCATGGGCTTGGCCGCGCCGCGCGACACCCCCGACGCGACTCGGTCCGACGACGACGTCAACCTGATGCCGGGCGCGAGCATCGCCGACGGACGTTATCGCCTGCTGGTGTCGCACGGCGGGCCGCAGAACCTGCACTTCTGGCAGGCGCTGGACACCGCACTGGACCGGCAGGTGGCGCTGACGTTCGTCGATCCTGACGGCAATCTCTCCGATGACGCGGTGCAAGCCATCATGTCCCGCACGCTGCGGCTGAGCCGGTTGAACTCCCCTGGGATCGCGCGGGTCCTCGATGTGGTCCGGGTGCGCACAGGCGGGCTGGTGGTGTCGGAATGGATCCGGGGCGGGTCGCTGCGCGAGGTCGCCGACACGTCGCCGTCGCCGATCGGCGGTGCGCGAGCGATGCAGTCGCTGGCCTCCGCGGCAGAAGCCGCACACCATGCAGGGGTCGCGCTGTCGATCGACCATCCGAGCCGGATCCGCGTCAGCATCGAGGGTGATGTGGCGTTGGTGTTTCCCGCGACCATGCCGGACGCCACACCCGAGGACGACATCAAGGGAATCGGCGCCGCGCTGTATGCGCTCCTGCTGAAGCGGTGGCCGCTGCCCGAGACCGGTGAGCCCAGCGGGTTGCCGCCGGCTGACCTCGACCCGGCAGGGCAGCCCCTCGAACCCAAGGCGGTCGACCACTCGATCCCGTTCCAGATTTCGGCTGCGGCCCTGCGCTCTGTCCAGGACACCGGCGGAATCTCCAGTGCGTCAACACTTTTGAATGTTCTGCAGCAGGCCACCGCCGAAGCAGACCGCACAGAACTGATCTCTCCGGTCGACGAAGGGCCGCCTCGAACCCCGGCACCGAGGGAGCTCGATGACGAGGAACGCGCCCGTCGCCGCAAGGGGCTTCTCGTGGGGCTGGGTATCGTCGGCGCGATTCTGGTGGTGGCGGCTCTGCTGGCGGCGGCGTTGTTCAACGGGTTCCCCACCAGCAGCGACTACCAGAGCACGCGGGACAAACTGGGTCTGAACACCACCTCCCCATCGGAGACACCTCCGGGGAGTGTGGTCAAACCCGATAAGGTGTCGGTCTTTTCGCCCGGCGGTCAAGAGCCCGACAACCCCGGTCAAGCTGCGCTCGCGATTGACGGAAACCCCGCGACCGTCTGGGCGACCGATACGTACAAAGACCGCGATCCGTTCCCCGCGTTCAAGAGCGGCGTCGGCCTGGTGTTGCACTTGCCGAAGCCAGCGACGTTGTCCGCGGTGAACGTGACCGTGAACAGCACCGGTACGCAGATCCAGATTCGGTCGGCGAACACCGACACGCCGAGCAGCCTCGACGACACCACCGAACTCTCCAAACCCACGACGATGCAGCAGGGGTCCAACCACATCCCGATCAGTAACGCCGCGCCCACGTCGAACGTGGTCGTGTTCATCACCAAGCTGGGCGACACGAACGGCGACTACCACGCCGAGATCGCCGAGATCACGTTGGAAGGGACGTCGTAAGGCGTTCATCCACAGGGGCTGCGACCTGCCGGGTCGGTGCTGGACGACGAGCCTCAGGGCTCTGACAAGCACTCCCGCTGATCGCCACCCCGACGCTGGTAGTTGCAACCGCAAGGACTTCGAATTGGCGTTCAGGGGACTCCCAGGATCCGCTTAGGGTTCGGCTGTGGGCTCATTCGGGGGGACGCAGCGAGCGCGCAGTGACGCGGAGTTGCTGGCCGCGCATGCCGCAGGAGACAGGTACGCGTTCGAGGAGTTGTTCCTTCGCCACCAGCGCCAGCTGTACCGGCTGGCGCGACTGACCAGCCGCACATGCGAGGACGCCGCCGATGCCCTTCAAGATGCAATGTTGTCTGCGCACCGCAACGCCGCGTCATTTCGCAACGACGCCGCGGTGAGCAGCTGGCTGTATCGCATCGTCGTCAACGCGTGCCTGGATCGCCTGCGCCGCAACAAGAATCACCTCGCGATCCAACTCGAAGACGACGCGTGCTGGATCAGCGATCCCGCGTCGCAGACCGACACGGCGGTGGTTGTGCAGCGGGCGCTGATGCGGCTGCCGGTGAGCCAGCGTGCCGCGGTCGTCGCTGTCGACATGCAGGGCTACTCCGTTGCCGACGCCGCTCGGCTGCTCGGTGTTCCGCAGGGCACGATCAAGAGTCGCTGCGCCCGCGCACGGGCCCGGCTGGCGCTGCTGCTCCGCTACTTCGACCACGACGTGGCGAGGGACGCCGGGTAGAACGAATGAATGGATGCGCGCGGTCCCGACGAAGTTCCCGCTGTCGGCCGCGTGCGCGAAGCCCTCGCCCGTCTCGGCGCTGACGATTCCTCGGCCCCTCCCGTACCGCCGGAGGTCACCGATCGGGTGGTGGCCGCCTTGAGGTCGGCACCCGGGCCCGGCTGGCGACGCGCCCGGATTGTCCGCGTCGGGGCGGTCGTCGGCGCGGCCGCCGCCGTCGCGGCCGCCGGGCTGGGCACGGCGATGCTCGTCGGATCGCGTTCAGGGCCAGCGCAGCGTGGGGCTCAACATCTCGGCGCTGAACCACCCGCCGCCGTACCGCTCTCGGACGCACAGCTCGTTGCGTTGCTGGGCCGCCCGGCGGACCTCGGACCGCTTGCCGACCCTCGTCGCCGGTCCTCGTGTTTGAGCGGTCTCGGCTATCCGGGGTCGGCGACCGTGCTCGGCGGCGCGCAAGTCGAGATCCGCGGCGCGCCCGCCGTGGTGCTGCTGCTGGCCGCCGACACGCCGGGCTCGGTCGCCGTGCTCGCAGTGCGGCCGAACTGCATGGCAGCCGACACCGAACTAGTGGCCGACACCAAGATCCGCCGTCCCTGACGCCGGCGGGGAACACGCCGTCATACGCTGGTGTTGTTGTGCGCGAACGGTAAGAAAGGCCCCTATGAGTTCTCAGTCCCCCGTACACGATGTGATCGTCATCGGCTCAGGCCCGGCCGGCTACACCGCCGCCGTTTATGCCGCCCGCGCGCAGCTCTCTCCGCTGGTGTTCGAAGGCAGCCAGTTCGGTGGCGCGCTGATGACCACCACCGAGGTCGAGAACTACCCCGGCTTCCGCAACGGCATCACCGGACCGGAGCTCATGGACGAGATGCGCGAGCAGGCGCTGCGCTTCGGTGCGGACCTGCGTATGGAGGACGTCGACGCGATCTCGCTGCAAGGTCCCGTCAAGTCCATCACCGTCGGCGACGAGACCCACCACGCTCGCGCGGTCATCCTCGCGATGGGCGCCGCGCCCCGCTACCTGCATGTCCCCGGTGAACAAGAACTGCTCGGCCGCGGCGTCAGCTCGTGCGCGACCTGCGACGGCTTCTTCTTCAAAGACCAAGACATTGCAGTGATCGGCGGCGGTGACTCCGCCATGGAGGAGGCGACGTTCCTGACTCGCTTCGCCCGCACCGTCACCCTTGTGCACCGCCGCGAAGAGTTCCGCGCGTCCAAGATCATGCTCACCCGCGCCCGTGACAACGACAAGATCCGCTTCGTCACCAACGCGGTCGTGACAGAGGTTCTCGGCGACACCTCTGTGGCCGGAATTCGCTTGCGCGACACCATCACTGGCCATGACTCCACGCTGGAGGTCACCGGCGTCTTCGTCGCGATCGGACACGACCCACGCTCAGAGCTGGTGTGCGACCAGCTCGACACCGACGCCGACGGCTACGTCCTGGTCCGCGGCCAAACCACCCACACGTCGGTCGAGGGCGTGTTCGCCGCCGGCGATCTTGTCGACCGCACCTACCGGCAGGCGGTCACCGCTGCCGGCACCGGATGTTCTGCCGCCATCGACGCCGAACGGTGGCTGGCCGAAACAGCGCACGCCGAGTCCCCCGATGACCTGATAGGAGCCCCACTGTGAGCGACACCACCACCACCATCTCCGTCACCGACGGCACCTTCGCGCAGGACGTGCTGTCCGCGCCGCGTCCCGTGCTCGTCGACTTCTGGGCGACGTGGTGCGCTCCGTGCCGGATGGTTGCCCCGGTGCTTGAGGAGATCGCCGGTGAGAAGGCCGACGAACTCACCGTCGCCAAAATCGACATCGACGCCAACCCCGGCACCGCGCGGGACTTCCAGGTGGTCTCCGTCCCCACGTTGATCCTGTTCAAGGACGGCAAGCCGGTGAAGCGGATCGTCGGTGCCAAGAGCAAGGCGGCGTTGCTCCGCGAGATCGGTGACGCGCTCTAACGGGTTCGCCGCCAACGCTTTCCAACGCCACCTCCAACCGGTTTCCAATTTGCGCTTGTCATCGTCATCGCGTGGAGCCCTATTCTCGATCGCGAATTCGTCGTCCTGTTGCTGTCGCGGTAGCGGTGGCGACGCTGGCCACCGTCGCCTGCGGAGCGCCGAAGGCGCCGGTAGGAGCTCCGGCATCGCAGCGACCGACACCGTCGGTACAGATTCACGGCGACGCCGGCAACCCCGTGAACCAATTGGTGATCAAAGCGATTTCGGACATCCAACAGTTCTGGGTCGACGAGTTCCCCAAGATCTACGGCCACGACTACACCCCGGTCCTAGGTGGCTTCTACGCGGTCACCCCGTCGTCAGGCGATCTCCCGCCGTGCGCGCAGGCGGCGGCAGACATAGCCGGCAACGCGTTCTATTGCGCGAAGGCTGACGACGTCGCATGGGACGCCGAAGGGCTTCTGCCGGACCTACGGAAACGCTTCGGCGACTTCGTCATTCCGGTTGTGCTCGCGCACGAATGGGGCCACGCGATTCAGGCAAGGGCGAATTTCGAAGGCGCGACGGTCACGAAGGAGATCCAGGCGGACTGCTTCGCCGGGGCGTGGGCGGCGCACGCGAAGACCGACACCTTCAAGCCGAGCGACGACGACCTTGATCGCGCCTTGGCTGGATTCTTGTTCCTTCGCGACGAA
>DASRFZ010000179.1:0-3954 GCA_035651275.1 Mycobacterium sp. | reverse complement strand
GAGGGCGACCTCATTATCGACGGTGGGAACTCTCGGTATACCGAAGACGAGAAGCACGCGAAGTTCTTGAACGACAAGGGCATTGCGTTCATCGACGCGGGCGTCTCCGGCGGCATCTGGGGCCTCAAAGAGGGCTACGGGCTGATGGTCGGCGGCAGCGACGCAGACATCGAGCGCGTCATGCCGATTTTCGAGACGCTGCGGCCCCCCGGTCCGCGTGAAGACGGATTCGTCCATGCTGGACCGGTAGGCGCCGGCCATTTCGCAAAGATGGTGCACAACGGCGTCGAGTATGCATTGATGACGGCGTATGCCGAAGGTTACGAGATGCTCGCCGCGGAAGACTTGATCCAGGATCCGCAGGCGGTCTACCAGGCGTGGACCAACGGCACGGTCGTTCGATCGTGGCTTCAGCAATTGCTGGCACGAGCGCTCAAAGAAGACCCGGGCCTGGCCCAGATCTCTGGCTACACCGAGGACTCCGGCGAGGGGCGCTGGACGGTCGAGGAAGCGATCCGGTTGAGAGTCCCCGTGCCCAGTATCGCGGCTGCGCTGTTCGCCAGATTCCTTTCCCGCCAGGAAGATTCGCCGACCATGAAGGCAGTAGCCGCGTTGCGTAACCAGTTCGGCGGCCATGCGGTCAAGCGCATCAGCCAGTCCGGGTAGGCGAACGGCGTCTAGCGATGTACGTGCGGCACCTCGGCCTCCGCGACTTCAGGTCCTGGCCGCACGCCGATATCGACCTCGAAGCCGGCCGCACCGTGTTCGTCGCGCCGAATGGCTACGGTAAGACCAATCTCGTTGAGGCACTGTGGTATTCGTCGACGCTCGGTTCGCACCGGGTGGCGACGGACGCGCCGCTGGTCCGGTCGGGACAAGCACGCGCGGTGGTGTCGACGATCGTCGTCAACGACGGCCGCGAGCTCGCCGTCGACTTGGAGATCACTCCGGGCAAGGCGAACAAGGCTCGGTTGAACCACTCCCCCGTGCGCACGCCGCGAGAGGTGCTCGGTGTGCTGCGGGCGGTGCTGTTCGCGCCCGAGGACCTCGCGCTGGTGCGTGGAGACCCGAGCGAGCGCCGCCGATACCTCGACGAACTGGCCACGGTGCGCCGGCCGGCACTGGCGGGCGTGCGCGCCGACTACGACCGGGTGTTGCGGCAGCGCACGGCGCTGCTGAAGACAGCGGCGGGGCAGCGGGCCCGGGATCCCGGGCTGCTGCAGACGCTCGACGTGTGGGACGGGCACCTCGTCGAACACGGCGCGAGGCTGCTGGCGGCGCGCGTCGAGCTGGTCAATGCGCTGCGGCCGGAGGTCGAGAAGGCGTACCAACTGCTTGCGCCGGGATCCAGGACCGCCGACATTCGATACCGCGCGAGCGTGGACGCGGAGTTGTCGCCAGGCGACGACTTCGAGCCGGTGCTGCTCGACGCGCTGGCCCGTCGCCGCGACGCCGAACTGGACCGGGGTGTTTGCCTGGTCGGCCCGCACCGCGACGACCTGGAGCTGCTGCTGGGCGATGCGCCCGCGAAAGGCTTTGCGTCCCACGGGGAGTCGTGGTCGATGGCGTTGTCGCTGCGGCTCGCGGCATACGAATTGCTGCGGTCCGACGGCAGCGACCCGGTGCTGCTGCTCGACGATGTGTTCGCTGAGCTGGACACCGCGCGCCGGCAAGCGCTGGCTACGGTCGCCGGAGGTGCCGAGCAGGTGTTGGTGACTGCCGCGGTGCCCGACGACATCCCCGCGGGTCTGGACGCGCGTCGCATCCGGATCGAGTTGTCCGAAGATGACAGCGGCCGCGTCTCGGTGGTGGGGGCATGAGCGACGCGAAGGGCGCCGACGACGCGGCGATGGATCTAGTGCGCCGCACGCTCGAGGAAGCTCGCAACGCCGCGCGTGCGCAGGGGAAAAACATTGGGCTGGGCCGACGTTCGGCCGGTGCTCCGCGAGTGGCAGGCCGGCAGAAGGGCGGTCGGCGTGCGTGGTCTGGCCCCGGGCCCGACGCGCGCGACCCGCAACTGCTGGGCGCGGCGACCCGCGATCTTGCCAGCACGCGCGGGTGGTCGAAGCGCGTGGCGGAAGGCGCGGTGTTCGGGAGCTGGCGCACGGTAGTCGGCGCACAGATCGCCGAGCACGCCTCCCCGGCGGCGCTGCACGAGGGCGTGCTGAGTGTGACCGCCGAATCCACCGCGTGGGCGACGCAGCTGAGGTTGATGCAGAGCCAGTTGTTGGCAAAGATCGCGGCGGCCGTCGGCGACGGCGTCGTCACGTCGTTGAGAATCACCGGTCCGACCGCGCCCTCGTGGCAGAAGGGACCGCGTCGGGTGGCGGGGCGCGGGCCCCGGGACACGTACGGATGATATGGCCTGAGAGCCGTCTGGACGACGGAAATTACCTCCGCAAGCGGCGGGACGCGCCGGTGGTCGAGAAAATCCGCGCACGGCGTATTTAGCTGTGGAGAAACGCCGCCACAGAGTCGGTGCCGTCGGTGCTAACCGGTAGACTGAACGAAGACTCGCGGTGATTGAACCGCTCGCATGCGAACCCCAAGGAGACGCTACCGACCGTGGCTGCCCAGAAGAAGAAAGCACAGACGAAGTACGGCGCCCAATCCATCACCATTCTCGAGGGGTTGGAGGCTGTGCGCAAACGGCCGGGCATGTACATCGGCTCCACCGGCGAACGCGGGCTGCACCACCTGGTCTGGGAGGTTGTGGACAATGCGGTCGACGAGGCGATGGCCGGCTACGCCACCAGGGTTGACGTGCGGTTGCTTGCGGACGGCGGCGTCGAGGTCACCGACGATGGCCGCGGTATCCCGGTCGAGATGCATGCGTCCGGCGTGCCGACGGTCGACGTGGTGATGACCCAGCTGCACGCCGGGGGAAAGTTCGACTCTGATGCGTACGCGGTCTCGGGCGGTCTGCACGGCGTGGGCGTGTCCGTCGTCAATGCGCTGTCGAGCCGGCTGGAAGTGGAGATTTGCACCGACGGCTACGAGTGGTTCCAGTATTACGATCACTCGGTCCCGGGCACGCTGAAGCAGGGCGAGAAGACCAAGAAAACCGGGACCACGGTGCGGTTCTGGGCCGACCCGGACGTCTTCGAAACCACTGAGTACGACTTCGAAACCGTGGCACGCCGCCTGCAGGAGATGGCATTCCTCAACAAAGGACTGACGATCACGCTCACCGATGAGCGGGTGAAGAAAGAAGAAGTGGTCGACGAGGTTGTCAGCGACACCGCGGAGGCGCCGAAGACGGCGGAGGAAAAAGCCGCGGAAGCCGCCGCACCTCACAAGGTGAAGAACCGCACCTTCCACTACCCCGGCGGCCTCGGTGACTTCGTGCGGCACATCAACCGCACCAAGACACCGATCCACAGCAGCATCGTTGACTTCCAGGGCAAGGGCGACGGGCATGAGGTCGAGATCGCGATGCAGTGGAACGCCGGGTATTCGGAATCGGTGCACACGTTCGCCAACACGATCAACACCCACGAGGGCGGCACCCACGAGGAGGGTTTCCGCGCAGCACTGACGTCGGTGGTGAACAAGTACGCCAAAGACAAGAAGCTGCTGAAGGACAAGGATCCCAACCTCACCGGCGACGACATCCGCGAAGGCCTGGCGGCCGTCATCTCCGTGAAAGTGTCCGAGCCGCAGTTCGAGGGGCAGACCAAGACCAAACTGGGCAACACCGAAGTCAAGTCGTTCGTGCAGAAGATCTGCAACGAGCAGCTGAGCCACTGGTTCGAAGCCAACCCCGCCGAAGCCAAAACGGTAGTGAACAAAGCGGTTTCGTCGGCGCAGGCGCGTATCGCGGCACGCAAGGCCCGCGAGCTGGTGCGGCGCAAGAGCGCGACCGACATCGGTGGGCTGCCCGGCAAGCTGGCCGACTGCCGCTCGACCGATCCACGCAAGTCGGAACTATATGTGGTGGAAGGTGATTCGGCT
>DASRFZ010000178.1:0-3633 GCA_035651275.1 Mycobacterium sp. | reverse complement strand
TATGGCGAGATCGACGATGTCGTGCCTCAAAGCGGAAGCGGCAGTTACGAACCGCAGCGCGTGTTGATCATGGTCGCGGTGAAAAACGACCTCGCGCTGGTCGCCGAGGCGGCGGGGCCCAAGCACCAGCCCAAAGGCGAGGGACATCCGACGGGCACCAACCTCGACATCGCGGGCTGGATGGGATATTTCGTGAACAGCTTCAGCTGGAAGGGCGACCCACCCCGCTAGCCTCTTGGCTTTCGGCGCGAGCGTGCGTGTCTACACATCGACGCGCCGGGAAAGTATGGCATTGTGCGCACGCTCGCGCCTAAGTGAGCGTGCGCACAATGAACTCCGCGACCTCTCTGGCTTGCCGCCGGCCCTGAGCGCGTCCGGCCGCTGCCGACGCCGCGCGGCTGGCGGGATCGAGCGGATTGCGCCCGAACGCAGCCACCGATGCGTCGTCGGCGAAGAAACCCGCTGTGCAGCCAGGGAATTCGGCAAGCTCGTCGGTCAGGCTGCGCCCGAACGGCGAAAGTCCCGGAGCCGGCGTCGGCGCAAGCATCACGACCGCGTCCGCGTCGCGCACCATTCCCACATTCGCGCTGCTGCCGATGCCGCCGTCCATGAACCTCCGGCCGTCGATCGTCACCGGCGGCCACACCAGCGGCACCGCGCAACTCGCGGCCACAGCGTCGACAAGCGATACCCCGCTCGTGCGGTCGAACAGCACGCGTTCACCGGACTCGACGTCGATCGCGGTCACCGCCAGGGGACGCGCGGGCCAGTCGTGCGACGGTAACCGCTTGGCGATCACCGTCCGGCGCGCCTCCTCGCTGACGGTCGGCGCCGACAAAGCCTGCTTCCCGATCGCCTGCAGCTTCTCGGTCATCGAGGAGTCGGCGTCAGCGACATGCTCGAAAAGCTCGATCAACTCGGGGATTTCGAGGCGCGGAAGAATTTCGTGCGTGTTCTCGACGAGCTGGCGGGCGTACAGCTCTGCCAACGGCACCCCGCTGGAAATCTGCGCAGCGACCGCCGAGCCCGCCGAGGTGCCCAACAGGACATCCGGATCGATCAGGTGGCCTGCGGCCTCCGGCTCAGAGTCCTGCACGCCGAGCAGAAACCCTGTCTCCCAAGCGATTCCGGCAACGCCACCGCCTGCGAGCACCAATGCGAGTCGTTCGGCCACGGCTTACATCATGCCGTACCGTGGAATTGTTTCGGTGGCTACACCATGGATTCGATCATGCTCTTGATGTCAGGCCACGCCGCGTCGATGGCGTCCTTGCTGAACGCGTACGCGTCGAGGAACGCACTCCTCTTGGTGGACTTGTTGAACAAGATGACCCATGAGCCGTAGGCCTGCGCGGTCCCCTGGTTGGTCTGCAGGTTGCCGGTGTAGTCGACTGTGAGCGACTGCAGGTAGTTCACTCCGCCGCTGATGTCCAACACTTGTGCATTCTGATCCTGCTGAACGTCGGTCAGTCCCGTTCCTTTGATCTCGGCTGGGATGAGGAACTGTGCCTCTTGGGCGATGTCCGCTTTGTTGGCGGCGCCCGCACTGGCGAACAAAGCTGCCGACTTGTCGCCGTTGAGCAGGTTGACGTATCCCTGGCCCTTGTCACCGATCGTCCACCCAGACGCGATTTGCATCGTGACTCCGCCACCGAAATCGAAGCTCGAGCCGTTTCCGACCGCAAGCGGTGTGCGGGTGGACGCCAAGAAGACGCCCCCGAGCGGGTGATCACCGGCCCCGGAAAGGTCGGGTCTTAGCAGGCCGGACGCTTTGACCGGACCGAACTGTCCACCGGTCGCGGGCGGTGCGGGTTTGGTCGACGGCCCGCTCCACACCACCGCCGCGGTCACTCCGGCGGCGACGATCACGACGACGGCGATGATCGCGGCGACGACGGCAGCATGCAGCCGGTGCTCGACGACGTCTGCGCCGACCAGGTTTTCGTCAGCGGTCAATGCGGTGTGCAGCGTGTTGCGGGTGGCCAGCAGCCCCACGCCTGCGAGCACAAACGCGATCAGTGCCGTCAGCACAATGCCGCGGGTTCCCAACGGTTGAAGCAACGTGGTGGCGAGCTCGTAGAGAATCACCAACACGATGCCCTTGACCGCGGCTGCCACTGGGTTGACGCTGGGGCTGCGCAATCCCAGCAGCGTGATCGCGGCGGCGGTGGCCAACACGATCGGCTGCAAGAAGCCCAGCGTCAATGCGATGAACGCCACCCGGGCGGGATCGCCTGCGGTGGCCTGGATTTCGCTGAACGCGCCGTGCTGGACGACGATGGAAAGCCCGAGCGACAACGCGGCACCGCTCAGCGAGCAGGTCACCACGACGTCCATCGGATGCTTGAACGCCGCCCGCGAGGTCACCAGTATCGGGGCGATCAGCACAGCCACAAACGCGACCGCAGGAACTACCAGACCTAGTTCAAGGATTTGCGATACCGGGGGCAGCTGCGAGTGCTGAGAATGCGACAACGGCAGCGCCACACCGGGAATGAAGTACCTCTCGAGGTAGCCGACCCCGATGCCCAGGCCCAACGACAACAAGAAGGTGACGACGATGACGGTGAGCGGCTCGTCACGCCACAGCCGATGGTCGTGAATGTAGGTGAGTACGATCGCCGGCAACGCGATCGCCGCCAGCACCAACGCTATTGGGAGCGAACCGAACCCGGCCGCGATCAAGGCCGCCACCAAGACCAGCGCAGTCGCGATGCGATAGACGTGATATCGCTCTGCAGACATGTGCGGCATCAGCGTGCCCACGACAACTGCCTGCCGATGCGGATGTTCAACAGTCGGGCTGCTCGGACTGCTCGGACTGCTCGGGACGTCGGGGCTGTTGGGGCTGGTCATTTCTTTCCTCCACTCAGTCGGCGAAGTGCTCGTGGCCGATCCCGACGTGGGTGGTCACGATTGACGACGAATCTGCGCGGCCCATGGAACTGAGGCGCATACGCGGACCTGCCGTCGATGCCACGCCACCTGCCATGGTGCTTCCTCCACTGTTGCCGCAGTGGGCGCACCTGCGCCCCGACATCCAGCAAACGGACTATATTCCGTCCGCGCCTGAGCAGGGCCAAAAACGCAGAAATCGCAGCGATCCGCGCGATTTTCGCCGGTAGATCAGGCTGTCGGCCACGAGCGAGGTGCAGGTCGTCACGCTGCGGGGCCACAAACGGGTGACTGGTGAATATCGACGCGCGCCACGAACCCCGCCGGACGGCTGCACCCCGACAAACGCTGACCGTGTTCGGGCGACGTCCTCCTTTGTAACATACTGCGCGGCAACTGCTTTCACACCCTAAAGACCGACACATCGCGGTAGCGCGACAAGCACCCGTTAAGGTACCGATCAAACCCATCAAGAAACCGTCAACACGGCGCTCAAGACGCATCACGCGCGCTTAGCTTCGTCGTGTGTCTGTGCTGGCATACATCGTTTTGACGCTGACAGTCTTCGCGCTGCTCGGCCTGGTCCAGAAGTTGGTCGAGCGGCTGTGAGCGTCGACAACGTCGTCGGCTTGGTGCTTTGCGTGATCCTCGCCTTGTTCCTCGCTGCCGCGTTGCTATACCCGGAGCGGTTCTAGTGAGCCCGACGACATCGGGCATCGCGTTCGTCGCGTTCTTGGT